>SLGK01000239.1 GCA_007123775.1 Anaerolineae bacterium | reverse complement strand
GCCTTAACGGCCGAACTGCCTGACCTGACCGACCGGGGTCGCCTGGTAGTGGGTGCCGGTACCGGTGCACTGCCCGGCTATGATGAATTCGACCAACCCCTGCCGCCCGCTTTCCCGCTTCAATTCCTCGACCTGTATACCCAGCATGAGCAGACTGAACCCGGTTGGGAAAACCAGCCTCGTTCCGCGCTGCGCTACCAGGCAGAATATGGATCGCCTCTGGATGGCACGGATCGCGTTATCGACTTCTTCTTAGAAACCGACCGCTCCGGGCCGGTGACGATTACCTGGTCGCCAGTTACAGATCCCTTGCTGGACGACTATGAGGTCATTCTGCACGACCACGCGGCCAATACCAGCCTGAATCTGCGGACTGCACCTGAGTACACCATTTCTGTCTCACCCGGCGTCCGTGCTTTTTCGTTGGCTATCACCTTTGGTCGCCAAGCATTGCCTCAGGCTGCCTTCACTTTCACGCCGGTCGCACCATCAGCAGGCGAGCCGGTTCAGTTTAACGACACCTCTACCCACCCGGACGGCACAATTGTGGCCTGGGCGTGGGATTTTGGTGATGGCAGTGATTCTGCAGAGCAGCATCCGGTACACGTATACGGCAACCCAGGCACCTATACCGTAACCCTCATTGTTACTGATGATGAGGGAGAGACCGGTTTTACCAGCCGTCAAGTACGGGTAACACTGCCGCCCACCGCCGATTTCACCTTTGCTCCCGACCCGGCCCTAGTGGGAGAATCAGTTCAATTTACCGATCTTTCTACTGATGACGGCGAAATCGTGGCCTGGACCTGGCAATTTGGTGACGGCAGCATATCAACGCTGTCTAATCCGGTACACGCTTACGCCGCCCCGGGTATCTACACGGTTACACTAACTGTCCGTGACGACGATGGGGCTACCGATACAGAGAGTAAACCGATTACCGTGCAGGCTGCGCCGGTAGCAGACTTTACCTTTGTCCCGCCGGTGGCCACCGTGGGTGAGCCGGTTCAATTTACCGACCTTTCCACCGATGAGGATGGGGAGATTGTGACCTGGAATTGGGATTTTGGCGACGGTACCGGATCCACGGAGCAGCATCCTGCTCATGTTTATTCGGCTAAGGACAGTTATACGGTTACGCTGGTGGTGACTGACAATGATGGGTTGACGGCCACGGCTGTGCAGACTATCACCGCCCTTATTCCACCCACGGCCGACTTTACCTTTACCCCGGCCCAGCCCCTCGTCAATCAACCCGTTCAGTTTACTGATCTGTCTGCCGACGAAGATGGCGCTATCGTTACCTGGGACTGGGATTTTGGTGACGGGACCACATCTACCGTGCAGCACCCTACCCATGCCTACAGCCAGGGTGGCCTCTACACCGTATCGCTAACCGTTACCGACGATGATGGGGCTACCGCTACGGCCGTACAAACCATCAATATCAGTGCGGCCCCCATCGCCTCTTTTGCTGCCGCTAAGGACCTGAACGTAGCTCAATTAGAGGATGGAGCCACTGTTGTAGACTTCTCTAGCGTCTGGAGCAGTTCAACCACCTTCCAACCGGAAAACGCCATTGATTACAGCACCAGCAGCTACTGGCGTACCGGCAGCGGGGAGATAACAAACCAATGGCTCAAAGTGCGCCTGACCGGTGAGCGCCAGCACGCTATAGAGCGCGTGGTGCTGCGTGGTTCCAGTCTTAGTTATGGTATGCGAGAATTTGAAGTCCGCGTTTCGACCACAGGCAGTGCCGACGCCGATTTCACCACAATCCTAACCGGCACGGTGCCACAAGATAACAATCTACACACCTTTACTTTTGACCCAGTTCCTGCTCGCTACGTACAGTTGAACGTGCTAAACAATCATGGCCACAACAGCGAAATTCGGATCTATCACTTTGAAGTGCGTACTCGAGACCGGGAAGGGGGCATTGTCTCGTTGTTTGAAGGGCCACCGGCTACCATCATTGACTACTCCAGCCAGCGCGTGGCCAGCGAGTCGCCCGAGCGTATGATTGAAGCCAACACCAGCTCCTATTGGCGCACTGCTGTGGGTCAGGTAACCGACCAGTGGGCCATTGTTGAACTGGGCGGCACTGGAGTTTATACTGTTGACCAGGTCCGGTTCCGGTCTAGTAGTGCGGCAGAGGCACCGCGTGACTTTGCTATTCGGGTCTCTACGACTACACCTGAGGAAGCGGCCTTTACCACTGTGTTTACAGGTACGGCTGCCAGCACCACTGCCTGGCAAGCGTTCTCTTTCGCGCCGGTGGAAGCGCGGTATGTGCAGCTGTTCATTTACAATAACCAGAGCAGCACCTCCTACATCCGGGTCAATAACTTTGAAGTTTTGGCTCCCGACGGAGCCAATCTGGCCAAAGCGGAAGGTGTAGGTGCCTTTGTGGTTGATTTTTCCAGTGTACGCAGCACCGCGACAACCTACCAGCCGGAAAATGCTATAGCCTTTTCCCCTAGTTCTCGCTGGGAAACCGGAACCGGACAGACCACCGATCAATGGATCAGTGTCCGTCTTCTAGACGGTGAAGCGTGGCTGATAGATCGAGTCAGCCTCATTGGCGTTAGCAGCACCGAAGGGCCTAAAGATTTTGCCGTGCGTGTTTCCACCAGCGGGTTGGCTGCGGCCGACTTCACCACCGTTCTAACCGGTACTCTGCCCAGCGACAACAATGAACATTGGTTTACCTTTGCACCGGTGGAGGCCCGTTACGTCCAGCTCTTTATTTACGACAATCACGGCAGTACCAACCGTATTCGCCTGCACCAGTTCCGGGTATTCTCAACCCAGTTAGGTGAAGAAACCGTTCCCTTTGATGACTTGTCTACCGACCCTAACGGCCATGTCGTGGCCTGGGCCTGGGACTTTGGCGATGGTAGCACCGCCACCGAACAGCATCCGCTCCATACCTTTGCCGGTCCGGGAACCTATCCGGTGCAGCTAACTGTTACCGATGACGAAGGATTGACTGACACCCTGACTGTCAACTATACGGTTTTGGCCCGACCGGTGGCCGACTTTGTCTGGTCACCGGAGATACCCAATGAGGGCCAGACAACAACATTCAGCGATCGTTCTACCAGCAACGGCCGTATCCTGACTTGGCGCTGGCAGTTCCCCCACCGCTCCGATTTGACTAGCCAAAATGTGTCTACAAGCTTTCCGGACAATGACGAGTATGAGGTCATTCTCTCGGTAACCGACAGCCAGCTTCTTTCCGCCAGCACTGCCTTCACAGTGACTACCCTTAACTTACCGCCTACTGTGAATGCGGGCGCGAATCAGACGGTCGTTTGGGGCCAGAGTTGGAGCCTAAATACAACCGTCTCTGACCCCGGTGTCAATGACCGCTCGACACTGGCTTGTGTATGGGAGTTTGGTGATGGTCAATCGGCGTCCATATTCCCGTGCAACAACAGCTCGGCGAGAGTACCATACGCCTTTGCGCTGCCGGGTGTCTATACGGCTACCTTGACTGTAACTGACAAAGATGGGGATTCGGCGTCCGACAGCCTGGTGGCCACCGTCAACCAACGAGAGACATTTATTCATATCTTTAGAGCCAACACCGCAGCCGGGGGCCAGGTGGAGATACAGGCCAGGTTGTATGACACGTTTACCTGGAACGGTATTGTCGATACGGCCATGCAATTAACTCTGGGTGACAACAGCCTGGAGGCAATCACGGACGAAAACGGCATTGTCAGCGTCCTTTTACCCTTTGATCCCGGTGAGGAAGAGGTAACCGCTGCCTTTGCAGGCGATGCCTTCTACCATGGGTATACAGTGGATAAACCGATTGATGCCCCACGCGGCGATATCGTTTTCATGGTCGATGAGTCGGGTAGCATGGGGCCATACATTCAGGACGTGCGAGCCAGAGTAGTGGACATTGCTCGTCAGCTTGGGTCACAAGTAGATTTCCACTTGGGTCTCATCGGGTTTGGGGCCGGATCGGGCCACTACGGAACCCCTTCGCCAGGCATGGCCCACATCCATACCGAGCTAACCAACGACCTGAGTACATTTGTTTACGAGGTTGACCAGTTAGTAACCAGTGGTGGGATTGAACCGGGCTTCCAGGCTACGGTGCTGGCCATGAGTGATGAAATGAGTTTCCGGCCCAATGCTGGTGTCTGCGCCGTTATGATTACCGACGAGAGTGCTACGGAAAATATTCGTAGCTACGCTCCGGAGACGAGAGAGGATGCTCTGGCCGCGCTCAACGCCCGCAATGCTGTTTTTCTAGGTATTGTGCGTCTGGGATACCGGTTTACGGCTGATGACTACGGGCCCAATCCTGGCAGCCTTTCCGTTGAGACCGGCGGCGCTGTTTTCAGTATCAATACCTTCGGCAACAATCCGGATCCGGTGCTGGAGGCTATATTTGAGTTGTGCATTGAGCGGATCACCACGGTTGACCTGGAAATTGCCAAAGAAGCAGACGCTAGCGTGGCCACGAGTGGTGAGCCTCTGACGTATACCGTGACGGTTAGCAACGTTAGTCCCCAGGTAGCCACGGGTGTCGTGGTGACGGACATACTGCCAGCGTATACTGCTTTCGTGAGCGCCAGTAACGGGGGCACGGCAAGTGAGCAGGTGGTTACTTGGCCAGCCTTCACCCTGCCGGCCGGAGCCAGCGTGACGCGCACGGTAACTCTTCTGGTGGATAGTCCCTTACCGCCAGGTGTCGATGTGATTACCAATACAGCCCTGGTTGCCGACGACGGCACCCACGGCTTTGACCCCACACCCAGCAACAATGTGGTTACTGTGACCACACCCGTCTTCGCCGCGCCCGACCTGGTTATAGACAAAATGGGCCGGCCAGATCCGGCGCAAGCCGGCGCTTTGCTTACCTACACGCTGACTATTAGCAATGTCGGGACGCAAACGGCAACTGGCGTGCAGTTGACCGACACTCTGCCAGCCGGTGTGACACCGGTCTCCCTGGCGTCAGAGTGTGTGGTCAACGAAGGTGTGGTGACGTGCAGTCTGGCAGACCTGACGGTGGGTGAGACAACAGCCGTACAAATCACCGTCATTCCTACAGCGACGGGGACTCTGACCAATACGGCTGTCGTTGCCAGCAATCAGGTCGATCTGAACCCGGTCGACAATACGGTTACTATTACCACCGAGGTTAGTGACTTCAACCGTCCTCCACAAGCCGACGCTGGTGGTCCGTATCTCCTTAACGAAGGAGATACGCTCCAACTGGATGGGACTGGCTCCTTCGATCCCGACGGAGATCCTCTGAATTACCGTTGGGATTTCCTGGGTGAAACCTATTTCGAGGCCGTGGTAGAAATCGTTATGCCTGATGATTTCGTCGGCCTAGCCACGTTGACTGTAGATGACGGCTGGGGCGGCAGCGATACAGTAACGACAACGGTCACGGTTCTAAATGTGCCCCCGGCCGTAGATGCGGGACCGGACCAGACAATTACTGAAGGTGAGACAGTGACGGTAACAGCCAGCTTCACTGACCCCGGCTTGCTGGATACCCATACGGCCGTTATCGACTGGGGTGACGGCACAATAACGAACGGCAATGTGGACCAGGAAGCCGGCAGTGGAATGGTCACAGGCAGCCACATCTATCCCGACAATGGCGTTTTCACCGTGACGGTCACGGTAACAGACAAGGACGGGGGCGTTGGTAATGATACCCTGCTAGCAACGGTGCTAAATGCGCCCCCGGTTGTAGATGCCGGACCGGATCAGACAATCACTGAAGGCGGGACAGTAACGGTAACAGCCAGCTTCACCGACCCTGGCCTGCTGGATACCCATACGGCCGTTATTGACTGGGGTGACGGCACAATAACGAACGGCAATGTGGACCAGGAGGCCGGCAGTGGTATGGTCACCGGCAGCCACATCTATCCCGACAATGGCGTTTTCACCGTGACGGTCACGGTAACTGACAAGGACGGGGGCGTTGGTAGTGACACCCTGCTAACAACGGTGCTAAATGCGCCCCCGGTCGTAGATGCCGGACCGGACCAGACGATCACTGAAGGCGGGACAGTAACGGTAACAGCCAGCTTCACTGACCCCGGCTTGCTGGATACCCATACGGCCGTTGTCGACTGGGGTGACGGCTTGCCACCGGTACCGGTAGTTGTAGAGCAGAATGCAGGTTCTGGTAGTCTGACGGCTACTTACACCTATGGTGATGATGGCATTTTTACCGTGACCATAACAGTAGTCGACAATGATGGTGATTCCGGGTCAGATACTTTGTTGGTCACCGTTCTCAACCTGCCGCCAACCGTAACCCTCGATACGGCCGATGCCACACAATTTGCCGGTGGTTTAGCCTTTACAGGACGTGCTGGCTTGCCCCAAAGCCACCAGGCTACGGCCACTGACCCCGGTTCCGATGACCTGATTTTCATTTGGGATTTTGGCCACACCACGATAACTAACATTTATTACAACGATGGGTTTGGCCCAGATCCCTATCCCAGTCCTCATGGTGTATTCCCCTTCACGGCGACCGACATGGTGAGCGTGACCTTCTTTGACCCCGGTTTGTACACCCTCGTCCTAACCGTAGAGGATGACGATGGTGGCTTTGACACGGCTAGCCTGCCGAAGCTGGTCACCGGCGATGCTGACTGTACCCGGTCCCAAGGTTTCTGGCGTCAACAGTTTCACGGGCGTGGTCACCAGCATGTGGATAATGAGACGCTGCTGGCTTATTTGACAATGATTGACTTTGCCTCGGCAATATTCTCAGAACAGGTGCCTGCGGCTACCCTGGCCGAGGCGCGTGCCGTCTTGTGGCATTCCGGCTCCGGAATGCGGGCCAGGGCAGAAGCCCAATTGCTGGCGGCCTGGTTGAATTATGCACACGGTACCATCGGTTGGGTAGAGATGATTGATACCAATGGTGATGGCGTTCCTGATACACCCTTCTACCAGGTGATATATGAAGCAGAAAACCTTCTGCTTGACCCCTCGGCTTCACATCAAGACCTGGAGCGAGCCAAGGATTTGGCCGAGGCTATCAATCTCCACGACGCCCAAAATCCTCTTTGCCCTTAGCGGATATGGGGCACTACTTCCGTTAGCAACGGGCCTGCAATTCACATACTGTTTATAGTCAATAAAGTATGGCGCAGTTGTCTTAGATGAGAATAGTGACAAATGTCATTAGATCGTCCGAGTCAGTCCGCAATTGTGGAAATATGTTAGGAAGCGTCGCCGCTTTGGTATCGATCAACAAAAGTTCAAACATAAGATGGCGTTGGTACATAAACCGAAAGCGCACGTGTTTTTCACCAACGACACCACAACGGCGGAAGCTGCTATTTAAGACCTGGGAATAAACTGCCTTTTTGAGTCACCCAGGCCCACGGCAGACCGGGTGAGCTGGCCGACACGGGCGCGATTATGCCGGCCGGTCAGGCGACCACGGCCGTTAACGTCAGTTTCAAGCGGTACGAAGCGCAGCGAATGGCGGCCTCAGTCCTGGCCTATCTGCGGGCCTGGGACGTGGTGCGGATGCTGACCCATCAAGAATTGGTGGGTGCGCCACCGGCCTACCTGCTGGTACCGACAGTGAGTGAGGCCGAGTTGGCGGCAACGGCAATGCCCAACGGTAACGGTCGTAACGGGCAGAAGCCGCAGCCGGTGGCAAACGGAACGGCCGTTTCTGACCATACCCAACCGGCCGCCAACGGCAACGGCCGTGCTAACGCCCAATCGGTTGTGGATCCTGTGGGCTTCATGTATGGAGACGGAACAGCCGTTGACCAGGGCAACCAGATCGAGGTCGAGACCTTCCAGAGCTACCTGGCAGCCAAACAAGCTGCGCCGGATTCAAAGGAGGCACTGCTGACGTATTATCGGGGGGTGGCGTAGTAAGAGGTGGTGCGTTTAGATTACAAAAAGCGGCTCAAAGTTTGTGGCAGAGTGGTATTTTCTGTTAACATTCAGGTTTCATCGTGAGTTATAATCAGCCTTGGGAAATCAAAGTGTAGTGTGGACATCTCTGATCGCAGCTAACGAGCAAAGCGGCCCATTCTCCCAAACTATTTCGGTCAACTGAGTGAAGATTAAGGAAAAATCATGAGTGAGAGCAACGCCTTAGAGCCCTTGGAACAAAGAACGGTTGTTTTTTATGATGACGAAATTACGGCCGTGCTTGTTGATGTAGACGGCCGCCAGTCAATCTATGTCCCGATCCGTCCCATTTGTGAGCAGCTAGGATTAGCCTGGTCTAGCCAATTGCAACGCCTTCGTCGCGATCCTATTCTCGGTGAAGAAATTTTGGGTGTGTTTGTTACAAACACACCCGGGATAGGCGGTGGTACGCAGGAAATGATCTGCCTTCCCCTGGATTTTTTGAATGGGTGGCTCTTTGGTGTTAGTGCCAATCGGGTGCGCGATGACATTCGGCCAGCTTTGCTGCGCTATCAGCGTGAATGTTACCGGGTTCTGGCCGCTGCGTTTACTAATACGGCTACGTCTGTCACGGACGATTGGATGGCAACCAGCCCTGAATCACGGGCCGCTCTACTGCAAATCCGCGAAATGGGTCAAGCGATTATGCAGATGGCCGAGGAACAATTACGTATTGTGCAGCGCCTGGACAAAGCTGCTATTGTTGTTGGCCAGCATGGTCATCGTATTTCATCTTTGGAGCAGCGGCTTGCCCCTCTTGAGCGGCAGATCTCTCCCCATGAGGCCATAACCGACGAACAGGCATCTGATATAGCCCAAAAGGTCAAGGCCGTTGGTATGATGCTTACAGAAGAGGACAGTAGCAGAAACCAGTTCCAGGCCATCTTTAGCGAACTACATCGCCGTTTTCGCGTTACCAGTTACAAGAATATCCGCCAGAACCAGTATCAGGCAGTTTTGGATTTTCTGGATGAGTGGTTAGCAGCGGCAAACAAGTAAAGGCTAAAGACAACGAGGCCAATGACTATAATGGAAATACAACTACCGGCTGATTTCACCGCCGAAGATGAACGGGCAGTTATCAATTACCTGGTGGGCAACTTGCTCGGACGGCGAGCCTGGCAAGTTGCCTTTACTGCCTATGACTTGTTGGATCAGGCTGTGCTGGTGACGCCAGAAGGCCGCTACACGTTTCGTGCGCTGTATCTTGGGGCCGTAGATCGCCAAATGGCAGACGATTATATTCGAGAATTGTTGGCCCTGGATGATGTAAAGCAAGAAAGCCCTTCCCTATGGTCGGGCTATGCACGCCAGATTGTGGCCCAATGCCGGCGACGTGGCTGGCAGCAGGCCACCTTACCAGGCGCACGCATTTTACAAAGCTATCTACTGTACTGGTGGGGTGCCTTTGCCCGTGGTTACGCCTTTGAAGTTGAGATATTCCGCGATCTGCATAACAGCGGTATTGTCTTCCAGGCCCATGATTTGTTGGAGCGTCAGGCACGCTATTCGCCCAGCGACTTGATTGTCAGCGGCATGGCCGGAGACATCAAAACATCGGTGTATTTTGTCCAGGTGGCCGCGCCGCTGCAACATGATTTCTACATCGTGCGCCTGTTCGTACAAGGGCAATCGCATACAATAGCGGTGATGTTGCAGCCGTTGGCCTGGGATGAAATCAACGGCGATACCGTTGCCGGCACGTTGGCGACGATAGTGACACAGTTCCCCAACCCGGTTAGAATAACACAGGGAATACATGAGTTGGTTGCTTTAGATTATGCCGAATGGAAAGAACGCATTTTGCGTTTGCAGGGAGCAGCATCATGACAAAGAAACGGTTTGCAGAGATGAGCGAAGCTGAATTTGACAGCCTCATTGAGGGCCACATTGAACGGACGGCAACCGGCTATGGTGAAATGCCGGCCGATATCTTCCTGGACTTACTGGTAGAGCGGATGGCCGATAAGGTGAGCGAGACGGTCAATTTGTCTATCGACATGGGCGATGATGATGACCTGGTAATTACGCCAGATCGGGAGCTGAGTGACATTGTTATCCGGGGTAACGAAATTCTGGTGGGGAAGCGACGTTTCGTTTTGAAGTTGGCTGAACGCACATAAGAAACTGACTACAAACTGAGCAGCATAGAAGGACAACCAACTCCCTGACGGCCTGTCGGCCGTAAGCGGGGTGAGAATGGGCCGGTTCGGGCATTGTGCCTGGACCGGCCCTTTTTTGCGTTTATATATCCCCAATTCACCCCAAAGGAGGGAGCAATGTGTGAGAGATGTGATGTTGTCAACTTTAAGCAGTATGGCTCGGTGCAGGCGTTAGACCAGGCGTTTGGGCCACGGTGGCTCTATATCGGCCGGGCCAATCCGCGTGCCGGTCTACCTCAGTCACCACTGGCCAATCCGTTCAAGGTCAAGGATTTTGGTGGTAAGCAGGGCGCCACCCTACCCCACTATCGGCGCTGGCTGTGGCAGCGGATTCAGGCCGGAGATGAAGCAGTTCTGGCCGTGCTGCGGTCGATCACCCCCAAAACCAAGCTGGTCTGCTGGTGTAAGCCGGGTCCCTGTCATGGGGATATTGTAGCAGCGGCCGCGGCCTGGGTGCAGGCCCAGCCCGGCTAAGCCAGTTCGACCAATCCCCTCTGTGTAGTCCAACGGCCGTTACTGGCTGAATCAGTTAGCAGGTAACGGCCGTTTTTCGTTTCCCCATTTCCCCCATTTATTCACCCCCATTCAAACCCATAGGAGGTTTCACCATGTCCAACCAACCCAATCCCCAAAAAGCGATTTACCTGTCCCCCAACCAGAAGCATCTGCCCGATAACGGCCGTCAGGCCAACCAACCAGCCCGGTCCAACCAATGGACGCCCCACCGTAGCGACATGGCTCTCGACGCCTGGGGCGTGGCTGTGCGGGTCTTGCGTGAGAACGGCAAGTTGGAAGGAAGAAGGTAGAAGGAAGAAGGTAGAAGTTTGTTTAGATTGTTTTTAGCGATAAGGAGCGTGTTTCATGTTTACCCAATCAATTGCCCGTTGGCGCCAATCACTGGCCCTGTTTCTATTCACCCAGATTTACCGCCTGCTGTTTAGCCGTTGGGTACGCGGCTACAGCGAGCATCACGACGCCTACGAAGACGCCTACAGCGGCCGGATCGGCCCTATCCTACTGTATGTCAACGAATGCTTTGTGCTGGACCACCGGGATGGGTCTATCGGCCTCTGCCTGCCCTATCCCTGCCGTATGCAGACGGGAGGCTGGCGCTGGCAGCAGGCGCGGCTACTCTACACGGTCGCTATGGGTACGGAGCAGATACGGCCGTTTGGCTGGTCGTGGTACGTGCCACCCTATTGGCCGCGCCGCAAGAATGATAGTTCATCCATTCCGTTTTAGCCGCCAGGGGGGAGCCACTTCCGATCGGCCATACTTAATTTAATCTCGACTTAACCTCATACAAACCAAATAGGAGAAAGAACCATGTCAACCATCCGTTTTGACGATAATCGTGGAGGCTTAGCCTACCCCTTCTTATGCGCCCAAGCCAATGATGCCACCGAGTGGCAGATTGTGGCCCGGACGTTTGCTGACGAAGCTGCGCTGGAAGCCATCCTCCAGACTAACAAGCCAGCGAAGGACTCAGGACAGGTGTTACGCTGGGTCAAAGACGACAAGGTGATGGACCTCTTCATCCCCGGCCAGGACACGGCCAGCTTTCTGGCTGACAGCGGCCTGCGCCTTTCCATGGCCAAAGGGGGCTACGTCCTCTCCAAGCGAATTAGCCGGGTGATGCGGCCGTTTCGCTACTACGGCTTTTTTAGCCAGGATGAAGTCACCATCGACTACAATGAGCTGCTCGACGGGCGTTTATGGGACGGCAGCGGCTTAGTTAGCGGCCGTTTCATTCAAGCTCTTGCAGATGGCCTGGAGCTGACCGACCAGCAGCGGCACGAACTGCTCAACAGCAACCGTTTTGAAGTCACCACCCTGCACCAGCATGGCCAGGACAAAGGCCATGTGTATGTCGTCAATGACCTCGCCGTCGACTTCATGTTCCCGGCCGGCAGCGCCAAGCAAGAACTGGCTCTCGATGGTCGCACCTTCATCGGCCTCCACCCCGTCCACAGTGACGACCAGATGTGCCTGGACGTGCAGAGCCTCATTAATTTGTACCCCTTCTTTCAGCCGGAACAACTGCTGGCCTGGGCGCAGATGGAAAGCGAGATGTTCCTGCGGGGGATCGCGGGTGGCCGTTTAGGGGGCATCCTGGGGCGGCTCTATGAAGTGGACGTGGCCCCAACCGGGTTGGGCGACAGCCTGACCGCCAGTCGCAGCGACAGTCTGGCCACCTGGCATCTGGGCGAATACCTGGCCAGCGGTGGCGACCTGATGTGGTTCGCCGGCACGGTCAAGGCGGTGGCCAAACAGCATCTCAACCGGCTGGGCAATCGTATCGAGAAGCTGCGCCTGCCCATTCCCGGGGGCCGCTACTATATCTTTCCGGCAGCCGTGGGCAATCGGGATGTGCCATCCGGTCAGGTCGAACTGGACCCGGCCAGCGCCACCGCCTGGGTCAACGACCAGGATTGGCTGGATTACATTGTAGACGTGTTGGGCGGCTGTGACGGGGATGATGCGGTTTGGGTG
>SLGK01000125.1 GCA_007123775.1 Anaerolineae bacterium | reverse complement strand
TAGGACTTGTAGGTCTCGTTTTGCTTCGTTTGTTGGGTGTGTCTGATAGCCGTTTTCTTTGCCAACCCCCTGTCTTGCTCTCACATCTCTCTATTTTTGGTCATACTGCTTCGAATTCCCAACCCCCAACCTATTCACCTACCACCAGATTTGTTTTGCGCCGGGCCAGGCTGATGGTGGCGCTGGTGCCGGCGTTGAAGTTGAGAAAATCGGCCGTTACCCCATCGCTAAAAATAACGCCGCCGTCGGGCATGGTTGATTCCAGGTGTAAGGGAGATTCGGCCGTAATAGCCCCGCAGACAATCCCGGCCGCCGAGGTCTGGCTGACAAAGGGTTCGCGCACCACAAAGAGCAGCTTTTCCGCTTCCCAGGGGAGCGGCGGCTGCTTGAGGGGTTGTGGCTTATCGGCGAAGGTGTTGACGATGCCGTTAGCCATGTTGAACAGGCTGCTCAGCCAGCCGGTTGAGCCGGCGCCGGTGGAGACAATGACGCCGCTGGAGGAGTGGGTTTCGGCCTGGGCCTGGAAGCGCAGCCGGTAGCGGGCGGAGATATGGTCATGCCGGCCGATAAACAGATCGTTGAAAGCCAGCAGCGATTGACCATCATTCAGCCGCGCTTCGGCCATACTGATGGGGCGTACTGTTAGTTCCCCTTGCAGTGCTTTACGGACAATGGCCGGGGCATTTTGCACGGTGAAGGGGAGCATCACACCATCAATATGCTGCGGGTCGGGGTTGACGGCGATGAGGGGCTGGCCGTCCAGGTATTTGGCCGTGTTGACCACCAGCCCGTCAATGCCTATCGTCACCACCAGATCGCTCTGGCTAAAGAGGAAGTTGGGCAGGAATTGGCGCTCGATTAGCTGAAAGCGGGTGAGTGATTGTAACTGGCGGCGCAAATGAGAAACGGCCGTTTCATACACCTCATGCTCCCGTTCAAACAAGGCAAAATTGCCGCCACTATGCTCAATATAAAAGCGAGCCTGCGCCTTCGTATTAAAGCGGGCAATCAGTTCCTCCAACCGCGTCTGGCGCGTGACCAGGATGATTTTTTCAAATTGAGTGTTCATAGCATGGGGGCGTAGTGCGTAGTGCGTAGTGTTAGGCCGCTACGCATTACGCACTACGCACTACGTTCTATTGCTTTTGCAGCAACGACTCCAACAAATCCGGCGAGATGTTCAGATGGCCGATCTTGGCCGCATTTTTGGCGATTTCCTTCATAGCCAGGCTGACCATCAGACGCGGATCGGCCGTTTGCATGGTGAGCAGTTGCAGCGTCGTCTCGTCTAGCTCTTGCAAGGGGCGCAGGGCGGCTTCCACCGCGTAAGATTGGGCATCCGCTTCGGCGCGGGCATTTTCGATGCGGGCCGCTACCATCTGCTTCCGCTCCTCTTCCAGCTTGATCTGACCAGCCAGCTTCGCCTCGCGCAGCTCCTGCTCCTTGACCTCAATTGCCAGATTGGCTTTCGCCTTCGTTTCCCGAATCTCCCGCTCCTTTTCGGCGACGGCGATTTCCGTGTTTAGCTCATTCTCTTTGATGCGCCGCTCCTGCTCTACGGCCGAATTGCGCCGGTCGTAGATAGCCAGATCAGCCTGACGCAGCAGCGCTTCGCGGGCTTCCGCTTCCAGGGCGCGGGCCGTTTCCGGGGCCGGTTTGATGGCCAGAATAGAGACGGTAATTACCTCCACCCCCAGCGCGGTCAGGGCCTCGCTCTGTTGCAGGCTGGTGAGCAGGCTGTGGGCGATTTCGTCAGAGGCCCGCAGCGCGTCACGCAAAGCACGGCGCTGGACCTCGGCTCTGGCCAACACCTGGGTCAGATTGACCAACCGCTGCGCCAGCTTATCGGGATCATCGGTGGCATACTGGTCTACGCTGGTGGTGATAGAAAAGTCGAGCAGGGCGGCCACCAGTTCCGGGTCGGTGACGCGGTAGGTTAGCTGCCCCTGGACGGTGATCGGTTGAAAATCGGCCGTTGTCTCGTTGAAAATAAAAGGGGCATCGGCGCTGCCTACCGGCACCACGACAATGGCGGAGGCGGGCTTGTAGTAGAAGAAGGATAACCCAGGGCCGGATCGGCGAATACGGCCGTTGTAATAATGAATAACGTAATGGGTTGGACCCGTCTTAAGATAGTGAATACCGAACATGGTTAATTGCTCCTTGCTATTAGTGTAATAATTACACTAAATATAACAAATGTCTCTTTGTTTGTCAATAGGGTATACTTTGAGCCGATGAGTGGGTTGACGATTTTTTTCTTTGCGGCCGGATTGGTTTTGTTGATTGCGGGGGCCGAAATTTTGGTCAGGGGTGCGTCCCGACTGGCGCTGGCGGTGGGCATTTCGCCGCTGGTGGTGGGACTGACGGTGGTCGCCTTCGGCACCAGCTCACCCGAACTGGCGGTGAGCGTACAGTCCAGCCTGGCGGGGCAGGCGGACGTGGCCCTGGGTAACGTGGTGGGCAGTAACATCGCCAACGTGCTGCTGATTTTGGGCTGCTCGGCATTGGCCGCGCCGCTGCTGGTGTCGCGCCAGTTGGCCCGGCTGGATGTGCCTTTTATGGTGGGGGTCAGCCTGCTGTTTTGGTGGTTGGTGGGCAACGGCCGTTTATCTCAACCGGAAAGCCTGCTTCTCTTATTGCTGGTGGTAGGCTACACCATCTTTTCCGTCTTCAAGAGCCGCCGCGAAGGGCAGGCCGACGGGAACGACCCGGCGCCCGCGCTCGACGGCCGGCAGATTGGCCTGAACCTGCTGCTGGTAGCCGGTGGGCTGATTTTGCTGGTGCTGGGGGCCGATTGGCTGGTGGATGCGGCCGTTACCGTAGCCGAGCATCTGGGGGTCAGTCAACTGATAATTGGCTTGACGATTGTGGCTATAGGCACATCGCTGCCGGAATTGGCGACCTCCATTGTAGCCAGCCTGCGCGGGGAGCGGGACATAGCGGTGGGTAACGTGGTGGGCAGCAACCTGTTTAACCTGCTGACGGTCTTGGGCATTACCGGCCTGATCACGCCTGGCGGCCTGGCCGTTTCGGAGCAGGCGCTGCGGTTAGACATTCCGGTGATGACGGCCGTTGCTCTGCTCTGTCTGCCCATCTTTCTGACCAAAAGCAACGTCTCTCGTTGGGAAGGGGGTTTCTTGCTGTTTTGCTATGCCGCTTACCTGGGCTACCTGGTTCTGGTAGCCATGCAGCACCCGGTTTTGCCCTGAAAGGAACTTTTCCTTATCTTTTGCGTATAGCCCTCGAAAGCAATTCGGTCTTGTAGCGCAAACATCCCTATTTGCGTGGTCAAGCAGGGATGCTTGACCTACATTCACAGTCAAGCAGGGATGCCTGACCTACATTCACAGTCAAGCAGGGATGCCTGACCTACATTCACAGTCAAGCAGGGATGCCTGACCTACACTCACAGTCAAGCAGGGATGCTTGCCCTGTGCCCACAG
>SLGK01000050.1 GCA_007123775.1 Anaerolineae bacterium | reverse complement strand
TCTTCTTCGACCTCATCTACCCCATTGTCATCTTCTGCCTCTTCATCCTCTTGTGGCTCTTCTGCTACGCTACCGGCAGGCATGATTAGCAACTCCTGGCCAACAGTCAAAAAAGCGGGTGAATTATTGAGGCTGTTGATGTGATCCAGGGCTTGCTCAGCTGTCATATCCAGCGTGCTGGCATAGCGGATAGCCAGGCCCCACAGGGTATCACCTGCCTGAACAGCATGAACGATGGACCCATCGGCACGCGGCTCAATGGTGGGCACTGGCGGCAGGGGTACGGCTGGGGCAGCGGGCTGCTGTGGTTGGCCGTCACCTGCTGGTGGGGGCGGTGGTGGCGGTGGCGGCGGGGCAGCGGCTGTATCCAAAGCCCGCAGTGACAGACCATCCAGGAAGAAGCCATTGTTGGGATATGGGTCTTTGGATGCAAATTCGATCCACACAGTCATGGTGTCATTGGTAGCGGTGAATTCGTGAACAAAGACCGGGTAGGCCTGGTAGAAGGGGGAGATGGTTTCGGCCGTCCACCACCCGCTATAGTTGATAGCATTGCCATCACGCCAGGCGGCACCGACCGGGCTGGCTCCCAGCCGCACCATGCCAGAGTCGAGCTTCTCAGGAGCGACTTTTTGCCCGTCAACATAATCGGCAATTATGTCGATATAGATGGGCACGGCCAGTTGGTAACGACGGCCGACTTCCAGACCGGTCACATCTTGGGCCAGGGTAGCGTACATAGGTGCCCAGCTTTTGAATACTTTCAGGGTATAAATACCGTCACGCCAGAAAAGCTCGCGCTCGTGTGGGGGCGCGCCGGAGATATTCCATACAACGCTTTCGGGCCGAAAAGCAACGCCATTAGACCCGGCAAATTCTACCCCATCCAGCCAGTAAAGACGCCAGCCGACAGGAACGGTGATTTCAGCGATGCCGTCCTGGTTGTAATGGCCCTCTTCAAAACCGGGGTTGACCAGCAGGTTGGGGCCGGTTTGGGCAACGGCCGTTTCTGTTTTCAGGTGGCCTATGGCTGCTAGAAGCAAAGCCATAAGGCCAAACATCAAAATGTGTCGTACTTTCATGTATCCTTCCTCCGAGCGGTCAATTCGTCTGATAGCGAAGCCGCCAGTGTTTCGCAAATTGTGGCAATTGATACCTCGAACCAACTTTTCTGGCAAATTGTGGGGTTTTAGGCAGGTATATCTGAGCTATAGATGAGAGGGTAGGTCGCGGGGCCATAAATGGGTCTAAGGCTAAGCCAGCACGAAACTCAGTTTATGGGCCGCGTTTTGTGACAGCCTGATAAAGTCGGCCGCCAGCCCAGGCACCAAGTAACCCACAGCCAACAACCAGCCATAACAGCGGTAAATTGGCCAGATTGGGGAAGATTTCACGCCCAATATAGGCCCAATTGCGTGGATGAGCTACCAGGGGCTCAAGCTGATCGAGTTGCAAGTTATAATTGTAGGAGAAGCCGATGTGGAGCAGCATATTGCGCAAGGAAAGAAAGAACAGGCCATAAACCGGGAGTAGGCCTACCGTTAGCCAGAGCCGGGCCTGGTGGCGCAGTAACCATTCCAGGCTAAAGCCAAGTGGGGGGATAAGCAGGCCAATAAAGGGAACCAGATAACGGCCGTCTCCTGTAAACCCGTGAAAGGTCTGGTGACGGGCAAAGAGGAGCAGGAAGATGAGAAAAACGGCCGTTGTCCACAGCGCGGTCTTGGGAGCAGCACGGCCGTACCAGTATAGGCCGGGTATAGCCAACAACAGCACGGGTGAAAGCAAGAACAGGCCTTGATTAAAACAAGGACCCTCACACCAGCCGGCCCCCTCCCCCCACCAGAGCATGGCTTGCAGCCCTGGCACCAGCGGAAAACTGAACGTCGTACTGAATTCGCCAGCCCAGGGATAGTTGATCGCATAGGCGTAGGATAGGGTAAAAGGGCTGCCAAAGTTGGTCTGGTTATAGTAGGCGAGAAAGAGGGCGGGCAGCAGACCGCCTAGCGCTAGCCCGCCAAAAACGGTCAACCAGCGGCGCGGCATGGCTGCGCCCGTGCGCCACCAAACACCCAGTTCGGCCCCCAGCAGCCACAGCGCCACCAGGCCAACCAACAGGCCATTGGCATAATCTACCAAAACCGCCAGGCCCAACAAAAAGCCCAACGCCACAGTCTGCCTGCCAATTGCCGTGTGTCGATTATGGTGGGCCGCAGACCGATCGGTAAGCACGACACAGGCTACCACCAGCAGCGTCGCCAGCGCGTGAGAAAACAGAACGGTGCTATATTTCCATTGCAGCGTACCCAGGCCAAAGATCAGGGTAGCCAGCAGCGCCGCCGCGGCCGAAATTTGCAGGCGGCGCATAAACCAGTAGAGGAGTACGGCCGTTACTGCCCCGGCCAGCACGGGTAGCAGCATAACATAGGGCAGGCGCGGGTTGTCGGCGTCGTGGCGAGAAGGCAGGGTCGCAAACGGTTCAGGCAGCAGGCTGCCAAATCCATAAAACAGGGTGGCCAGCAGCGCCGTGCCCGGCGGCCGGTCGCTGTAAAAAATGCCGTCCCGGACGGCGATGTCATTGCCTTCGGCATAAGCGTCAAAGGGCGCAATGGCAAAACGGCCGTTTTCCGCCAGGGCACGGGTCAGGGCATAATGGCTGCCATCATTGCTGCTGGTCAGGCCAGAAGTCGTGGCATAGTAAACAGAGGATAGTATGAAAAAAAGCAGCAGCATGATGAGGCAATCTTGCTGCTTGCTGAGCCAGTCACGCATGAATCGTCCTATACGCAGCGTCCGCGACCAACTGCGGACCAACTGCGGACCATTCCCCAGCTTAAATGTTGGCCGAGGGACAAAGGTCATTCAAGGTACAGTTTGGGCAGTCGGGCTTGCGCGCATCGCAAACACGCCGGCCGTGAAATATGAGCAGATGGGCAATTTCGATCCAGCTTTCTTTGGGTATAATTTCCATCAAGTCTTTCTCCACCTTCTGCGGACTGCTGCCGCTGCTCCAACCCAGCCGTCCCGCAATCCGCTTGACGTGGGTATCGACAGTAATGCCCTCGGCAATACCATAAATCTCACCCAAAACCACGTTGGCCGTTTTGCGGGCCACGCCGGTCAGCGTCAACAGGTCGTCCATGTTGTCGGGAATGACGCCACCGTAGGTGTGCAACAGCCCGTGGCAGCACTCCTGGATAAAACGAGCTTTTTGGCGGAAGAAGCCGGTGGAGCGAATCAATTCTTCCAGTTCGGACCGGTCGGCCCCGGCAAAGTCGGCCGCCGTCCGGTAGCGGGCAAAGAGGGCGGGCGTGACTTTGTTAACGCGCACGTCGGTGCATTGGGCGGAAAGGATGACGGCCACCAATAGTTGCAACGGCGTCTCGTAGTTTAGTTCGCAATGGGCGTCGGGGTGAACCTGGCGTAGCCGCTCGATGACAAGCTGGACGTGTGCGACCGTTCCCGGTTCAGGCATTATCTGGGGCATAAAGGCCTCCGTTAATCAGGTGGGGAGGCGAGACCTGACCGGTTTCGGAAACCGGTCAGGTCTGTACCTTTTGTTGGTGAAAAATCACAAGTCGGTTTATAGTTGACTATTAGCGGTGTGACGCACTTCCAAAGTGCGTCACACCTGATAGTTACTGACTATATTACCTGCGAACTGCACCATGAGCCACATCTTTCGGAACGTGGCGATACGCTGAGGACCATATAGAATTTTTTCTCTGCTTTTCTCCGGGAATCTCTGTGTGTCCTCCGCGAAACTCCGCGTAACTGCTTTTCCAACAAGGAGATAGTTGTAATGGTTTTAGATTTTGGGCGTGAATTATGTGGTGATTTGAAAACGGCCGAACGGCGCGAATGGCTGGTGACAAACGGCATCGGCGGCTTTGCCTCCGGCACGGTGGCCGGCCTGTTAACGCGGCGCTATCACGGACTGCTACTGGCGGCGCTCAATCCGCCGCTGGGTCGGACCCTGTTGCTAGCCAAGATTGATGAAACAGTTGAATATGACGGCATCTATCCCGGAAGCGGCCGTTTCTATCCTCTCCACGCCAACCGTTGGGGCAGTGGGGTGGTCGAGCCAGACGGCTACCATCATCTCAACCGGTTTCATTTGGAAGGCACAACCCCTGTCTGGACCTATGCCTGCGCCAATGCCCTGCTAGAAAAACGTATCTGGATGCAGCCGGGGGCCAATACCACCTATATCCAATATAAACTGACCCGCGCCACCGGTCCTTTGGGCCTGGAAGCCAAGCTGTTTGCCAACTATCGTGATTACCACGCCACCACTATCGTTAACGATTGGGACCTGCTCACCGAACCCATAACCAACGGGCTGCGTCTGCAAATAGATGACGAAGCTGGTAGTCCCTTCTACTTTTTTGCGCCGGGCGCTTCTGTGACGCCCCAGGCTGACTGGTATGAAGATTTTCACCTCAAGCTGGAGGAGGAGCGCGGGCAAAATGACGTGGATGAGGATCATGTGTACGCAGCTCTAATTCGGGCTACGCTAGAGCCGGGCGATACGCTGACGCTGGTGGCCAGTACCGAGCCAGACCCCAACCTGGATGGGGACGCGGCTTACCAGGAACGAATGGAGTATGAGCAAACTTTGCTCAACCGGGCCATGGGCGGCATTGAGGCCGGGCACGTTACGCGCAACAAGCCGCTGGCCGACGCTGTCCAGCAGTTGGTACTGGCGGCCGACCAGTTTATCGTAAAACGGCCAACTCCCATTGACGAAGACGGCCGTTCCATCATCGCCGGTTATCCCTGGTTTAGCGACTGGGGACGTGATACGATGATTGCCCTACCCGGTCTAACGCTGCCCACCGGCCGGCCGGAAGTGGCCGCCAGCATCCTGCGTACCTTTGCCCACTACATCGACCGGGGCATGTTGCCTAATCGCTTCCCTGACGCTGGCGAAACACCCGAATACAATACGGTCGATGCCTCACTCTGGTATTTTGAGGCGGTACGAGCCTATCATGAGGCCACTGGCGACGGCAACCTGGTACGTGACCTGTTCCCGCGGCTGGTAGAAATCATTGATTGGTATCAGAGAGGCACACGCTATCAGATTGGCATGGATGACAGCGACGGTCTGCTTTTCGCCGGCGAAGAGGGGATGCAGTTGACCTGGATGGATGCTAAAGTGGATGAGTGGGTCGTGACGCCGCGGATTGGCAAGCCGGTAGAGATTAACGCCCTCTGGTATAACGCTTTACGCATCATGGCTAGTCTGGCCGACCATCTGTATGATGAGGGCGCCCCTTACGCCACACTGGCCGACAAGGTGCAGATGGGTTTTGGCCGTTTCTTGAATGAGCGCATGGGCTACTGTTATGACGTGATCGATGGTCCGGAAGGCAAAGACGGCCGTTTACGCCCCAACCAACTCTTAGCTATTTCGCTACCCTACAGCCCGCTCAATCCCGAACAGCAGCGCTCTATCGTGGATGCCTGCGCCCGCCATTTGTTGACGGCCCACGGCTTACGCAGCTTATCCCCCGACGACAACGACTACATCGGCCAATACGTGGGCGACCGGCGCAAGCGGGATGGGGCTTATCATCAGGGGACTGTTTGGGGCTGGCTGATCGGACCCTTTGTGGCCGCCCATTTGCGTGTGTACAATAACCCCCAGCAGGCCCGCACCTATTTATACCCCTTGCTGCACCATCTCAGCGACCACGGCCTGGGCAGCATCAGCGAGATTTTTGACGGCGATGCCCCCTTCCTGCCGCGGGGCTGCATTGCCCAGGCCTGGAGCGTGGCCGAACTGCTGCGTCTATGGTCGCGCTTAAAGACATTGACGGACCTGCAACCTGTGCAGTCGTGAACACCAAATGAATGTGAAACATCTGCTCCGTACCGGCATAGACGGGTTGCACGCAGCGCACTCGATACAATACAACTGGTAGACGTGAGAAAGTAAAATACGATGAACGATGTAAACATGCTGGACACTTATAAGCAAGCAGCGGCGGAAGCGGCCGTTGGTGCTGTTGAATCAGGTATGGTCGTGGGCTTAGGGACGGGCAGCACGGCCGTTCACGCCATTCGTGCCCTGGGCCGCTTGCTACAAGAAGGCCAACTGACCGACATCATAGCCATTGCCACCTCTGAAGCGACCGCCCATGAAGCCCGCGCCTGGCAAATCCCGTTAAGCGGTCTCAACCAGCACCCCACCGTTGACGTCACCATCGACGGTGCCGATGAGATTGATCCCGCTTTGAACCTGATAAAAGGATTGGGCGGCGCTTTGCTGCGCGAAAAAATAGTGGCTCTGGCTTCCAAACAGGTCATCATTGTGGGAGACTATACCAAACGGGTCGGCCGCTTAGGTGAACGTGCGCCTGTACCGGTTGAGGTGATCCCCTTTGCCCAGACGCCAGTGGCCGCGTATCTCAAGTCGCTGGGGGCACGAGTCATCCCCCGCCAGCACAAGGGCGACCTCTTCCAAACCGATGAAGGCAACATCATCCTCGACTGCTATTTCGAGGCGATCAGCGACGCGCCCGCTCTGGACCAGGCCCTACGTGCCCGCAGCGGCGTGGTGGAACACGGTCTCTTTCTGGGCATTGCCACCCAGGCCATCGTCGGCGGGCCAGAGGGGCTGGTTTATCTTCAGCCGTAGGACCTGACACGATTATGGGTTTAGTAGAAAAGCGTGGCAGCTTCCCCCTGCTTACCGGTTTGTTTTTGCTGCTGGTGGGCCTGGTGGTCGGCCTGGCGGTCAACCGGCTGCTCTTTGAACTATTTTTTCCCACGCTGGCCTGGATCGGACGGCCGTTACCCGCCCTTATTTTTGTTACTCTCTTCTCCATCCTGGCCCGCTGGCTCTGGCTACGACTGGCCGGACCATTGCTGCCCCTGCTGCCGCTGCTGCTGAATCTGGTGGCCTTGCTGCCCTCTGATTTGAACCCGACCAGAACGGCCGTTATTTTGGCGGCGTCGGTCTGGTTAACGGCCGTTTGTCTGCTGACCAACACAGGTTCGGCGCAAAATGGTGAACGATTTTCAAAATCGTTCAACAAGTCAGAGCGCAACTGGCGGCGCTGGGGGCCGCTGCTGCTCATAATCGCTCTGCTGCCCATCTACCTGCTCACCGTTTCCCACGCCGTAGGCCGGGCCGACACCTTTGAGTTTCAGGTGGTAACCCCCCAGTTGGGCATTGCCCACCCTACCGGCTACCCCCTTTTTTTACTGCTGGGTAAGCTGTTTAGCTACCTACCTATCAGCAGCGTCGCCTGGCGGCTCAATTTTGCGGCCACCCTGTACGGGTTGGCGGCCCTGAGTCTGCTGTTTGTGAGCGCGTATTGGATTGTGAAACGGCCGTTGCCCGCCCTGCTCGGCGTCACACTCATTGGCCTCACCCCCACCTTCTGGCGCGAAGCCATCGAAGCCGAAGTCTACACCCTGCACGCCATCTTCGTCGCCGTGGCCCTCTGGCTGACGCTGCGCCTTATTGGTTTGGGGAAAAAAGATGTAACGCGGAGTTACGCGGAGGAGTCGCAGGCTTGTGCTGAGCGTAGCCGAAGTAGATTCACAGAGAGAAAAGCGGAGAAAAAAGCCACTAACTACGCAATACGCACTACGCAATACGCCAATATTACCATTGTCTTAGCCTTCACCATCGGTCTGGGCCTGACCAACCATCTGACCACCCTCTTCCTGCTGCCGCCGGCCGGAATTGGCGTCTTGCTTTTGTTGTATGCCGAATGGCAGCGCAGTGGCACGCTGGTCTTGCCATTGGCCGATTGGCGCTACTGGCTCAAGCTGGCCGGGGCCTTTTTGCTGCCGCTGACCCTTTATGCCTACTTGCCCATTCGCTGGTGGATGATCCACGACGAGCCGATGGGTCTGGCCCGCTTTGTGGATTGGACCACCGGCGGCCGTTTTCAGGATGCGCTGCAATGGCGGGCCTGGCTGGACGATCCTACCCGCTACGAAGTGATTGCCCAACTGTTTCGCCAGAACTGGGGCGATTTGAATCTGCTGCTGGCGCTGGTCGGCTTCATCTTTCTGCTCCGGAAATCGTGGCGGGTGACGCTGATTTTGTTTACCCTCTGGCTGGGCTACACCTTTTACTCACTCAACTATTACGTGCCGGACCTGGACGTTTTTATTCTGCCGGCCCAACTGATGGTGGGGCTGTTTTGGGCGGCGGGACTGGCGGCGCTGCTGGCCCTGGCCGACTGGGTGAGCGCCAACCGGCCGGCAGCAGTGCGGCAAGCATTAAGGGTAGGGCTGATGGTCACGGCCGTTATTCCCACCCTCCTTCTCACCGTAGACAACTGGCCTCGCGTGGACCAGTCGGGCGACGACGGGCTACTGGGCTGGGGGAACGGCGTTCTGGCTTATCCGTTGGCCACAAAGGCGGCCATTCTGGCCGACAGCGAAAAGATTGCTCCCCTCTACTATTTGCAGCAGGCGGAAGGAGTACGCCCTGACCTGAACATCATGGTCCTGCCCGACGAGGCCGCCTACCGGCAGGAATTGACCGCCCGCCTGTCCACCGGGCAGACCGTCTATCTGGCCCGCTACCTGCCCGGTTTGCAAGGCAGCTACCATTTGCGCTCGGTAGGCCCGCTGGTGGAAGTGGGAACAGAAGCCAAAACGGCCGTTCCGCCCACCGCCACCCCAGCCAGCCTTACGTTCAACGATGTGGCCCTGGTTGGTTATGAGATTGAACCCACTGCCTCGGTTGATGAGCAGGCAACGGCCGTTACCCTCTACTGGCAGGCCCTCAGCGACAATCCGGCTCCCCACCATGTCTACATCCGCTGGCAGAGTGACGGCTATACCAGCCCGCCCCTGCCGGCCACTGGCCAATATCCGGTAGACAACATGTACCCGGCCAACGCCTGGAAAGGAACCGAAATTGTCGTCGATTACCACCTGCTGCCCCAGCCGGTCAGTCCGCAGCCGCGGCCGGTGGCGGTACAGGTGGCGGTAGCCCCGGCCTTCACGGCCGTCGCCGACCTGGAGTGGCAAACTGTTACCGAGTTTGTATTGTCGCCTACGCCGCCGCGCCAACTGGCCCAGCCGCTGCGGGCACAGCTTGGCCCCGTTTATCTGAATGGGTTAGAGATGCCGTGGCAGGTACGGCCGTTGACCCCCTTACCCTTAACCGTCAGCGGCTACGGGCCGGGCAATCTGGCCGAAGATGATCTGGTCTTTACGCTGGCCGACCAGCCGTTCGCACCCGCCGCACCCGAAGCGGAAACGGCCGAAACCCTCCCCTTTGTGCTGGCGCAGGAGATCGAGGTAGGGGCGAAAAACGGCCGTTTCACCCTCTCTGCCTATTATCCCGGCCAGGCTGCTTATTGCGGCTGGCTGCGTCCCGCCAGCCATTTCTGCGTTCTGGGCCAGGTCGAGGTCAGTGGCGTACCTTTGCCAGAGGGGGCCGTCAACTTCAACGATCAGATCGCCCTGCTCGACATCGAACTGGAACCGGCTACGCTGATACCGGGTGGCCAATTGAACCTGGTTCTGCACTGGCAGGGATTGGCCCCTATGAACCAGGATTACACCGTCTTTGTCCAGGTACTCGATGACCAGGAACGCATCGTGGGGCAGATTGACGCCTGGCCACGCCAGGGAACCTTCCCCACCAGCCAATGGTCGCCCGGCGCAACGGTGCGTGACCCCCACCAGTTGTGGCTCGATGGCGACATGCCGGCCGGCCGCTACCGGCTGTACGTGGGCTGGTATTTGCTGGCCGATCTGCGCCGCTTGCCCGTGCTGGATAGGGCGGGTGCGCCGGTTGATGATAAATTTGTCTACCCCGATCTACGTGTCGAGGAGTAAGAATACCGATGAATAACAAAAAACCATCTAAACGCTACCCCAGGTGGCCTTTTATTGTTTTGGTTCTCTTCCTGGTTCCGCTGCTGCTGGTGGGCTATTGGTGGTTACGGCCGTCGCCCCCCATTGATGACCCGTTCTGGGAAAGCGGAGCGACCATGCCCAGCGCCCGTTCGGAAATGCCGGCCGCGCTGCTGGATGGGCTGATTTACGTGCCCGGCGGCTTTGGTGGTCAGTCTGACTTTGCTGCCTACGATCCGGCCGCCGACCACTGGCAGGAGTTAGCCCCACTGCCGGAAGGCCGCCATCACCTAATGACGGTGGCCCATGATGGCTTTGTCTATGCCTTTGGCGGCGGGCGCGGTCTCTCTTTTGGGGCCACCAACAACGCCTGGCGCTATGACTCGGCCATAGATGAATGGACGGCCGTGGCTCCCCTGCCCGAACCACGCCTGGCGGGTGCGGCCGTTTCGCTGGATGACTATATCTACCTGGTAGGCGGAACCGGCGGCACCGATGCGCTCCTCCGCTATGACCCGGCAGCCGACGCCTGGACGGTGCTGGCCTCGCTACAGGAGTCGCGGGAGCATACGGCCGCTGTCGTTTTAGATGGCGAAATTGTGGCCCTGGCCGGCCGTTGGGCCGGCGTGGGGGAGCTGACCTCGGTGGAGATCTACGATCCGGCGACCGCCACCTGGCGTTTTGGTCCGCCCATGTCGGTAGCGCGGGGTGGGTTTGGTGCGGCGGTGGCTGGGGGCCGTGTCTACGTCGCCGGTGGCGAACTCCTGACCGGGGAGCGGACGGCGCTGACCAGCGTCGAAATCTACGATCCGGCGACAGAACAGTGGACGGCCGGCCCCGACCTGCCCGTCGGTCTGCACGGGATGCCCATGATAGCCTACGAGGACACCCTCTACGTCATCGGCGGCTCTGACTGGGCCGGGATGATCGACAACCACGGCCGGGTGTTAAGCTACCAGTTGCCCTAGAAACCGAGTTTTTCCTAAAAACTCGGTTTCTGAAGTTGCGCTCAATCAAATAACAAATCGGCCGTTAAGCCAGCACGGGGATCGGCTTCGCCACACACATATTCAGCATAGGTTTGTTGGGCGTCAGCCGACTGAGAAACCAAGTTTTTAACAAAACTCGGTTTCTGTCTCTGTCTTCACCCAATTTTCTATCCTCTCCCAAGAGATATTCTCGCAGCCGTTGCAAGAAGAAGATGTAATTGCCACGACCGAAAAAGATTGGCTGATAATTCACGCCACGATTGTAAATGTGGTAGTAATGGCCTGACACAATCTTCTCTTTTCGCATGGCTAAGCCTCCAACTGTCAAGAAACCGAGTTTTTCCGAAAAACTCGGTTTCTTGCATCAATACCCCAACACCGGCGCCAGCCAGCGTTCGGCCGTTTCTATGTCCCAACCTTTACGCGCCGCATAATCGGCTACCTGATCGCGGTCAATACGGCCGATGCCAAAATATTGGCTCTGCGGGTGGCTGAAATAGTAGCCGCTGACCGAGGCCGCCGGCCGCATGGCGCAGCTTTCCGTCAGGGTAATACCGGCCCGGCCAGGGGCGTCTAGCACGCGGAACAGTTCCGGCTTCTCACTGTGGTCGGGACAGGCCGGGTAGCCGGGGGCGGGGCGAATACCCCGGTAGCGTTCGGCAATCAAATCCTCATTGGCGCAGCTTTCATCCACGGCGTAGCCCCAAAACTCCTGGCGTACCCGCTGGTGCAGCCGCTCGGCAAAGGCTTCGGCCAGCCGGTCGGCCAGCGCTTTGAGTAGGATGGCGTTGTAGTCGTCGTGGTCGGCTTCAAAAGCCGCTACCCGCTCCTCGATGCCCAACCCGGCCGTCACAGCAAACAATCCCACATAATCTGTAACGCCACTCTCTTGGGGGGCGATAAAGTCGGCCAGGCTGAAATTGGGCCGGCCGGGCGGCCGTTCCATCTGCTGGCGCAAACAGTGGATGGTGGTCAGCGGCTCACGGCTGCCGTTTAGCACCAGAATATCATCCCCCACCGCCTGGGCCGGGAAGAGGCCGATGACGCCGTTGGCCGTCAGCCACTGCTCCTGCACGATGCAGTTGAGCATGGCCTGGGCGTCGTGGTAGAGATTGGTGGCCGTCTGCCCCACCACCGGGTCGTCCAAAATCTGGGGGAATTTGCCCGCCAGCTCCCAGGCGTGGAAAAAGGGGGACCAGTCGATGTAATGGACCAGTTCGGCCAGGGGATAGTTCTCAAAGAGGTGAAGGCCCGGTTTATGGGGTGCGGGCGGCACGTACCGGGTCCAGTCGGTCTGGAATTTGTTGGCGCGGGCCTGCTCAAGGGGGGCCAACTGTTTACGTGAGCGACGGCCGGCGTGGGTGGTGCGGATGGCCTCGTATTCGTTCCGAATTTCGCGGACGTAGGCCGGGGCCTGGCTGTGGCTGAGCAGGGCCGAGGCCACGCCGACTGCCCGCGAGGCGTCCACCACGTGAATGACGGGGCCGCGGCTGTAGTTGGGTTCGATTTTAACGGCCGTATGCACCTTCGACGTGGTAGCCCCGCCAATGAGCAGGGGCAGATCAAAATTCTGCCGCTCCATCTCGGCGGCCACGTGGCGCATCTCTTCCAGCGAGGGGGTAATTAGCCCGCTCAGGCCGATGATGTCTACTTGCTGCTCACGGGCGGCCTGCAAAATCTTTTCGGCCGGGACCATCACACCCAGATCGATGACCTCGTAGCCGTTGCACTGCAACACCACGCCCACGATATTCTTGCCGATGTCGTGAACGTCCCCTTTGACGGTGGCCATGAGAATACGGCCGTTGTTCTCCCCCTCCCGCCCCGTCAACCGCT
>SLGK01000073.1 GCA_007123775.1 Anaerolineae bacterium | reverse complement strand
TCTATCTCTACACTCTATCTCTACACTCTATCTCTACACTCTATCTCTACACTCTATCTCTACACTCTATCTCTACACTCTATCTCTACACTCTATCTCCACACTCTATCTCTATCTGGCGCGGCATGGGTTAGAACGTGGTGGGCATGAACGACCATTGCTGCGCTCCAGGTTAATGGTGCTTCGGATGTATACCAGAAAGTGGACAGATAGTCACCATTTTGGTCGTAAACTTCGTGTACCACGCCATCATGTATAATGGCCTGGCAGATGCGCTGCAAGACTGCCTCTGCCTCTTCCATACGGCCCATTTTGGTGAGGGCGACCACATGCCAGCCGCCAATCCATAGCCAGGCAGCGTGGGTATGGTACTGTCTGATGCCCGCCAGCCGATTTTCGATGCCAATGTATTCACTGGGATAGGCTTCGTTGGTCACCTGGGTAGGGATGGGTGAGGCCATCTTCATCTCGGCCATTTTGTCCAAAATGGAATGGGCCTGTTCTGGCGTGGCCAGTCCCCAGGCTATGGCCATAAGATTACCCGGACTACTTAGAATGGTATTAAAGCGGCGGCTGGTGACGTAGTAGCCCAGATCATCCCGCCAGAAGTGGTTGTTAATAGCCTGGGCTACTTGTGCCGCTTTTTCACTAAAGATTTCCTGATCAAGGGCCTGCCCATAACGGCCGGCCGCTTCGGCCAACTGAGACAACGCTTTCCAATAAATGACATTGGTGTACAAGATGCGACCGGTGCGCGCAATGCTGTCAGCCCAATCGGTATAGGGTCCCTGTCGTAGAAGCCCGTCCGCCAACCCGGCCGTTTCCTCCATCCAGGTGACGCCCCGTGTCAGGTTGACCCAATAGCGGCGCAAAAAGTCACGGTCAGCGGTCGTTTCAATGTAGTGGAGCGCGGCTACTACCAGCAGGCCATTGCCGTCGAGTGAAATCGTATTGTGGGCCGTAATGTATTTGGGTCGAATGGGGATGAAGTTTGGCTGTTGCTTACCCAACAGTGAATGCAGGTAGCGGTCCACAACGTTGGTCGAGTGAACTTTGACTGGGAAGTGGCCGTTGGGCTGCTGGTTGATCAAAAAAACTTCCAGGCAGTCGCGCACTACTTCTGTTTCTTGCATGTCGAGTAGGCCAAAGCTGGCGAAGCCGAAATCACGCGCCCAGGGTTCGCGAAAGTTGCGAATACCGGCGCACAGCACCCACTTTTCTTCGCCGTTGGTCAGCAGCCGTTTTTCTATGCCGCTGCGAATATTGCCGGTAGCGATAAGCAGCGCCTGTGCTTTAATTTCATCTGGCGAGGTGTGATCGCCGCGGATCAGGTCGTAAACCAGGCGGGGCTGGCGCAGTAGCCGGTTGAGGTACCGGCTGGTCCGCCAGACGAAGTACGCCAGCACAGCCAGAATGCTGAGCCAGATGCTTTGGCGGACAAGGTTGGGTTCGTTATTGTTCTGTTGATTGTGTTGGTTGGTGGTCATAAAGTTCGGGGCGTGAAACGTGATGGTCAAAAACTGTTTGCACGAATCGCGTCTATGGTTCAGGTTTACGTAAATCGTTGTTCCAGCGTAGTTAAAATTGCTTTCAGGGGCGGATTGGCGGCGTCACGGGGGGAGATCAGGGGGTCAGTGAAGCCCCAGTCAAGGTTGATCTGAGAATCATTCCACAAAACGCCGTTTTCGTCGCGGCCACCGTTGTAGTAGTTGTCAACGATGTAAGTCAGGGTAACGTCGGTCAGCGCCACAAAGCCGTGGGCCACGCCGATGGGAATGAAGAGGCCATGGTTGTCATCCTGGCCCATGTCGATGGTCTGGGTGGCCAGGTACGTAGGGGAAGACGGCCGTAAATCAACCATGCCGACCCGCAAACGGCCGTTGACCACATACCAGTAATCTACCTGCTCAAAATGAAAATGGAGACCACGCAGCGTACCCGCCCGGCTGTCAGAGCGATTACTTTGAATAATGTCCCAACTGCGCTGCGGAAACCATTCCGTACGAAACGTCTCCATAAAACGGCCGCGCTCGTCGGCAAAAGAGCGCAGTCGCACAAGCTGCACCCCGGCAATTTTGTCAGATTGTTCAATGTGAGGCATAAAAAAGTTCCTGATAGCCCATTTCGTTGACAACTTTCAACTGCGAACTGTCAACCGCCAACTGTCAGTTAACTAACGGGCAAGATTGCTGATAAAGAACCAGAGATTGGCCGGCCGTTCTGCCAGCCGCCGCATAAAATAGGGGTACCAGGCTGTACCATACGGTACGTACACCCGCACCCGGTAGCCATCAGCCACGAGTTGCTCTTGCAATTCACGGCGAATGCCATACAGTAGCTGAAACTCAAAGCTGTCAGACGGAATATCGTTGGCGCGAGCATAATCAATAGTGGCCCGAATGGCCCGCTCGTCGTGAGTGGCCATGCCCAGATAGACACCGTTGCGCCGTGCTTCGTCGCTCAGCAATAGCTGCATATGCTCGATAAATTTCCGGTCTGTCTCCGCCTTATCCGGATAAGCAAGGTGGGGTGGTTCGGCATAAGCACCTTTGCACAGACGTATCCAGGCACCTTCCTGAATCAACTGGCGCAAATCATCATCGCTGCGGTAAAGGTAGCTCTGGATCACAACGCCTACGTTGTTAAATCCCTCTTTATCACGCAGCGTACGGTAGATTTGAAGGGTGGTATCGGTCAGGCTGCTGTCTTCCATGTCAATACGAATGCGGTTACCATATTCCGCTGCTCGCTTAAGCAGGTGGCGCATATTGTCCAGAGCCAGAGTGGGGTCTATGTTGACGCCAAGCTGACTTAACTTGACCGAGACATTGGCCTGTACACCCTGCTTGTGGATTTCATCCAGCAGGTCCAAAATCTGGGCGCGGGCAGCAAAGGCATCAGCCGCGCTTTCCGTATGCTCGCCCAGCAGATCGAGCGTAACGAGCATACCCTGGTTATTCAGGCTGCGACTGGTCGTAATAGCAGCGTCAATATCTTCACCGGCCACAAAACGCGCCGCGACATCCTGCGCCAGAGGCACGACGCTAACCAGCTCTCGTGCCCAGGCTGCCTGAGAGAGATACAGCATGACGGTGCGCAGCCAGCGGTCGCCATAGTACAGGAAGAAAAAGCCACCAATTAGGAGGAAAACCAACACAGCCAGGCCGCGTGCAGGCGGGGCCGGAACAGGGGCAGATGGGGATGTTCTTAGTGGTTTAGTCATGTTTTTAGCGTCAACTGTGTCATAATAGGCTATAGTTTGATTCTAATGCGAGTGAAAAAGTCGTCACTAATATTATACGGATAATTCATGAATGTGAAACCTGACGCGCCAAGCGATGTTCTTTCTAATATTGCTGCCAGTCTGGCCAGTACGCTGAGTCTCGACGAGGTTATGACGCGCACGGTGGAGGCAGTGGGCAACATCTTACCAGACATTCAATCCTGCACGCTCTCTATTTTGGAGCAAAATGGAACGTATCTGCGGATGCGCGAAAGCTGGGTTCGGGATGAGCAGTATCGACCTGTAACCCAGGCAAGCGGGGCTTATGTAGCGGATACGTACGCCAGTCGGCTTACCCTGGAGCGGCGTGCGCCTGTCGTGATGAACGATGTCGCCGATTACGCCATCTTCACGGCCAACGTCGATATTGCCCGAGAGAATAAATTGTCGGCTTTGCTGTGCGTGCCGCTCCTGGCCTATCAAGAGCCGATAGGGGTTTTGCACATTCACGTCTGGAATCAACCGCGTGAATTTACGCGGCAAGAGATTTCGCTGTGTCAAAGCCTGGCTAACTATGCCGCCATTGCCTTGGAAAATGCGCGGCTGTTTACGGCCGAACGGTTGCAGTTGCATCGTTCACAGATTTTGCAGCGGGTGGGCGCGTTGCTCACCAACAGCCTCAGTCTGGGTGAGGTGTATAATCAGCTTTTTGACGTGCTGGCTGAGGTCATTGACTACGATAGCGTTTCGATTCAGCTTTTCGACAACCAACAGCAGGAGTTGCACCTGGTGGCTGGGCGTGGCTTTCCTGATTTGGAGTTGATGCGCCAGTTTGTGCAAGGGATTTCGGCTCATTCAATGCAAAAGGTAGGCAAACCTCCCTACTGGCGGGTAATTGCCGATACCTTGTCGAGTCCTGACTGGATTGTTCAGGGGCCGACCGAAAACGCACGCTCATGGATCGGAGCGGCGTTGATGGTTAAAAGTAATATCATTGGCATTCTCAACGTGGATAGCCGTGTCTGCAACAGCTACGACGACGAGGCTGGCGAATTGGTGGCTTCATTTGCCAATCAGGCGGCCGTTGCCATTGAAAATGCCCGATTGTATGAAGCGGCCCAGCAGCAGGCGCATGAACTGTCAGTACTCCATCAGGTGGCCCAGGATACGGCCGTTACCCTCGACGTCGATGAATTGCTGCAACAGACAGCTCGTTTGATTAACTCCCTGCTATATCCTGACGTGTTTAGCTTTGTCATGGTAGATGAAAGGACGGGCCAACTGCGCCCCCATGCCTCTTCCCGCGGTATCCCGCACGCGTTTTATGAGGTTGACATACCGTACGAAAATAGCGTAACGGGTCATGTGGTCCGAACCGGCCAGCCTTACCTGGTCAGAGATACGGCGACCGAGCCACGCTATTTTCAAGGTGTAATTGGTAGCCGGTCTGAGGTAGCCGTACCTGTGATTGTCAACGGCCGTGTCATTGCCGCCATTAACGTGGAAAGCCCGGAGGTAGCTGCCTTCACGGAAAGTGATGTACGCTTCCTCGTCACCTTGGCCAGCCAGGTTGGAACGGCCATTGAACGTGCCCAACTCTACCGCACGCTGCATGAACAGGCCCGATCACTGTCCGCGCAGGTTGCTGCCCGCACCGTTGAGCTTCAAGCCGAAAAAGAGCGCACCCTGGCTATCTTGGAAAACGCGGGCGAAGGCATTTTCTTCACGGATCCCGATGGTTATATTCTATACACCAATACGGCCCTCGAGCAGCAGAGCGGCTACCGGCGGAGTCAGTTACTGGGAAAACCACTAGCTATCTTGCTGAACTCAGACACGCTCAAAGGGGGATCAACCTCACTGGATGAAGCGATTGCCGCCCGTCGCCGCTGGTCGGGCGAGTTATTTGGCCAACACCAGAATGGCACAATGTACGACGTTTCTTTGAAAGTCACACCCATTCAGTCGGCCGACGAACAGCTTGTCGGTTTTGTGGGCATTCTGTCTGACATTACCCGCCTAAAAGAGGTAGATCGTCTGAAAACGAAGTTTGTGTCAAACGTCTCCCATGAATTGCGCACGCCACTGACCAACATCAAAACCTATCTGACGCTGCTGGAGCGGGGTGAGGACAAAAAGCGGGCGCGTTATTTGCAAGTGTTAAATCACGAGGCAGAACGACTGACGCGCCTGATTCAAGATTTGCTCAATCTTTCCAAAATGGAAACAGAAGAACTACCGCCAACGATCAAGCCGACCGACCTGGCGCGCCTCCTGCGTGAGTTTCATGAAATCTTCTTGCCAAAAGCAGTGCAAAAGGGCGTGTCATTGCAATTGGTACCGAGCGAGCCATTGCCACGAGTGGCCGTTGAAGAGCACCATCTGGCTCAACTGTTGTCTAACTTCCTGTCCAACGCCCTGGCCTACATCAACGGTGAGGATGAAATTGTTGTGCGGGCTGGCATTGGAACCTTAGGTGAGAAAACGGCCGTATGGTTTCAAGTAGCCGATACAGGTCCCGGTATTGACGCTGACGATCTGCCCCGCCTGTTTGACCGCTTCTACCGCGGCCAGCGGGTGCAGGAGCTTAATATCCCAGGGACCGGTTTGGGTCTGGCCATTTGCAATGAAATTGTCAATCGCTATGGCGGGCAGCTTGATGTGTCCAGCGAGCCGGGCCAGGGGGCTGTGTTTACGGTCCATTTGCCGGCCCACTATGACTGACCGTTGGCAAGTTGTCTGTTGATCAAGGACTCTGCAAAAAGGCCGAAAAACCGAGTTTTTCAAGGCCGGGTGCTGTTTTGCCCAAAACTCGGTTTTTTAGGGAACTCATCAATTGTGATTGGTGTTCACCAGTCAGGATGCGCTTGTATGAAACAACCCACTGAATTCTATGCCCGGTCGGCACGCATGGTGGCCCAGGCATTGTTAGGGCAGCGGCTGGTACACCAGCTAAACGGCCGTCGCCTCAGCGGCATCATCGTGGAAACAGAAGCCTACTGCGATCATCCCACCCAGCCGGACCTGGCCTGTCATGGGGATCGGGCCAACAACGGCCGTCCTACCCCTCGTTCGGCCGTCATGTTTGGCCCGGCCGGCCACGCCTACGTCTACTTCACTTACGGCATGCACTGGATGTTCAACGTGGTCACGGGCGAGACGGGCCAGGCCAACGCCGTTTTGATTCGCGCCCTGGAACCTGTCGAGGGCATTGAGATGATGGAACAGCGGCGCAAACGGCCGTACGCCGAACTCAGCAACGGTCCCGCCAAGCTGGCCCAGGCCCTGGCCATCGACAAATCCCTAAACGGCGCAAATCTTTGCGCCCCCGACAGTGTTATATGGGTAGAAGCAGACCGGACCATCACCCCTGATGCCATTATCCAGGGTCCTCGCATCGGCCTGAGCCAGACGCCCGAACCCTGGTACTCTATCCCCTGGCGCTACTGGCTTGCTGGCAATCCATTCGTAAGCAAGTAGCGGGTGGCGGGTAGCGGGTGGCTGGTGGTCGGTAGCAACAGAGATTCGTGGCTCATTGGGAATTCAGGTGGTTAACACGCCGTAATGCGTAAAACGTAACAGAAAAACCTTACGCATTACGTTTTACGGTAAACCCCGCGAAATCCAGAAGACCCAGATTCGTAATTCCTGATTCTTAATTCGTAATTCAACAGAGGAGCGGTTCATGAAGTTGTTAGAAGGCAAAAAAGCATTGGTATTTGGCGTGGCCAACCATCGATCCATCGCCTGGGGCATTACCCAGGCGCTGCACGCGCAGGGGGCTGAGATTGGGCTGAGTTACGGTATCCCCCAACTGGAGCGGCGCGTCATCCCTCTGGCCGAGTCGCTGGGCATTGACTTTGTAGAGAAGTGTGACGTAACCAATGATGGGGAGATAACGGCCGTTTTCGACAAAGCCGCCGCCCATTTTGGTAACATCGACATTCTGGTCCATTCTGTGGCTTACGCCCCGCCCGGCGAGTTGGAAGGCCGCTTTAGCTCCACCAGCCGCGAAGGCTTTCGTGTAGCGATGGACATCAGCGCCTACAGCTTCATTGCCCTGACGCGGGCTGCCATGCCCCTGATGCCCAACGGCGGCAGCGTTCTCACCATGACCTACTACGGGGCCGAAAAAGTGGTCCCCAGCTACAACGTCATGGGCGTGGCCAAAGCCGCCCTCGAAGCTAATGTCCGCTATCTAGCCGCCGACCTGGGGCCGCAAAACATCCGCGTCAACGCCATTTCGGCTGGTCCGATCAAAACGTTGGCCGCGGCCGGCGTGGCCGGATTCCGCAAAATGCTGGGCTACGCCGAAACCCAGGCCCCCCTGCGCCGCAACGTGGACCAGGACGAGGTGGGCAAAACCGCCCTCTGGCTGCTCAGCGACTGGAGCAGCGGCGTGACGGGGGAGGTGGTGTACGTTGACGCCGGCTATAACATCATCGGCGTCCCCGATCCGGATCAGCAGTAAGCAAATCCGGCCTGATAAACCGTAGTTTAACAATTTACCGGCAGTGACCAATGACGAAGGACCGAGGACGGAGCATGCCTTTCCGTCCTCAATCCTCCGTCTTCGGTCTTGTTATGGGAGGTAGAATGATCATGAAGCAGCAATGGTTCAAAATGGGAATGCTGGTTGTTGGCAGTATTGTTGGTATTGGTCTGTTAGCCTTGACCGTTCTAGAGTCACCAGACGCAGCGGCGGACGATGTGCCGGAACTGTGGCTAAGCCCTGAAGAGCCGCCGCCTGGCATTTCCGCTGCTGCTCTCAGCCCGCCTGATAGACCGGACTTCGATCCCAATCGTCCTGATACAGTGCCAGAACTGTTGTCAAATGTTGTCAGTCAGCGCATTACCGGATACGTTTTTCGGCCGTCCAACTCGATTACCGGTTTTGCGCCTTCTAGCGGCTGCATTTATGCCACAAGTAACGCCCACATTAATTTCAACACGCCGCTCTATTTACCCCAAGGTGCTGAGATCCGGCAGGTACGCATGTTTTTCTATGACGCGTCAGCTACCCACAATAGTACTGCCTGGTTGATGGTGCATGATCTGTATGGCGATTCAGACCTTTTTTGGAACGTCTCATCCACGGGCAGTTTCGGGTACGGTTTCAACGACACGTCTCTTATCGGGCATACCGTTGATTACAACCTGTACTCTTACACGCTGATATGGCGCCCGGTTATTACCGGCGATACAATGCGGCTGTGCGGTTTCCGTATTTTCTATGAACCGCCGCCGTTTGGCATTCAGTTTTTGCCTTATGTGGAGCGTCCATGAGTATAGCTTTATCGGATTTGACAAACGATACTGATTGGTTATACTCACATGCGTTAAAAACAAAAACATGCCTTATCGAGAGCAGTGGAGGGATCGGCCCTGTGAAACTGCAGCAACCCCCCCTAGTGGGAAGGTGCTAAGTCTGGCAGCAGCTTGCTGAAAGATAAGGGTTAGATAAAGTGTAAGTAATCACGACTAGCCTCTTGTTAACAAAGCAAGAGGCTTTTTTTATGCACGGTTGTGAGTGGCGAGTAGCAAGTGGCGGGCAGCGAATTTTACCCGCCACCCGCCACCCGCCACCCGCTACTCGCTACAATCTATTACGGAGGTATTTACCCAATGACAACAACATTTATGACCGCGCCTAGCCTTCTGTTCACCTCAGAATCGGTGACAGAAGGCCATCCCGACAAGATGTGTGACCAGATCAGTGATGCCGTGCTGGATGCCCTGCTAGAACAGGATCCCCAGGCGCGAGTGGCTTGCGAAACGGCCGTTAAAACCGGCTTTGTACTCATTTTAGGCGAAATAACGACCACCGCCTTCGTCAACTTCGACGAACTGGTGCGCCAGGTGGTGCTCGACATCGGCTTCGACAGCAGCCGCAAGGGGTTCGACGGCAAGACCTGTGGCGTGCAGGCGGCCATCGCCAGCCAGAGCGCCGACATCGCCCAGGGTGTGGACGTGGCCCTGGAATACCGCAAAAACGGCGATTCCGAAGCAGAAATCGACGCCCTCGGCGCGGGCGACCAGGGCATGATGTTCGGCTTTGCCTGTAACGAAACCGACACGCTGATGCCCCTGCCCATTCACCTGGCCCACAACCTGACCCGCCGCCTGAGCCAGGTCCGCAAAGAGGGCATTTTGCCCTGGGTCTGGCCCGACGGCAAAGCCCAGGTGACGATTGAGTACAGCTACGGCAAGCCGCAGCGCGTTCACACCGTTCTCGTCAGCACTCAGCACAGCCCCGACGTAGACAACGAAACCATTCGCCAGGGCATCATTGAGTACGTGATCAAACCCGTTTTACCGGCCGATATGGTTGATGACGATCTGCGAATCTTTGTCAACCCAACCGGCCGTTTCGTCGTCGGCGGTCCGATGGGCGACGCCGGCCTGACCGGGCGCAAAATCATCGTTGATACGTATGGCGGGATGGGCCGGCATGGTGGCGGGGCCTTCAGCGGTAAAGACGCTACCAAAGTAGACCGTAGCGCGGCTTATGCGGCGCGCTGGGTGGCTAAAAACATTGTGGCCGCCGGCCTGGCCGAGCGCTGCGAAGTCCAGTTGGCCTATGCCATTGGTGTGGCTCAACCCCTGAGCATCAACGTAGAGACCTTCGGCACCAGTGAATTACCGGCCGAGGCCCTTGTTGAGCTAATTGAGCAGCTTTTCGACCTCCGTCCGGGAGCCATCATTCGTGACTTAGATTTACGCCGCCCCATTTATCGGGCAACGGCCGCTTACGGTCATTTCGGCCGTGACGACATCGAGGCTCCCTGGGAGCAAACCAACCGGGCCGAGGCCCTGCGCCAGGCCGCCGAGTCGCTGCGCGTGGTAGCGTAGTGGCGCGGTGGCAAAGTGGCGAAGTCGCAGGGGGTCACTCCGCCACCTCGCCACACCGCCACTTCGCTACTCTTGACGTAAGGTGCTGCCTGCGTTAGAATTCACTGCTGGCAAAATGCCGGTATCAATTTAACTTTCCAGATTGGGCCAATCGGCACTTTATTGAAAGTGCTGCGCTTGACCATATTAGAAACCGGGCTTTCCACTCCAAAGAGTGGGGCATCTATTTGCCTAAAAAGCCCGGTTTCTCCATGAGATTGAGCGGTTAGCGTCCCCGGTTGGTCCAATTTAGGAGTAGCTTGTTTGTGTTTGAATCATTAGGCGGTCGCCTACAATCGGTTTTCGACAACTTAAAACGACGGGGCAAGCTCACCGAAGCGGATGTGGATAATGCCATGCGCGAGGTGCGCCTGGCCCTGCTGGAAGCGGACGTCAACTATAAAGTCGTCAAAGATTTTATAGAGCGTGTGCGCGAGCGGGCTGTGGGTCACGAAGTGATGCGCAGCCTGACGCCCGGCCAGCAGGTGGTCAAGATCGTCCACGATGAGCTGACGGCCACCCTGGGCGAACCGGGCCGGCTGAACCTGGGGATGCAGTCCCCGGCGGTGCTGATGCTGGTGGGGCTGCAAGGGGCTGGTAAAACGACCATGGCCGGTAAGCTGGCCCTGCACCTACGCAAAGAGGGCAGACGGCCGTTCCTGGTCGCCGCCGACGTCTACCGGCCGGCCGCTATTGAGCAGTTGGAAACCCTGGGCAAACAGCTAGATATTCCCGTCTATAGCGAAGGTACCGATGCTGATCCCGTTCAAGTGTGTGTCAACGGGGTCAGGAAAGGGCGCGAGACGGGCGCAACCCTCGTCATTCTGGACACGGCCGGCCGTCTGAACATTGACGAGATGATGATGGATGAGATCAAGGCGATCAAAAAAGCCGTCGATCCCATCGAAACGCTGCTGGTGGCCGACGCCATGACCGGTCAGCAGGCTGTGCGCGTGGCCACCGACTTCAACGAAGCCGTCGCCATCACCGGCCTCATCATGACCAAGATTGATGGTGATGCCCGCGGTGGTGCCGCTATTTCCATGCGGCAGGTCACCGACGTGCCCATCAAGTTCCTGGGTACGGGCGAAAAGCTGAACGCCATCGAACTGTTCCATCCCGACCGGTTGTCCAACCGGATTTTGGGCATGGGCGACGTGATGACGCTCATCGAACGCGCCCAGTCGGAAATGGACCAGGAAGAGGCGACCAAAGCGGGCATGAAGCTGATGTCGGGCGAGTTTGATCTGGAAGATTTCCTCAGCCAGATGCAGCAGATTAAGAAGCTAGGTCCCATTGGCAAGCTAATGGAAATGATTCCGGGCTTTAGCCAATATACCAAAGATGTGGACCTCTCCATGGCCGATTCGGAATTGAAGCGGATTGAGGCCATCATCTACTCCATGACCCCCGAGGAGCGGCGCAACCCAAAGATTTTGAAGGCCAGCCGCAAACGGCGCGTTGCTGCCGGTTCGGGCACCACGGTGCAAGATGTCAACGCGCTGCTGAAGCAGTTCAAAGAGATGCAGCGCATGATGAAGCAGATGCAAAGTGGTCGTGGCGGTCGTGGCCTGGGCAACCTGACGAAGATGTTGGGGGGCCGTTTTTAGTTTCGTAAAACGTAAAGCGTAAGGGTTTTTTACGCATTACGCTTTACGTTTTACGCTCAACTGTCCTACACGCTCTCATAACTTTAACTAACAAAAAATTCTAATCTGGAGAGAAAGATTTATCATGGTGCGAATTCGTTTAAGCCGTACAGGCAAAAAAAGACAGGCCAGCTATCGCGTGGTAGTGGCCGACAGCAAATCCCCCCGCGACGGCCGTGTCGTCGAGCGTATTGGATATTACAATCCAATGCCCGATCCGGCCGAATATCGCATTGACGAGGAGCGGGCCTTATATTGGTTGAGCGTGGGCGCCCAACCTAGTGACGCGGTGCGCCGTCTGCTAGAGAAGCAGGGGACCTATGACCGGTTGACCCGGCTGCGGGCTGGCGAGTCCTTCGAGAATCTGGTGTCTGAATTTACCGGTGTGGTCGTTGGCGCGGTTGGTACAGCCATAGAGACAGCCGAAACGGCCGTTGAAGAAGCCGCCGAAACGGATGTGGCAGAAACGGCCTCAGACGCGGTTGAAGAAGTTGTGGAAACCGTCAGTGAAACTGCTGCCGATGTGGCCGAAGCTATCAGCGAAACGGTTGAAGCAGCGGTTGAAAGCGTCAGCGAAACGGCCGAAACCGTCTCTGAGGCGGCTATGGCTGCCGTCGATGATCTGGTTGGCCGCGACGAAGAAGAGTAAAAGCGATGAAAGAATTACTCGAATATATCGTCAAAGGATTGGTTGACCATCCCGACGAGGTAGAAGTTCACGAAATTGAGAACGGCAACCGCGTTACTTTGGAACTGACTGTAGCCGGTGACGATGTGGGCCGGGTGATCGGTCGGCGTGGTCGGGTGATCAACGCCGTCCGCTCGCTGGTGCAGGTCAAGGCTTCGCGCCTGGGCAAAACGGCCGAGGTGGAACTGCTGGAAGAGTAGGCTACGAAGGCAGAAGTAAGAAGGCAGAAGTAAGAAGGTTATTTGATTTTTTACCGTAAAGACGTTGGGGTTTAGACGTATTGCGTATTGCGTAGGTTTCTCTGGTGACGAAATACGCAATACGCTTTGTCAACCCTTTTCGGCAGGCTTAGGGCAGGCTATGAGTTCTCAAAAAGGCGAAAAGTTATCTGTTCTTAGGCTCTTAGCGGTGATTGGTTGTGTGTTCTCTCGATATGGGTGAAACGGCCGTAACCTCCTCTTTTTTGATCATTGGTGAAATTGCCAAACCGCACGGCATTCGTGGCGAAATGCGCGTGGTGGTTCATACTGACCTGCCTGAACGTTTCTCCTGGCTCAAAACCGTTTATGTAGGCCGGCGTCAGGGCGGTGATACGCCGCAGCCCTTCGCTGTTGATTCCGTTCGCTATCATCAGGATAAGGTTCTGCTTAAACTGGTTGGTTATGATGACCGGGATGCGGCTGGCAGCCTGGCCGGCCGTTTGCTCTACGTGCCCGAAAGTGAAGCGATTCCCCTGGAAGAGGGGGAGTATTTTTTGTACCAGTTGGAAGGATTGGCGGTTTATGAGGAAAACGGCCGTTTGTTGGGTCATCTCAGCAGCGTTCTCGAAACCGGGGCTAACAACGTCTTCATCATCCAGGGCGAGTTCGGTGAAATCCTGCTCCCCGACATCCCCGGAGTTATTCTCGACATTGACTTCGATGCCAACCGCATGACCGTCCATTTGCTGGAGGGTTTGCTGCCTGATTTCAGCAAGCAGTGACCAGCAGCCAGTATTCAGCTTTTAGGGCAATCAGTATACGCACTACGCAATACGCACTACGCAATACGCCCATCCATAAATCTAAACACCATTGGATCTGCCATGTCTGAACTCAAATATTGGCTCGGTTTTAATCTGGTGAAGGGCATTGGTCCGGCCAAGCTAGAGGCACTGCTGGCCTATTTTGGCGACATAGGCACGGCCTGGCAGGCCAACGAATACCAGTTGAAAAAGATCGGGCTAGACGGCCGTTCCATCCAAAGCTTCCTCGATACCCGCGCCGAAGTTGACCTGGACCGCCAATTGGAGCAGGTCCAGTCAGCCGGTGTCAGCCTGCTAACCTGGCACACCCCCGACTACCCCACCTACTTACGCGAAATCGCCAACCCGCCGCCCGTACTGTACGTGCAGGGCGAAATTTTGCCCTCGGACCAGTGGGCGGTAGCCGTGGTGGGTACGCGCCGCCTGACCACCTACGGCCGTCAAATGACGCAGGATTTGGTGCGCGGATTGGTTAACAATAACGTGACCATCGTCAGCGGCCTGGCGCGGGGCATCGACGCCGTAGCCCACCAGACGGCTATCGAGGCTGGTGGGCGCACCATCGCCGTTTTAGGTTCCGGGCTAGACTGCGTTTACCCGGCCGAAAACCGGAAGCTGATCCCGCCCCTGCTGGCCGGGCAAGGGGCCGTCGTCTCTGAGTATGCTTTGGGTACGCAGCCGGAGGCCAAAAACTTTCCGCCGCGCAATCGGGTTATCAGTGGCCTGTCGCTGGGCGTGATTGTGGTCGAGGCGGGTGAGCGAAGCGGCGCCCTCATCACGGCCGATTTTGCCCTGGAACAAGACCGGGAGGTGATGGCCGTGCCCGGTAACGCCACCAGCCCCGCCAGCCGCGGCCCCAACCGGCTGATTCAAGAGGGGGCCAAGCTGATCACCTGCGTCGAAGATGTGCTGGAGGAGTTGAATTTGCAGATGGTGGTGGAGCATACGGCCGTGCAGTTAGCCCTCCCCGAAACGGCCGAAGAAGCGGCCCTGCTCTCTGAACTCAGTCGCCAACCGATTCACATTGACGCCCTCTGCCGGGCCACCGGTCTGCCCAGCAGCCTGGTCAGCAGCACCCTGACCATGATGGAGCTAAAGGGCATGGTGCAGCAGGTCGGCGGCATGAATTATGCGCTCACCCGTGAGCCAGAGCCGGTGTATGACGTGGGGAGCAAGAAGTAAGAGAGCTGTCAAAGTCGGGACGGAGGACGAAGGACCGAGGACGGAAGAACGCGCTCCGTCCTCCGTCGTCGGTCCTCCGTCATGCACCTTCATTATGGTGTATTTCCGCCTATGTTGAACGCATTTGAAATGGGAGCCAACAGCCAGTAGGGACCGGGACAGGCGTCAATAGGCATACCGGGGCCGGAAAAAGTCGTGGTCTCCGCGCCACCCCAGCTAACAATATCCGTTTCGAGGGTAGAGGCAACTATGCTATTTCGGCCGTCCAGGATTTCAATGCCGTTGTCTGCGCCATTGCTTTCGGCCGGGCGCAGGTGGTAATCATGGGGCCAGATAACCAATGGGGCTGCTTCTCCATCATGCGCCGGTTGCAAACGGAGGCAACCGCTGTCATCCAGGACCAGGCGGCCAGAGAAAGCAACTTGATGGTAAACCAGTGAAGGGGCCTGGTGGGGAAAGTAAATCGTCTGCCCGTCTGGCCCCAGGTATTGCTCAACCCGGCTGTGGTTTGTTACGCTCAGGTTGTCCGGATCAATGGGCAGCACAGCCACCGGGTCAGGTAGGGTGAGACCGGCAACTTCTATTTCCGCCAGCAGCAGGTCCGGGTTACCTACGATCAGGGTGGCCTGGTTATTTTGCACCGCCACGTCGCTGCTGGCAGGAACGGCCAATTGATTGGTTATGGCGATTGCCTCGCGTTGGGCCGCTTCCAATTCTGCCAGCGTGTAGCGATGCTGCCGAATGGTTATGTAGTCGGCGTAGGGCTGGCCGGTCAGGTAGGGTTGCAGAATATCGGCCCCATCGGTCACGGTAAAGGCTACCACAATCTGGTAAACCGGCTCATGTTCGACCCACAAACCGGCGAAGGTGCGCCGTTCACCACGCAGGCCTGAATCCAACGCGCCAATGGCCCCTTGCCAGCGCAAACGACGTACCGCTTCCTCGTGACTGACGCCAAACCGTTCGGCATACCAGTGGGCGTCTTTAGCTATAGCGTCCTCGAATGGATCGCTACTTGTTGTCGCTGGCACCTCTTCAACAGCAATTTCAGTCGCAGACGCAGGTTGTTCGATCAGTGATTCCGGTTGAGTTGCCGCTGTACAGGCAAACAATGTGGCCAAAACCAGGCAGGCGAAAACTGGTTTCAACTTTGTGAATACTCGTTGTGGCAGGTGAGGAAACATTGTTACACTATTCCATCCATCCTATTATTGGAATGCAATAAATGGTTCATGTCGTTCTACTGCTACGACTATAACAGATATTTTACTGCCATTATAACAAGATATTTTGACTATCCATCAGACGAACAAACGGCGAAGTTTGTTCCCATCAAGTCAAACATGTATACTCACGCCCGTTCACCTATACAACCATACAACGACTAAATGAGATAGAGGTCTTATGAAAATCATCATCTTTGCCGGTGGCTCCGGGCGACGTTTGTGGCCCATTAGCCGCCAAAAATCACCCAAACAGTTTGAGCCGATTATCGGCAGCCACTCTACCCTCCAGTTGGCCGTGGACCGCGTGGAGGAGCGATATGGAGCAGAGGATATTTTTGTCTCCACCAACGAGCGTTATCTGGACATCATCGCCGGGCAGTTACCCCAACTGCCGCCGCAAAACCTGATCGGCGAACCGACGCGGCGTGACTTAGCGGCGGCTGTGGGGCTGGCGATGATCCATCTGGCTGCCGCCCCAACCGATAAAATGCAAGAGGAGCCGGTAGCCATCTTGTGGGGCGACAATTATATGGACAACGTGGCCGAATTTTTAGGCGTGATGGAAACGGCCGAATCCCTCCTGCAACAAGAAGAAGCCAAAATCATCTTTGTCGGCGAGACGCCCCGCTTTGCCAACGACAACCTGGGCTGGATTGGCCTGGGGGAAAAGTTGGGGGTGGTGGCGGAACGGCCGTATTACCGCTTCAACTCCCTTACCTATCGCCCCCCGTTGGAGCAATGCCAACAGATGTTTGCCCGGCAAAGCCACGTCTGGAATACTGGCTATTTTGTGACAACTATTAACTTTGTGTTACAACTGTATCGGCAACAGCAGCCGGCGATGTGGGCGCAGCTTAGCCAGATTGCGGCCACAATCGGCACAGATGCGTACCAGAAAACGCTGGCAGAAATCTATCCCCAGATGGCCTCCATGAGTTTTGATGACGCCATTTTGACCCATATCCCCCCGGAACAGGCGGTGGTGGTTCACGGTGAAATGGGCTGGAGCGATCCTGGCACACTCTACGCCCTCAAAGAAGCGGTCAATCCCGACCCGGCGGCCAACGTCATCAAAGGCGGTGTTATTGACACCGATTCTAAGGATTGCTTGATCTATAATTATGAAGATGGCAAACTGGTGGCCGCCGTTGGCCTGGAAGGGATGATTGTTATAAATACCGAAGATGCTATCCTGGTCGTGCCCAAAGACCGCATTCCGTTAGTCAAAGAGGTGGTGAACGGTCTGGAGGGGACGGAGTGGGAAGATTATAGTTAACTACGTAAAACGTAACGAGTAACGGCTTACGCATTACGTTTTACGCATTACGCTTATGAGTGAAAAGAAATTGATCGGTTATTGTTTTAAGTGTAAAGAAAAACGAGAGATAGTGAATCCGCAGGCGGAGTGGGCGGCTAATGGCTCACCCGGCACGCGGGGGACTTGTCCTGTTTGCCAGGGTACGATTTATAAAACGGGCTATACGCCGGCCCACGATGAGTTGCCCAAGCCGGAAATCACACGCCCGAAGAAAGAGAAGAAAGAGACCCCCCGGCGCGGCCGTTTAGTCATCGTCGAATCCCCGGCTAAGGCCCGCACCATCGGCCGTTACCTGGGGCGGGGTTATACGGTCAAATCCAGCGTGGGCCACGTGCGTGATTTGTTGAAGTCTCGCCTGAGTGTGGATATTGACGACGGCTACGCACCTGAATACCGCGTGCCCAACGACAAGCGGCAGGTGGTCAAGGATTTGAAAGAGGCGGCGGCCAAAGCCAAAGAAATTTACCTGGCCACCGACCCCGACCGGGAAGGGGAGGCCATTGCCTGGCACGTCCTGGAATCGGCCGAAATGGAGCTGGCGCGGACAAAGCGGGTAGTGTTTCACGAGATCACCAAGCCGGCCATTGAAGCCGCTTTTTCTAAGCCGCGCGGCATTGACATGGAACGGGTCAACGCGCAGCAGGCCCGCCGCATCTTGGACCGGCTGGTGGGTTATAAACTCAGCCCCCTGCTGTGGCGTAAGGTGCGTGGTCGTTTGTCGGCCGGCCGGGTGCAGTCGGTGGCCGTGCGCCTGATTGTGGAGCGGGAGCGGGAAATTGAGGCGTTTGAGGCCGAAGAATATTGGTCGATTCTGGCGGAGTTGAGCCAGCAGAAATTTGATAATGGCAATGGTGCATCTGAACGGCCGTATTTCACCGCCAAATTCCACAAATTCAAAGGAGAAGACCCGCTGCTGAACAGCGAAACGGCCGTGCAGCCCCACCTGGCCGCTTTAGAGAAAGCCCACTGGGCCGTGGGCGAAGTCCGGCTGGGCCAGCGTACGCGCCGTCCCGCCGCCCCCTTCACCACCAGCACCTTGCAGCAAGAAGCCTCGCGCAAGCTCAACTTCAGCGCCAGCAAGACGATGCAAATCGCCCAGCAGTTATACGAAGGCGTAGACCTGAAAGGGGAAACGGGCACGACCGGTCTCATCACCTACATGCGGACCGATAGCGTGACCGTCTCCAAAGATGCCCAGAACGAAGCGCGTGGCTACATCGGCGACAAATTTGGGGCCGACTACGTGCCGGCCGAGCCTCCCACCTACAAAACAAAAGCCAAAGCGGCCCAGGAAGCGCACGAAGCGATCCGGCCTGTGTCGGTAAGTTGGGTGCCCAAATTCATCAAATCCCAACTGACGCGAGACCAGCACCGGCTCTACCGGCTGATCTGGGAGCGATTTGTGGCCAGCCAGATGGCCCCGGCCGAATATGATACCGTTTCGACCGATATTTATGCTGGTGAGGCGAAGGTGGCGGTGGTAGAACGGCCGTATCTCTTCCGCGCTACCGGTTCCAGCCTGCGCTTCCCCGGCTTTTTGGCTCTGTACGAAGAAACGCGGCCCGAAGACAAACCCGACGACGACGATTTAGAGCATCCTGTCCCGGCCGATTTGCAGGAGAACGAGGTGCTGGACCTGCTGCAACTGCTGCCTGAACAGCACTTCACCCAGCCGCCACCCCGCTATTCAGAGGCCACGCTGGTTAAGGCAATGGAAGAACACGGCATCGGCCGTCCCAGTACCTACGCCTCCATTATGTCAACCATTCAGAAGCGGGGTTACATCAAGGCCAAAGATAGACGGCTGGTCCCCACCAAGACGGGGCGCGTGGTCAACGATCTGCTGGTCGATCATTTCCCCAACGTCATGTCGGTTGACTTTACGGCTCGTCTCGAAGATGAACTGGACCAGATCGCCGAAGGGGAAAAAGAGTGGGTGCCGGTGGTGGATGGCTTTTACCGGCAGTTTGCCACCAACCTGGCCGCGGCCGATGAGGCGATTGAGAAGATTGATCTCAAGAAGGAGCCGGAGCCGGTAGGCCGTGACTGTCCCAAATGTAACAGCCCGTTACTGTATCGAGAGGGTCGCTACGGCCGTTTCATCGGTTGCAGCAATTTCCCCAAATGTCGCCACACGGAGCAGATTTTGGTCAAGGTGGGCGTTGCCTGCCCCGATTGTGCCGATGGCGACCTGATCGAGAAGAAGACCCGGCGCGGGCGCGTCTTCTATGGCTGCTCCAATTACCCTGAATGTGAATGGACCAGTTGGAAACGGCCGTTGCCCCAACCTTGCGCCGTGTGTAACGGGCTGATGGTCCAGGTAAAGGATGATACGGCCGAATGTACCAAATGTGGTGAGCGGGCGGCAATTGTTAACGTCCCCACCAAAGTTCAAACCGCCTAGGCGTAAAGAACGGCAGCCGGTAGATAACCAACCGGCTGCCGTTTCTGCTTGCCGAAAGCGTTATGTCAATATTTGGAGGGAGCAATCTTATGAAGCGTATAAAGATGTTTGGACAGCAGCAAGCGGCAACGCTTGCTATTTTTTGTGGTTTACTAGCCGCGCTGATCATCCTCATCAGCAGCACGACACCGACAGCAAGAACGGCCGTTTTGGCTAACGAGGCGCAGGGTGGGGGAGGAACGGCCGTTTACCTTCCGCTAATCACTGTGCCGCAGTCGTTTGATCTGGCCATCACCAATATTGAAATCATCCAATCGACCCAAACGCCCACCAACAACGTGCCTCTGGTGGCCCAGCGCCATGCCCTGGTGCGCGTTTATGCCCAAACGTTAGTTGGTACATCCCCCAACAACGTCGTTGTCACCCTCGAAGGCACTCGCGGTGGCACCAACCTGGGCACACTCAGCGCCAATCCACGCCCTATTCCCAATAATCCCAACAGAGCCAATCTTAACAGCACGGTTAACTTTTTACTGCCTGAAAGCTGGCGCACGGGCAATGTGCAGTTAACGGCTCGCATCAATGTACAGGATGCCAATCCCGGTAACAACGTACGACAACATACTGCTTCATTTGGTATCGTACCCCAGTTGCGCGTCGTGATTGTGCCCATCAACTATACCCACCAGGGACCCACCAACCCTGGTTTTTACCCCGCCCAATCTGTCGATTACATTAGCAACTGGATACAGCGGGCTTTCCCTGTACACAATGTGCAAATTACCATGCGTACCCCTCACAATTTCACTGGCAACCTGCAAGGAGCAGCCAGTTGGATAACGTTGCTTAACCAAATGTTTGCACTTAAAACAGGTGATGGTTACTCGCCCAACTCGCCCGTCTTTTACTATGGTTTTGTCCCTATTAACAACGGCTCAACACAATGGTTTACTTCGGGGATTGCTGGCATTGGTTGGGTCAGCCCGCCTAATGAAGCTCAACGAGAGTCTGTAGGTTTAAACCTGGGTCAAAACGATAACACCGGCATTTTGGCCGGGCATGAATTTGGTCACAACATGGGGCGGCGTCACGCGCCCTGTGGTAATCCTGGTGGCCTTGATCCTGGCTATCCTTACACTGGTGGCTCAATCGGGCAATTTGGCTATGATGTCGGCGTTAATGCGCTGCGTAACCCGGCGAATTATCGGGATGTGATGAGTTACTGCTCGCCCGAATGGGTTTCTGATTACACCCACAATGCCCTTTACCAGGATCAGGTCAGCAAAGGTAACTGGCCTGATCAGGCCGATACGCCTAGCTCGCAACTGCTCATCCGGGCCAGCTTAGACCAGACCGGCCTGGTTGAGATGCGCCCCATTTACCACCTGACTACTTCGGGCGATACGCGGCCGCTTAGTGCCACCATGTATCAGGTCCGGCTGTTAGATGAGGCTGGCCGGACCATTGCCACCCATCCCATCGCCCTGCGTGAGGCCGAAGAGCCGGGTATTTTGGTACGCAGCTTTAACGGTGTTGTACCTCTGCCGGCCGAACCGGTAGCTGCCATACAAATTGTGTCATTGGCCGGGGAATCGCCCCACATCCTGGCCGAGCAGTCGCTCACTACCCGCTCTCTGGCCGCCCGTGCTGAGACCAACCTGACCGAAACGGCCGATTCCCTCCACCTCACCTGGCATGAGACAGATCGCCCGGCCATCATCCGTTACACTGCTAACGACGGCGCCACCTGGACCACCCTGGCTGTTGACCACTTGGGCGGCGCGTTGACAGTGGATAAACAGTGGTTGGATGGGGAAAACGGCCGTTTTGAAATCATCCTGGCTAACGGCACCAATGCCAACGTACTGGAAGTGACGCGGTAAGCATTCACTCCTCCTGTCAATAGAACACGGATGGCATGGATTTGATGGATTCTCGCAGATAAAAAACGAAAAATACGTAACTACCAGGCCAGATGGGACCAATTTACTCTGGCGGATGAAACGATTGGGCGAGTAAAATTGGTCCGGTTCCCAGAAAAGATTAGTTGCTATGGGGCGACCAGATAGAGGGTATGGTAAATGTATAATAAGTTGCAATCGACGCGATTCTTGAAAACGGCCGTATGGGTTAGCCTGGTTATTGTGCTGCTTAGCGGTATCTGGCACTTAGGCGCAGGTATGAGCCAGCCATATGACAGCGTATTGGCCCTCGAAGCGGGAGATGAGCCTCTTTCCTGGCAACTATATCTGCCCCTTGTTACAGGTGGTGAAGGCGATCAAATACCGACGCCAACACCATCGCATACCCCTTTTCCAGTACCGACGACACCGACTAGTATACCAACGGCAACCAGTACGCCAACGGCAACTGACACGCCCACGGCAACCCACACGGCGACGAGTACACCGACGGCGACGTATACGCCCACTGTAACGCCCACGCCTTTACTATGTCATACACAGTTCGCCCAGCAGCCGCTCGCTAACCAAACATTCGTGTTGGTAACAGGTGACTATGGGGAAACCGTTAATCTTTACAACCTGACAACAGGCGAGCTGATGGGGACCAGCATGTTATTACAGGAATCGCCACCAGGTTTTGCCTGTGATTACTTCACTAACTTTAGCAACTCGTTGCCCCCGCTCGTAGCCGGACATATTTTGTTGGTCGAGAGTGAAAATGGCACATCGGATCTGACTGTTGTTGCGCCATCGAATCCGACACCTTCACCGACTTTTACCACGACACCGACCCCGGTTACGGCTACGAGTACGCCGACGTTTACACCTATACCGGTTACGGTCACAAATACGCCGACGTTCACGCCTGTGCCATCTACGGCCACAAATACGCCGACGTTTACGCCTGTGCCATCTACGGCCACAAATACGCCGACCTTCACGCCTGTGCCATCTACGGCCACGAATACGCCGACGTTTACGCCTGTGCCATCTACGGCCACAAATACGCCGACCTTCACGCCTGTGCCATCTACGGCCACGAATACGCCGACATATACGCCCGTGCCGGCCACGGCAACTAACACGTCCACGCCTACCGCAACGGCCGTACCGCTCAATTTCGTCATCGACCATATAGAAGTAACCCAGTCGGTACAGACCTTAAGCAATGACGCGCCGCTGGTGGCTAACCGTTCGGCCCTGGTGCGTGTCTATGCCCGCGATATGGATAACAGTGGGCAGCAGGTTGTTCTATCCTTGACCGGGGTTCGCGCTGGCGTACCGTTGGGCACCTTAACGGCCGATCCGCGCTCCTTACCCCAAACGCTCGACCGGGACAATCTGGCCAGCACCGTCAACTTCACCCTACCCGCCGCCTGGCTGACCGGCGAAGTTAGCCTCACAGCCACAATCAGTCCGCTCATACAGATAAACACTAACCAGGTCACTACGTCCTACAGCGAAATCGTGGCATTCAATGATGTGCCCGCTTTACGGATCATGATTGTGCCTATCGACTATACCCATACCGGCCCCACCCATCCTGGCTTCTACCCGGCCCAATCGGTTGATTACATCAGTGATTGGATTGAGCGAGCCTTTCCTATCCATGAAGCTGAAGTAACAATCCGTGCCCCCTATGCCTTTACCGGCAGTTTACAGGGCGGTGACAGTTGGAGTACGCTGCTGAATGACATCTACAGCCTGAAAGTGGCGGATGGCTATTCAGCCAACAGCCCTGTTTTCTACTATGGCTTCATTCCCATCAACAATGGCACTACTCAATGGTTTTCTTCGGGCATTGCCGGCATTGGTTGGGTCAGCCCACCTGACCAGGCGTGGCGTGAGTCGCTTGGTCTTAATCTGGGCCAAAACGACAATACGGGTATTCTGGCTGGGCACGAAATCGGTCACAACATGGGACGCTGGCACGCCCCCTGTGGCAATCCGGCCGGCATTGATCCCGACTACCCTTATGCTGGCGCTTCGATTGGTGAATTTGGCTATGACTTTGGCGGCGGCGCGTTGTTGAATCCCGACGTTTATCGGGATGTGATGAGCTATTGTGGCCCAGAGTGGACCTCCGATTATACGTATTCCGCGCTCTACGTTGATCAGGTCACCAAAGGTAATTGGCCCGACCAGGCCGGCAGCGAAAGCGAGCGGTTGCTGATTCGTGTTCAACTGGATGAAGCGGATCAGATTGCCTTGCGCCCCGTCTACCACCTGCCCCTGTGGGCCGATGGTGTGGTTGCCTCGGATGCCAGCCCCTATCGCGTGCAGTTGTTGGATGGCCCAGGTAATGTGTTGGCAGACTATCCCTTGACGCTGCGTTATGCCGAAGAGCCGGGGATTGTGGTCCGCAGTCTGTTGGGCAATGTGCCGCTGCCGCAGGGGGAAACGGCCGTTGCTTCCCTCCGCATCATTCACCAGACCAATGGCGAGACAGTGGTGCTGACTGAACAGTGGCTCAACCAGCGTGCCCTGACGCAGGCCATGTTGGGTCAACTGACTGAAACGGCTGCTGACATCCAGCTTACCTGGAGCTACGGCAACCGACCGGCCATTGTCCGTTACACAGCCGACGACGGCGCCACCTGGACCACCCTGGCCATCGACCACCTGGGCGGCGCGTTGACAGTGGATAAACAGTGGTTGGATGGGGATAACGGCCGTTTTGAAATCATCCTGGCCAACGGCACCAATGCCAACATATTAACGTTAGAGCGATAGACAAATAGTGCGTAGTGCGTAATGCGTAGCCAAAACCCCTACGCACTACGCACTACGCACTACCACCCCATGACCCTACTCCACGCTGACCACATCGCCTACAGCTTTGGCGAAACGCCCGTCTTTAGCGATGTCACCATGACGCTGAACGAGGGGGCGTTTGTAGCCCTGGTAGGGCCGTCGGGCGTGGGCAAATCGACGCTGCTGCGGTTGCTGATGGGTACGCTGCAGCCCACCGCAGGGCGCGTCACCATGCACGGCACACCTCCCCACGAAACGGCCGAACCTATCGGCGTCGTCTTTCAGCGAGACAATCTGATGCCCTGGCGCACTGCTTACGACAACGTGCGGCTGCCGTTACAATTGAAGGGGGAAAACGGCCGTGTTGCCAATCAGCGCGTCATGGAAATGCTCGAACTGGTTGGTCTGGCCGGGTACGAACGCCATTATCCGGCCCAACTCTCCGGCGGCATGGCCCAGCGCGTAGCCATCGCCCGCGCCCTGGTCCACCAGCCCGCCCTGCTGCTGCTCGACGAGCCGTTCGGTGCCCTCGACGCCCTGACCCGGGAGCGCATGGGGCAAGAATTACTCCGTATCTGGCAGGCCATGCCGGTGACAGTCTTTATGGTGACGCACAGCATCAGCGAAGCGGTGCTGCTGGCCGACGAGGTACTGGTCATGGGTACGCGGGTGACCCGGCCCAACGGCCCGGCTACGCTCACCCACCATTTGCCTATTGCCCTGCCCCGCCCGCGCCAGTTGGAGATGCAGTTTAGCGACCGCTTCCTGGAATATGTGCGACACATTCGGTCTGCTTTGTCATGATATAGTTCTTTTTTCCTGTCGGGTTGCCACATTACCTGCCCCAACGTATTATTAGTATAGTAGATTTCATCCACCTGGTAGGCTGAGCGTAAAGCTCGCCTGTTGCGGGGTCATGATTTTGTAATCTCCCCAGGAAAACATTATGCAAAAAAACGTCATTCATGTGCAAAAATGGCCACATCCTGACAAACCGCATGAAGCAACGCTGCGACAAGTGCTAGAAGCCGAGGGCTTAGAGCCGTTTCGTTGGGAAGATCAACCGCTGGCAGTGTTCGAGGCGCAAACGTTCGACTTTAATCGAATATTGTATGTTGTAAAGGGTACAATCATTTTCGGCTTTCCTATTGAAAGCGAGCCAACCGTCATGCGGGCGGGCGACCGTCTGTATATTCCGGCCGGCATTACCCACAATGCTGCTGTTGGGGCCGAGGGTGTTGTGTGCCTGGAAGCGCACTGTACGCAGCCCATGGGCCGCGAGCGGTGGGCTGAAATCGGTTAACCGATAACTGATCATCAGGAGATATTATGTTTGACACCCTCCCCACCACGGCGGCGGCGTTTTCCGCTTGGTCGTGGTCAGAGATTGCTCCTTATTACGAAGAGCTGGAAAAACGGCCGTTGACCACCGCAAACATCGATCAATGGCTGAGTGACTGGTCCCAACTGGTTAAGCTGATGGCCGAGTCATTTTCACGCCTTAGCGTGGCCAATACGATAGATACGGCCGACGAAGCCATCGAGCAGCAGTACCGTGACTACCTCAACAACGTCTTTCTAGCCGCCCAGCCTTCTGAGCAGAAGCTCAAACAAAAACTGCTCGACAGCGGTCTGGTTCCCGACAATATGGATGTACCCTTGCGTAAAATGGCGGTCGAAGCCGAGCTGTTCCGCGAAGAAAATCTGCCTCTGGTGGCCCAGGAGCGGGAGCTGACCCTGGTTTATAACAAAACTGTCGGGGCGCAAACGATTGAATGGGCTGGAGAGGAGCGCACCCTGACCCAGTTGACCCCGTTTTTCCACACGCCAGACCGGGCTGTGCGCGAGCAAATCTGGCGGTTACGCAGCCAGCGCCAACTGGCTGACCGGGAAACGCTTTACGGGGTCTGGACCCAACTGCTGGCTAATCGGTTGCAGCAGGCGGCTAATGCGGGCTTTGTGGCTGAAAACGGCCATATCGACTACCGTGCCTATCGCTGGCAGTTCCTCAAACGCTTTGACTACACGCCCGCAGATTGCGAGACGTTCCATGAAGCGATTGAAGAGGTGGTTGTGCCCGCCGCCACCAATATCTATCACAAATTGGCGACCGAACTGGGCGTGGACCAGCTGCGCCCCTGGGACCTGGATGCTGATACCTATCCGCTCCAATTTCCGCCCCTAAAGCCGTTTGACGATGTGGCTGAGTTAGAAGAACGAACCGCCGCCATCTTTCACCGGGTTGATCCCGTCCTGGGAGATTATTTTGACACGATGCGCCAGGAGAATTTGCTCCATTTGCCCAACAGCAAGGGGAAAGCCCCCGGTGCGTACTGCACCGCTTTTCCGCATGAGAAACGGCCGTTTATCTTCATGAACGCAGTGGGGACGGCTGGCGACATCAAGACACTGCTGCATGAAGCCGGTCACGCTTTCCACGTCTTTGAAGCCTCCCGCCTGCCCTATGTGCAGCAGTTACGCACCGGCTCTGAATTTGCCGAGGTGGCCTCTATGGCCATGGAACTGCTGGCCTCCCCCTATCTCAAAGCAGAAGATGGTGGTTTTTATGAAGAAACGGCCGCATACGCCCGCCACCGCCTGGGCCACCTGCAAAAAATCGTCACCTTTTGGCCCTACATGGCCGTCGTCGATGCCTTCCAACACTGGGTCTACACCCACCCCGAAGCCGCCCGCGACACCGCCAACTGTGATGCCGCCTGGTCTGACCTGTGGGACCGCTTCATTCCTGCCCTCAATTGGGACGGCCTGCAAGCGGCCAAAGAGACCGGCTGGCAGCGCAAGCAGCATATTTTCCGTTACCCCTTCTACTACATCGAATACGGCCTGGCCCAACTGGGTGCCGTCCAGGTGTGGCACAACGCCCTGCGCGATCAGGCTGCCGCCGTGGCCCAATACCGAGAATCACTGGCACTGGGTGGTACACGGCCGTTGCCCCATCTCTACGCTGCTGCCGGCGCCCGCTTTGCCTTCGACGTCCCGGTGGTCACAGAGGCGGTAACGCTGTTGGAAGATACCATGAGTAGCTTAAGCACGTAGTGCGTGGTCCGTAGTGCGTAGCTGATCCCCCACTACGCAATACGCACTACGCACTACGTTCACTCTTTCCCACTCCCATGAGCGACTACCTCAAGATTTACGAAGTTGGCCCGCGTGACGGGCTGCAAAATGAGCCGACCCTGATAGCGACCGCCCACAAGATTCAGATGGTCGATAAGCTCGTGGCTGCCGGTTTGCAGCATATTGAGTTAACCAGCTTTGTCCATCCCAAAGCAGTGCCCCAGATGGCCGATGCCGATGAGGTGATGGCGACGACGCTGGCCAGGCATGGCGACCAGCCGGTTTCATTCACCGGCCTGGTTTTCAACCAGCGGGGCTATGACCGGGCGCTGGCTGTGGGCTGTCACTCGATGGCTTTTGGTGTGGCTGTTAGCAATACGTTCAGCCAAAAAAACACCCGCATGACCACGCAGGAAGCCCTGACCACTACCCGCACGCTGCTGGAACAGGCCAGTCGGGACGGCGTTCGCAGCCGCGTCTATCTGATTACCGCCTGGATTTGCCCGTTTGAAGGGCCAACCCCCTCGCAGCGCACCATCGCCGTCGCCGAAGAGTTATGGCAAATGGACGTGGCTGAGATGGCGGTGGCCGATACGATTGGTCATGCCAATCCGCTGGCAGTCGGCCGTTTAATGGAGCAGCTCGGCCGGCGTCTGGACATGGACAAGCTGGCTGTTCACCTGCATGATACGCAGGCTCTAGGGCTGGCCAACGCTACCACCGCCATTCAGGCCGGGGTACGCATATTTGATACCAGCGTGGGCGGGCTGGGAGGCTGCCCCTTTGCGCCGGGGGCGGCTGGCAATCTGGCCACTGAAGATTTGGTGTTTGCGGCCTATAAAATGGGTCTGGGCACGGGGGTAGATTTCGACAAGTTGTGGCAGATTATCTATGATCTGGAAGCTTGGATCGGCCGGCCGGTTGGCGGCCGCATTCGTCCCTGGTGGGAAAGCGTGTGCGCCACCGAACCGGCACCGCCTCTGTTGTAAACGGTGGTTGTCAAGACAGTGACCAGTTGCTATAATCCAACCACTTGCCGCGTTAGCTCAGCTGGCAGAGCGGCTCACTCGTAATGAGCAGGTCGTGGGTTCAAATCCCACACGCGGCTTGGTAAGCAGACAACGATACCCTGGTGTGAACCGGGGTATTTTTTTATAGCAGAGTGGCGGAGTGGCGGGCTAGCATACAACTTCGCCACTCCGCCACTCCATCACCCGGATACCCATGAGTAAACAACGTCCTATTGTATTTGGCGTGGCCGGTGGCACGGCCTCTGGTAAGACGACTGTGGCCCACACTATCCTCAAGGCGGTGGGTGCTGAGCAGGTAGCCTACTTACCTCACGATGCCTACTACAAGGATCGACCTGACCTGCCTCTGGCCGAGCGTGCCCTGGTCAATTACGACCACCCCAATTCGCTGGAAACCAAACTACTCATCAAGCACATTAAACGGCTAATGGCCGGTGAGCCGGTGCAGATGCCGGTCTATGACTTTACCCGCCACCGGCGCACGGAGCAGACCATCCTGGTAGAACCCAGCCCCATTATCCTGGTAGACGGCATTCTGATTTTTACTCGACGCAAGCTGCGGGAGTTGATGGACATCAAGATTTACGTGGATACGGACGCTGACGTGCGCTTCATACGCCGGATGCAGCGGGATATTGAGGAACGGGGCCGTTCGCTGCCGTCGGTGGTTAAACAATACCTGGAAACGGTACGGCCGATGCACCTCAAGTTCGTAGAACCGAGCAGACGGTATGCAGATGTCATCATCCCGCATGGGGGCCATAACCAGATTGCCATTGACATGGTAGTGGCCCGGTTGCAGGCGCTGTTGGGTCGGGGTGTGCCTTGAGAAAGTTGTGAGTGACCGGCAGCCACGCCACGCCCATCTACCGGCTTATTGCCGGCAGGCCCACCATGAGATAACGGCTGCTCTCTATGCCTTTGCCTGCCGGTGCTGACGCCACCTATGATTCCGGTCCAGCGGAATTTAACTGCTGCAGCGCGTCACGCAAATGGTCCAGTAGACGCTCGAGGCCGAGTTCGTCCAGCGGCACCGTCACCGGAATGGTGAATTGAACCGGCAGTTGGGCATTGACCGGAATCTCGCTGGCAACCGGCACGTCCACCAGAAAATCTACCTCGATCTCTGTTTCTACCGGAATCAGGCGGCTGATGGGCACTTCAACCGTCAGGCTGACCGGGATGGTGGTCACGATGGGGATGGGAATACCGGTACGGCCGACCAGGGGAATGTCTACCTGGACCACAAAATCGGTGTCAATGGGGATATCGGCGTCAATCGGCACGGCAATCAGGTCCTCGAACAGGATGGTGGTAGCCACGGGAATGGTTTCCCGAATGGGCACGCGGAAGGTGTCGGTGAAGGGTACTGTCAGGCTGATGGGCACCGTTTCGTCCACGACAATAGCCAGTTCCAGGTCTTCGAGCTGGACCGTATCCAAAGCGGCCGTCAGGTTGGCGGCCCCAGCCTGCAACTGGCCGCGATAGTCCAGCAGCACGGCGATAAGCGCCAGGTTTAACGCCAGGGAGAGCAGCGCCATGAGCCATAGGAGCCGGTAATGCCAGGTCACAGGTGGAGTTGGGGGTTGGGTGTCGTGCATGAGTGGAGTATAGCCAAAGGAGGACTTGAGGGCATCTTTTTGCTTGCTTTGGGCATTTGCGATAAACATGGCCCCATATGAGTGAATTATACCAATGGTGGCTCACTTTGACGGAAAGGCTTGTGTTACCGGCGGCGGCCGAGTTGGGACAAACCCTGATGCAACGGTATGGGGCCAACGGCCGTTTCTACCACAACTGCGACCACCTGCATCACGTTCTGACCACCATCGAGGCTATTTGCGCCCCGGACCGGCCGGCCCCCGCCCTGCTGCTGGCCGCCTGGTATCACGACGCCGTCTATGACCCCCGCGCCGCCGATAATGAGGCGCAGAGCGCGGCCCTGGCCCAACGGCAGTTGTCGGCGGCCGGACTGGCCCCGTCCCTGGTGGACGAAGTGGCCCGGCTGATTCTGTTGACCCGAACCCATGCGGTAACGGCCGATCTTCCACCCCATGAGCAGGCAAACGGCCGTATCCTCCTCGACGCCGATCTAGCCATTCTGGGGGCCGATCCCGACCGCTACCGGCAGTACGCCCAGGCCATTCGCCGGGAGTATGCCTTTGTGCCGGAAGAACCGTATCGGCAGGGCAGAACGGCCGTTTTGCGCCGCCTGCTAGCCCGGCAGCCGCTTTACTATACCCCTTTTATGCAGACTTACACCGAGCAAGCCCGCCACAACTTAACGGCCGAACTGTATGAGTGGCTACAATGAGGCTTAAAGGATTTGACGCAGGCCGTGGCATCCGTTACGCTCTAATACCAAAACGCATACCTGTTAATTCCACAGCGGAGACAACCCCATGAGCGACAGACTTAAATTGATGTGCGTCTTAGCCCACCCCGATGATGAATCTATGGGCGTAGGCGGTACGCTGGCCCGCTATGCGACCGAAGGCGTTGAGACCTACCTGGTTACGGCCACACGTGGCCAGCGCGGTTGGCCGGCCAACCCGGAAGCGTATCCCGGCCCGGAGGCGCTGGCCCGCCGGCGCGAAAAGGAACTGCGGGCAGCAGGTGAGGTATTGGGCCTGCGCCGCATTGACTGCCTCGATAATATGGATGGCGAACTGGATCAAGCTGATCCCCAAGAGGTTGTGGCCCAAATCGTGGCCCACTTGCGCCGGGTACGGCCGCACGTCGTCCTCACCTTTGGCCCCGATGGGGCTTACGGTCATCCCGACCACATCGCCATTTCCCAGTTCACGACCGCGGCCGTTGTCTGCGCTGCCGACCCCAACTATTTGGGCGATGGCCAGGCGGTAGCCGCGGAACCGCACCGGGTCTCCAAATTGTATTACCGGATCTGGAGCCAGGCTGAAGTGGACAAAATCCAGGCCGTCATTGGCCGCGACGGAATGCTGGTTGACGGCGTGGAGCGGCAACTCGTGGGTTGGCCGGCCTGGGCTGTCACCACCCGGCTGGAGACCGCAGCTTACTGGTCCACGGCCTGGCAGGCAGTGGCCTGCCACCAAAGCCAGTTGAAGGGCGGCTACGAATCCCTGGCCGCACTGCCCGAAGCCCGGCTCAGTCAATTGTGGCAACAAGAGGAGTTTTATCGCGCCTACAGCCTGGTCAACGGCCGTCGCCAGGTAGAAACGGACCTCTTTGCCGGTTTACGGAGGAACGCATGAACAGTGCCATTGCCCGACAAACGCTGCAACTGCAAGAACAACTGGCCCCGGTGATACGCTTCTTCACTGGTTCTACCTATGCCCGCCGCGCCGGTGAACCGGGGCTGTATGACCTGGCCGTTGGCAACCCGCAAGAAACGCCGCCACCCGGCTTCGTGGAGGCGCTGACCCGCTGGAGCCAACCGCAGCACGAACGGTGGTATGCCTACACCGAGTACAACGAAACGGCGCAGAAGGTAATTGCCGCTGCCCTGGCCGAACGGCTGCAACTGGATGTAGCCCCACAGGATGTGCTGCTGACCAACGGCGCTTTTGCCGGACTGTCCGTAAGTCTGCGCGCGCTGGTCGATCCCGGCGATGAGGTCATCTTTCTCAGCCCGCCCTGGTTTTTTTACGAGGCGATGATCAGCAGCGTGGGCGGCGTGCCTGTGCGCGTTAAGTTGACACCGCCCGATTTTGACCTGGATATAACGGCCGTTGCCGAAGCCATCACCAGCCGCACCAAAGCCATTATCGTCAATTCGCCCCATAATCCCAGCGGTCGCGTTTACCCACCGGCAAGCTGGCAGGCATTGGCCCAACTGTTGACCGCAGAAGGAGAGCGTTACGGCCGTCCCATCTATCTGCTTTCCGACGAAGCTTATAGTCGCATTGTGTATGACGGCCGTACCTTTCACAGTCCGGCCGGCTACTACCCCTACACCTTCCTGATCTATACCTACGGCAAGGTGCTGCTCACGCCCGGCCAGCGACTAGGCTACATCGCCCTGCCCCCCACCATGCCCGAACGGGAAACAATGCGCCGGGCTATCCTTGTGGCTCAACTAGCCACCGGCTACGCCTTCCCCAACGCGCTGCTGCAGCACGCCTTGCCCGACCTGGAAAGGCTCTCTATTGACGTGGACCATTTGCAGCGCAAACGGGACCGGCTGGTGGGCGAAATGACCGCCCTGGGCTATCAGGTCAACAACCCGGAAGGCACCTTTTACGTTCTGGCTCGCTCGCCCTGGCCCGACGATTGGGCCTTTAGCGAACAGTTGGCCCAGGCCAATCTCTTTTGTCTGCCCGGCTCGGTCGTCGAGCTGCCCGGCTATTTGCGCTTCTCCCTGACCGCCAGCGACCAGATGATTGACGGCGCTCTGTCGGTGCTGGCTAAAGAAATAGGACACGGATGAACACGGATGAACACTGATTTTTAGGCGTGGTTCAAAAATAAACGATCTTGCTTTACAAATACAAGGTCCATTGTCATTATCTCGGCAAGCTCGACACAGGTTCGACCGGAGGGAGAAATCTTTCTAGTTGCAGTGATGTTGGTCTGGCGAGTAGAAAGATTTCTCGCTCCGAAGACTACGCTCGGACCTGTCCTGAGCTTGCCGAAGGAATGACAATGGGATGTCGAGAAGGAAACGATTATGAACGCTGTTGATTTACTCAAGTATGGACATTTGACAATATTGCAGGCTGTGGAGAAGGTGCCGGATTCGGCCTGGGAAACGCCGGGCGTGTGCGGCGTCTGGTCGGTTAAGGAGATCCTGGCTCACCTGACCTCCTTTGAACAGGCGTTGGTAGAGGTGTTAAACGCGCTACTGGAGAGGCAAGACGATCCGCCTCCCCTGGTATCGGCCATGCTGGCGGATCCCCAGGCGTTTAATGATAGCCAGGTAGCCCAACGTCAGAGCCATACGCCGGCGGCTGTGTTGGCCGAGTACAATGCAGCCCAGGCACAAACGCTTTCCCTGGCAGCGCAAATCCCGGCCGAACTGTTTCACCAGAACGGGGCGCTGCCCTGGTACGGTGAGTCGTATGATCTGGACGATTTTCTGGCTTACACCTATTACGGGCACAAACGGGAACACAGCGCCGAAATTAACGTCTTTTGCGACCGGTTGGTAAGGGAAGAAACGTAAGTGATAAGTGAGGAGCAAGATGATGGACAGATACTTAATCGAATCACCACACGAGGCTCAGGAATGTAAAAAATTGCTAAAAGATATGCTGGCCAATGGCTATCTTCATCACTTCGAGTGGGGTTGTCCGGAAGGAACTCATGTGGGCTGGGCTATCATAGAAGCAGAGAGCGCTGCCCAGGCATTCCTGGCTGTGCCGCCGCTGGTCCGGCATAAGGCGCGTGTTGTTAAGCTAAAACGGTACGAAGAAAGCGAGGTAATGTCCTGGCACTAAACGAGATAACGTCAAGGAGTAAGCGCAAAGAAACCGGGTTTTTGGCAAAAACCCGGTTTTTGTGGCATCCTCGGTTTCGTTCCGGTTGGCGGCTATGGTATAATTTCCGGCATGAACCGCGAAGCGACATTACAGGAAACGCTCGACCAAATTTTGGAAACCATCATTGTCCATTACCGGCCGGAGAAAATTATTCTCTTCGGCTCACTGGCCAGCGGGCAGGTGGGCGAGTGGAGCGACCTGGACCTGGTGATTATCAAAGAGACCGACAAGCCTTTTTTGCAGCGATCCGAAGAAGTGGCGCTTCTCTGTATGGCCCCGGTGGGCATTGATTACCTGGTCTACACGCCGGCCGAATTTGCCCAGATGATCGCCAGTCGTAACCCCTTCATTGTGGAAGAAGTGTTGCAGAAAGGGAAGGTGCTGTATGAGCGAGAGCCCATGGCAGCGTTGGCTTGATAAGGCAGCTATCGTGTGGGATGATGTTTCCTTGACCAGTAACAACTAATAACTTAGTAAGCGTCTAATAATTACTTCCCGTTTTCCTGGGACGAATAGTATAGTTCCACTGTGGACAAGTAGCGTGTTTTTCGATCATTAACAATTTCATCTCTGCATCAGTAACAGACAACCCT
>SLGK01000093.1 GCA_007123775.1 Anaerolineae bacterium | reverse complement strand
TTTCTCCTAATTCTCTGTTAGCTTCAGTAAAATCAAGAGAGAGATGATAGTCCATTTTGCTTAATTTATCCGATGACCCCATTGCCAGGACCACCGCATGGGCTTAAGTTGACACTTATGACCATTCAACAATTCAGCAATTAATTATTCATCCGTTCCATATGGTACAGCGTAAAGTTCAGCACAAAAGCCATCGCCAGCAAAATCAGGCCCAGGGCCAGCGCCAAAGCAAAGTTGCCCCGGCGCGTTTCCAGGACGATGGCAGTGGTCATCACCCGCGTCTGCGTTTCAATGTTGCCGCCAACCAGCATGACCGCCCCCACCTCGGCAATGATACGGCCGAATGCGGCCAACACCGCCGCCAACACCCCCAGCCGCGCCTCCAGCAGAATCGTCCAGCCCATCTGCCAGCGAGTCGCGCCCAGCGATTCTATTTGCAGCCGCAGTTGGGGATTGACCGATTGAACGGCCGTTATCGTTAACCCCACCACCAGCGGTAGGGCGATAATCGTCTGGGCCATCACCATCGCCGACGGCGTAAACAGCCAGCGCAAGCCGCCCATCGGACCCTGGTTAGAGAGCAGCATATAGACCATCAGCCCGGCCACCACCGGCGGCAGCCCCATCCCGGTATAGATCAGCGGCAGCAGACAGCCTTTGGCCGGAATCCGCTGCCGCAGCCCCAATAAAACGCCTACCGGAATACCCAGCAGCGAAGCCAGCAGCAGCGCCGTGCCCGTTACTTGCAGCGTCAGCCAGACAATCTCGCCCAGCGCCGGATCAAATTCCAGCAGTAACCGCAGCGCGTTTTCAAAGGCTTGTCGTAATAGGTCCATAAGGGGATATTATAGGAGCGAAGTGGCGAAGGGGCGATGTGGCGAGGTTGCGATGTGGCGTGGTTGACTCGCCACGCCGCCACCCCGCCACTCCGCTACTCCGCCACTCCGCTACTCTGCATCCGGGTAGAAGAGCGGCTGGCCGAACTGGTCGGTGCCATATTGGCTAATCATTTCCTGCACGGCAGGGGAGGTGAGCCATTGGGCAAACTGCTCGGCGAGTTCGTTGTTAATGCCCCCCTTGTCGGGATTAACAGGAATGACGCCATAGGGATTCAGCAAGGCGGGATCGGCATTACCGGCAATCGTATCGCCGCCGACCATGATGACTAAGTTAGGCAGATTTTGCTGCTGGAACAAAAAGGTGCCCCGGTCGGTGAGGGTATAGGCACCCGTTTCGTTGGCAAAAGTCAGCGTGTCACCCATGCCCTGGCCCAGCGAAAAATACCAATCCTCAGCAGCGGCCGGCGCGTGAGCCGTGGCCGACCAGAGGGAGAGTTCCATGGTGTGTGTGCCGCTGTCGTCGCCGCGTGAGGCAAAGGGGGCTTCAGCAGCGGCAATGGCCGCCAGCGCGTCGGCCGCCAAGGTAGTGCCCCGTATCCCGGCCGGATCGCTGCTCGGACCTACAATGATAAAGTCATTGTACATTACGTCGCGCCGGTTTTGGCCGTGACCGGCGTCTACGAAAGCGTCTTCACGAGCGCGGGCGTGGACCAGGATGACGTCAGCGTCGCCGGCTTCGCCCAGGGCAATGGCCTGGCCGGTACCGACGGCGACAACATCGACGCGGGCGTTGTATTGCTGCTCAAAATCGGGCAATATCTCATCTAACAGGCCAGAATCGTTGGTGCTAGTGGTAGTCGCCAGACGGAGTACCGACGGCGCCTCCTCGCCCACCCCGTTACAGGCCGCCAGCGCCAATGCCAGCGTAACAATCAGTAAAATAGTTGTGAAAAGTCTGTTGAACATGTTTCCTCCATTCAAAAGTGAAGCGTGATGGGTGACGCACTACGCAATACGCTTTACGCGCTACCCACTACTTGTTGGCTGCCGGTATGAGCCACATCATAACCGGCTAACTGCTGCACGGCCTGGCGAAAAACGGCCGTTTGCATCGTATCAAACAGTGGTTGCAACAGCGGCTCGTCGATGCTATCCGTGGGTAAAACCAGATCATAGCGTTCCTCAAACAGGGGGATAAAGTCGAGGCCGGTCAGGTGGGCGGCGGCCAGAATACCCAGCCCCACATCGGCCTGACCGGCGACAATAGTTTGGGCCACTTCATGATGGGTGTGGGCGATACGGCCGTATTGATTCACCCCCGCCAGATCAAGCCCCAACCGACCCAACTGCTGTTCCAGCCAGACCCGCGTGCCCGTGCCCGGCTGCCGGTTGACAAAAACCAACTCCGGCCGCACCAGATCAGCCAATCCTTCAATTTGTTTTGGATTGCCCGCTGCCACCAGCAGCCCTTGCTGCCGGTGAGCCAGCGTCAGCAGCGTCATGGCCCGTCCGGGGAAGAGGCGGCGCACATAGGCCCGGTTAAAGTCGGGGGCCTGGTTAAAGCCCGAACCGCCATCATCATCCGGCAGGTGGGCGCCCGCCAGTTGGCCTACCCCCTGCCGCAGCCCAATCAGCCCGTCCAGGCTGCCCACCGGCACAGTAAAGAGCGACGGTACGGCCGTATTGTCGGCCAACAGCCGTGCCAATTGTTCCAAAGCCAGATCGTGGCTGCCCAGCGCGACCACCGCCCCCGCCGCCGGTGGCGTGGGCGTAATGGCCAGATTGATGGTGTAGGCGCCGGCCGTTGCCCGGTAATATTTCTCTACAAAGCCGCCAACAATTTGTGTGGAAACCAGTTCCACCAGGTTGGCCTGCTCCAGCTTTTTCAGATGATGGCGAATTTTGGCCGGATAGGTTTCCAGCCTGTCGGCCAGTTGGCTGAGCGTGGCCGGTTGGCCCATTAGCAGGCGCAAAATGGCCAACCGACGCTCGTCGCTCAGCAGCTTGATACATTCAAATTGGGTCAGGCGTTGGATGTCTGGCTGTTGGTTCATGGGGCTATTGTAAGTTTTTATTTAATAATAAGCAAAAACTTATATAGCAAAAGACTATGAAAGGGTAGACTTTTGTACTCTAATCATCCAACTCCCTTTAGCCGTTGGGGTTGTTTAGCGCTATAATAGGCCCATCCCGGCATGGTTCACAAGGACGAAAGATTCCTCGCTCCGAAGACTCCGCTCGGAATGAAAACAGAGGTCACTTTAGATTACCCGACTACTCAATGTCGTTAAGTTAAGGATTATGTTAAGTGAAATCGTGCGAAATCATGCGTTTTTGACAGATTTTAAGTAACCCCTTCTCGTGTGCAATTTGTCATGCGGGGTAATACAACATTCTTAACTTAATGACATTGGGTAGTTACTAATGAAGACAGATGGCTCTTTTGGAACTCAAAGCGTGCCTTGAGCTTGCCAAACAACCGGTATTCCGTATTGCGTATTGCGTAACCAGACAGAACGACGCAATACGCAATACGGAATAGGTCCAAACTTATGGGCCGCGCACAATCAGCGGCAGATAGAGTATATTTTCAACTTCAATCAGCAGTGTGTCGCTGCCCACGCCGCCCTGAGCATCGGTGACGGTCAGGGTGACGGTGTACAAACCGGCTGCGGCGTAGCT
>SLGK01000153.1 GCA_007123775.1 Anaerolineae bacterium | reverse complement strand
TCCATGATTATCTCGCTCCTCCATCGGTTGGCTCATTTACTTCTGGAGGAAACTGTACAATTTTTGCAAGTTGCCCGCAAGGGCCTTATTTCCTGAGCGTAGTCTCAGGAAATTGCTAGTGTCTTACCAATCATTTTCTGCCACGAATGACACGAATTTTCACAAATAATTCGTGTTAATTTGTATTGGTCACAGATTATTGAAAAATTTCCCTCACCGCAAAGACGCAAAGGGCGCAAAGATTTTGACTTCAATTCTTTGCGTTCTTGGCGTCTTTGCGGTTCAACTAATTCGTGACCATTACATTATTCGTGTTAATTCGTGAAATTAGTGGCAAAGTTTTGGTTCTGGCTTGTCCAGGTAAGGTAAGAAGAGATGACATTGAAGAGATTGCCAAAGTTTTCTAGTGACGAGAGTGCCGCTAACTGGTTTGATACCCACGATACGGCCGATTACATGGACGGCATGGAAGAACTGCCTGACAAAGTTCATGTAATACGAACTGTTCTAAGGCCAGATAGCCAAGAGCAGTCCGTCCTCCGTCCTCGGTCCTCCGTCAAAAACCACCAAAAATAGTCCGCCAAGAAGAATATGACCACACGACAGCAGATTAAAGGCGTTTGCCCCCACGATTGCCCCGACACCTGTGGCCTGGTGACGGAAGTGGAAAACGGCCGTATCGTCAATTTCTACGGCGATCCCGACCATCCGGTGACAGAGGGCTGGTTGTGTGCCAAAGTACGGCCGTATCCCGACCACGTTTACCATCCCGACCGGCTGCAATACCCGCTGCGCCGCGTGGGGCCAAAAGGCAGCGGCCAGTGGCAGCAAATTAGCTGGGAAGCGGCGATTGGTGAGATCGGGCAGCGCTGGCGCGAAATTATTGCCAACTATGGGGCCGAAGCAATTCTACCCTACAGCTACAGCGGCACATTGGGGCTGGTGCAAATGGCGTGGCCAGCGGTCGCTTTTGGAACCGGCTGGGGGCCGGCCAGTTGATTCGCTCCATTTGTGGCGCGGCGGCAGAAACGGCCGTGGAAGCCACACTCGGCAAACGTCAAAGCCAGCCCTATAGCGAAGTGGTCCACAGCCGGCTGGTGATCATTTGGGGCCATAATCCGGTCAGCACCGCCCCCCACTTCATGCCCCACCTGCGCCAGGCACAGCGGGCCGGCTGCCAACTGGTCGTCATCGACCCGCGCCGCACCCGCACCGCCAAAGGGGCCGATTGGCACATCGCCCCTCGCCCCGGCACGGATGGGGCGCTGGCGTTGGGCCTGGGCCACATTATCGTAGCCAACGGCTGGCATGACGAGGCCTGGCTAACGCAACACACCGTTGGCTGGCCTGAATTGGCCGAACGGCTGGCCGAATTTCCGCCGGAACGAGTGGCAACCATTACTGGCGTTAGTGAGGCCGATTTGACCCGACTGGCCCAACTGTACGCTGAAACGAAACCGGCGCTCATTAAAATTGCCGACGGCCTCAACCGCAACCGCAACGGCGGCCAGACCATTCGCGCCGTCTGCGCCCTGCCCGCCCTGACGGGGCAGTACGGGGTACGCGGCGGTGGCCTGGCCTACAGCACCAGTGGCTATTTGCAGTGGGATAACGAAGCCATTAACAAATGGTCGGACTGTCCACCGCCGGGCCGGGCGGTCAACATGAACCGGCTGGGCGCGGCCCTGCTGGGCGAAGTGGCCGATCCGCCTATCAAATCCCTCTTTGTTTTTGGGGCCAATCCGGCGGCCGTGAACCCCAACGCGGGTAAGGTGGTGGCCGGCTTGCAGCGGGAGGACCTCTTTACGGTGGTCCACGAACTGTTTATGACCGATACGGCCGATTACGCCGACATCGTTTTGCCCGCCACTTCCCAACTGGAGCAGGCCGACCTGCACAAGGCGTATGGCCACACGCTGCTGGCCTACAACGCCCCGGCCATCCCGCCGCAGGGGGAGTGTAAATCCAATTGGGAAGTCATGGGGCTGCTGGCCCGCGAGATGGGTTTTACGGAATCCTGGCTGTATGACGACGTAGACAGCGTGATTGAAGAGGTTCTAACAGCCACAGCCGCCAATAACCCGGCGCTGCAAGTGATTACGCTAGAACGATTAAAAAGTGAAGGGGCGATTCCGCTCAATTTGGACTCGGCTGTGCCTTTTTGCCAACGGCCGTTTTCCGACCCCCAGCGGCAAAGTGGAACTCTACTGCGCGGCTCTGGCCGAGGCGGAAGGGATTGACCCGCTGCCCGACTGGGTGGCAGATGAGGATGATGGTTTTGTGGGCGTGGATGAGGTGATGGTGGGTAGAAACGGCCGTTTTGCCCCCGACCAATCCCTGCAACTGCTGACCGGCGCCGCCCATCACTTCGTCACCAGCAGCTTTGCCAACCAATCCGGCCTGGTGCAGCGAGAGGGTACGCCCTTCGTCGAAATCCATCCCGACGACGCTCAGGCACGGGGCATTGTGGATGGGGATGAGGTGATTGTGGAAAACGGCCGTGGTTGGTGCCAACTGCGGGCTGTCGTTACCACAGCCGTCCGGCCCGGCGTCCTGGCCTCGCCTAAGGGACGCTGGAGCAAAAACGCGCCCGGTGGTCGCAACGTCAACTGGACTACACCCGACACCCTGGCCGACATGGCCGGGCAAAGCACCTTTCACAGCAACCGCGTCTGGATATTTGGAGAACGCCGGGAAATTTAGGAACGCAGAGATACGCAGAGGACCGCAGAGGTACACAGAGAAAAACGAAAAAAAGCTTTTCTCCGCGAACCTCTGTCGTCCTCCGTGAACCTCCGCGTAACTGCACTTAAAATGTTTCACGACTGGCCTGAATGTGATATAGTGGAGCATCTTTGTTTGTGACAAATTGAACTTATAGTTGAGGGTCTATGGAATTTCAACCGCCTGCCATCAATTTCTTGCCGATTTTACCCGTCATCATCGTTGTAGGCTGGGGCCTGCTGCTAATGGTGATCGACCTTATTCTGCCCGATGACAAAAAAGGTTGGGCTGCCTGGGTCTCCGTCGTAGGTGTGGTATTGGCCCTGGCCCAGAGCGTCGCCCTTTGGGGCTGGAGCGGTGGCACATTTGTCTCTCGTGGCGATCCGGCCATGATTATTCTGGACAATTACGCCACCTTTCTCAACGTTACCTTCCTGCTGACGGCGCTGCTGACCATCTTCATGTCGGGCAACTACCTGCGCCGCATGGGGCTGGACCGGCCGGAATATTACATGCTGCTGCTTATCTCCACCGGCGGCATGATGCTGATGGGCATGGCCAACGACCTGATCCTGATTTTCATGGCCCTGGAACTGCTCTCCATTCCCCTCTACATCATGTCCGGCATGGCCCGCCCCAAAGAAGATTCCGAAGAATCGGCCATGAAATATTTCTTCCTGGGTGCCTTTTCCTCGGCCATTCTGGTATTTGGTATTGCCTTGATTTACGGGGCCACTGGCTCAACCCTGCTGCCCGAAGTATTGGCCGGGGTGTCAACGGCCGATTCTATTCTGCTCGGTGGTATTGCCTTCCTGCTGGTTGGTTTTGGCTTCAAGGTAGCCGCCGCCCCCTTCCACATGTGGACGCCCGACGTGTATCAAGGCGCGCCCACCATCGTCACCGCCTTCATGTCGGTGGGGGCTAAGGTGGCCGGATTTGCCGCCATGCTGCGGATTTTCGTCATGGCCTTCCCCGATGTGGGGGATGTGTGGGTACCGGCCGTGGCTGCACTGGCCGCCTTAACCATGGTCGTGGGCAACGTAGTCGCTATCGTCCAGGATGACATTAAGCGGATGCTGGCCTATTCCAGCATTGCCCATGCCGGTTATATCATGATTGCTGTCGCCGCCTCGGTGGGCAGCGAAAACGGCGTAGGGGCCGCTCTCTTCTATATGTTTGCCTACCTGTTCACCAACCTGGGGGCCTTCGCCATTGTCCTCATTTTGGAGCGAGACTGGAACAAGGGAACGCTGCTGGATGATTACAAGGGGCTGGCCAAACACAGCCCGCTGCTGGCGCTGGCGATGGCCTTCTTCATGCTGTCACTGACCGGTATCCCGACGACCGGTGGCTTTGCCGCCAAATTCTACGTCTTCCGCGCCGCCATTGAGGCCGACCTGCTCTGGCTAACGGTTGTCGGTATTGTGACCAGCGTGGTCTCTGCTTTCTACTACCTGCGCGTGGTCTATCTGATGTATATGTTTGAGGGTGAGGTGCAGTTGTTTAAGAGTCGTGGCGTACTGGCGGTGGTGGGGATAACGGCCGTTGCTACCCTCATCCTCGGCATCTTCCCCGGTCCTGGCTTTGAACTGGCCAGCGAAGCGGTCATGCACGGGATGCGGGCGGTGTTGGCTGGGGGGTAGCAATTGGGCGTCAATAGAACACGGATTGCACGGATTTGACGGATTTTCGCGGACAAAGAATCTGCGTTTATCCGTTCAATCAGCGTTAATCAGCGTTCTATTTTGTGAGTGACTGACCGATAAATCAGAGGGATCGCCCAAACCAGACCAGCGTTTTCTCCCAGGCATCAGCGGCCGCTTCAGCGTGGTACATGTGGCGACGGCCGTCATTGAAGAAAGCGTGTTGGGCATCGGGGTAGATGTGGATTTCATGGGTCTTGCCGTGGGCTGTTAATTCGTGGGCAAAGGCCCGCACGCCCTCCACCGGAATGCCCTTGTCTAGCTCGCCAAACAGCCCCAACAGCGGCACCTGCAACCTCGCCGTATCGGCCGGATCGAGCGGACGGCCGTAAAACATCACCGCCGCCCCCAATTCACCTCTTGATTCGGCTGCGGCCGAGGCAGCCAGTCCACCACCCCATACAGAAACAAACTATTCCGATCAACTTGGGCGCACAAGTCTTCCACAGAACGTTGCCATACTCCGACAACTTTATCAGCTATGCCGAAAAAGCATGTTATAATGTGGCCCCATAGATGTGGCTACATTTGTAGCTCTTTATTTTCGGAAAGCAAGCGAGGAAAAAATGGATGCGATTGGTGTACGAGAGTTAAAGCAACAGACCAGCAAAATTCTGCGTCGGGTACGCAAAGATGGTGAAACGATTGAAATTACTTATCATGGAGAAACAATCGCCCGCCTGGTTCCGGTTAGTCCAGCACCGCCACCAATGGCGGAAATGGCAGCAATTCTGGCAGATTTGAATCAACTGTCAGCCGAAATCAGCGCTCGATGGCCTGATGGTGTATCAGCTCTGGAGGCCATCAATGATGTGAGGCGGGAATTATGATGGTCATTGACGCCAGTGTATGGGTTGGTTTTTTTGTGAAGCAAGATGTGAATCACGCTATAACCCATGATTGGCTCACAAATATTCTGCCGCCATCTATGTGGCTGTCGCAGCCCGTCTTGGAATCCCGCTCATTAGCTGGGATAAAGAGCATATTACTCGTACTGCCGCTCTTGTCACCGCCTACACACCCGCAGCCGAATCGTCCTGAATTGCTTGCACAACCTGATCGCCTATAGCAACCGTTTTTGCTGCAACGGCCGTATCTCCGCCACATTCAACCCCACAATCCGCTTAAACCGGTTGCAGGTCCCCGGGGAATAGCCCGCATAATCGTTGTTGAAAAAGCCGTAGACGTGGGCCATTTGGGGTAGATGGGTCTGTATTTGCTGCCACCACGCTTCCAACACGGCCGTTTTATCCACCAACTCCCGATCCTTACTGCTGAACTGCCCGTGCGGGCCGATGAAGCGCAGGTAGAGGAGGTTGGTGGTGGGCCGGATGGTGTGGGAGAGGTGGATGTAATCGGCCGTGGCCCAGCAAATGCGGTGGGTTTGCAGAAGCTCGGCGGTGGATTCGGCCGTTTCTTCCCAGGAGCGATGGCGAAACTCAACGGCAAAACGGAGATCGGCCGGCAGCCGCTCCAGAAACTGGGCCAGTGCCGGCTGCTCCTGTGTGTTGAAGTCCGGCGGCAGTTGTATCAGAATGACCCCCAGCTTCTCGTTCAGGCGGCGCATGGTGTCGAGGAACTGAGCCATAGCGGCATAGCTGTCGGGTGAGAGCCGTTGGTCGTGGGTGATCGTGCGGGGGGTTTTGGCGCAGAAGGTGAAATGTGGGGGTGTAACGGCCGTCCAGCGGGTCACTGTCTCGGGGGCAGGCGTGCCGTAAAAGGTAGAATCGATCTCTACGGCGTCAAAGCGTTCCGCATAATAGGCCAGATGGTTTCGCGCCGCCAGGCCGTCAGGGTAAAAGACCCCCTGCCATTCTTTGTAGCCAAAGCCCATTGTGCCTAAATGCCACTTTGTTTGGTCACTCATCTACTGCCTCCTCACATAAAGTAGGTCAAGCATCCCTGCTTGACCGCGCAAACAAGGATGTTTGCGCTACAGGTTACTGGGGCTGCTCGTGCAGGAACAGCAGGGCAGCGGCGGCAATAGCGGCCGTTTCAGCACGCAGGGTACGCAGGCCAAGCGTCACAGCCAGCAAACCATTGGCCTGGGCCTGACTGACCTCAGTTGGGCTAAAGCCACCTTCGGGGCCAATGAAGAAAGCAACATGGGCGGGCAAATCGGTCAAGAACGTGGTCAAGGGGGTGGTGGCTGATAGAGCCGGTATCAGGCCCAATGTGTCAGGCGGCTGGCTGGCCAGGGCTTCGGCAAAGGTTTGGGCGGGGGCCAGTTGCGGGATGCGGGCGCGGCGGCACTGTTCGGCCGCTTCGGTCACGATGCGCTGCCAACGGGCCAATTTGGTCGGTTTTAGGGTGCGCTCGCTGATGACTGTTCGTTCTGTGATAAGGGGAACAAAACGGCTGATGCCCAATTCTGTGCCTTTTTGCAGCACCCATTCAAAGTTGCCTTTTTTGAGCAGGCTTTGGTAAAGGGTTACGTGGCGGGTAGGTTCGCCAACGGCCGGGCTGCGTTCCAACAGGCGTACCGTTACCTGACGGCGCGTGGCTTCAACCAGTTCTGCCTCAACCTGCCAGCCTTGATTGTCTAGCAGCAGCAGCCGGTCGCCGGGACTCATGCGTAATACGTTCCGCACCTGATGGGCGGTGTCGGCGGGGAGTTCAGCCAAATCTCCTTGTAAAAATGATGGCTCAACAAAAAATCGGTGCATCATAGCTGTTACGCAGAGCTTGCTAAGGACCACAGAGATTCACGGAGAAAAACGAGAAAGGCGTTTCTCTGCGTAACTCCGCGGTCCTCAGCGTCTCACCGCGCTCCTGTCTTTTCAGCAATCATGACCAGTTCACCGTCAAAAAGCAGTTCAGTGATGGCCCAGTCGGGATCGCTTAGTTGGTGAAAGTAATCACGGTAGCGCTCCTCCAGGCTGCGGCCGCCGTGGGTGCTGACGGTAGGAAAGGAGACAACCAGCCAGCGCACGTCGAGGTTGTGCAAAAAGGTACGGGCCAGATCGCTGCCATAGTTACGGGCAAAACGGGGCAGTTCTTTGAGAAAGAGGGCGAGATCGGCCGTTTCCTGTGGTGGGTTGAGGGCAACATCTTGCAGCCGGGCCAGGGGCGGTAATCGCTCCAATTGAAAGTAATGGTTGAGCAGGTCGATGCGCGGCGCGTGAATATCGTAGGCGTAAAAGTGAACTGGCTCAGGCGCATCGGCCAGCCCCATCCAACGATAGGCCAGCGGATTGAGGCCGCAGGCGATGTCAAGCAGGGAGCGCGGCCGGCCGGTCACAGCAAAAATCTGGTCATAGAAATCATCCAGAATAGGCAGCCGTTCTCGCGTAGACAGGTGATCATAAAGCAGCTTATAGCAGTAGTCCTTAATCCGGGTGGGATCGTTGGTGACGAATACGGCCGTTAACTCCCCTTGCGCCCGTTCATAATCAGGATCGCCCAGGTAAGGGGCCATAATGCTGTGCAGCCGCTTCCGCACCGCCTTTTCCACCTGTTTGACCTTTTTGTAATGACCGCTCTCGGCCAGCACCAACTCCCGGATTGTCGCTTCATGGGTATCCCCATATTTACGCGATCCCTTTAAGGTGGCTACAACCGCTTCTATCTCTATATCAGTCAACATAATTCCAATTGTAATAGACAACTTTACCCGCGCAAGATAACAAACAGTTTGATATGTTACCAATGGGTGGTTGTCATCTATGGGTCTCATTTATAAACTCTAAAAAGTTCACGCAGTCTTAACGTTGTTGCAATGCTATGGGACAATTTGTGTCGAGACAAACCAGCAATTAGACCACAAAGGTTCTGGTTAACAAATCATAGCTTCTAAATAGAAAGCGGTGTGTTATTTAGCATGTCCCTAATTCACCCCAATTTGATACAAAAGGTAAAAGACAAATGGAACAAAAGAAACAATTCCTGATCCGCTGGTCAAAACACAAGATGGCTTTTATGATCATTGCCATCCTCTTTATCGGATTAAATGGTCTGATTCAGGCCCATTCGGAATCACCACCTCATGCCATTAACGGCAATCCTAACGGCACAGCTTTTTACTCATTGAACGGATTTCTGGCAGATGGTGAGTCAGTGACCGGTCAATATCCCCTTTTCACCAACCAACGGAACTTTAACTTCAAGGTAACCATTAACGGCGTGGGACCGGCTGACCTCGAACTGCGCAACGGCAGCGGTCAACTCATCTGGCAAGAGCGTGTGGCCGCCGGGGAAACGGTTTGGGGCAGCGGCACCCTGACGCAAGGCACCAACAGTATTCAGATTGTCAACCAGGGGGCCGGTACAACAAGCTATACCGTCCATTTTTATAATTTGCCTACCGCACCCTTTGCCTGGCACGGCGTGGCTGATGGTGCTGGCGTAAACAGTCAGGCCCGCATTCAATTCCCCCAGAGTGGCCTGTATACGTTTGAGCTGGGTGTTGCCGCCGGCCGTTACCAATTCCAAATCAATAATGATTACATTCAGAAAACGGCCGAAACCGATACGGCCGTTACCTACTTCATCCCCGCCGGTACCCACGACCTGACCATTGTGCAAGATAGCGACCTGGGTGCCGACTGGGAAGTCGCCATTTCAAGCGTAGGCGCGGCGGCCAATAGCCTGCCTTACACCAAGGATGGCGGTGAGTTGGGTGGCCCTGACAATGATTTTGATAGCGAATGGCTACCCATCCATCTGACAGAAACAACGGCCGTTAATCTGGCCTTGAGTCTGAACGGAACAGCGGCCGATGGCCTCACCCTAACCGCCTACAGTGGCGTGGCCGGCACCACCGAACTGCTAACGCTGGATGAAGCGTTGGCCGGTGAAACTGTCTGGGCCAGCATAGACTTACCGGCGGGTACCAGCCGCCTGCACCTGATGGCCAACGACGCCAACGCCGACCCGCTCACCTATGAACTAACCGTCTACAGCTTACCGACCGCTGCCTATGCCTGGAGCGGCACGGCAAACGCCAGCGGTCTGAACAGCCAGGCCCGCGTCACCTTTGCCGACAGCGGCATCTACACCTTCACGCTGAATGTAGCCGATGGCCGCTATCAATTCCAGGTAAACGAAGCGTACATCCTCAAAACGGCCGAAACGGATACGGCCGTTGCCTACTTCATTCCTGCTGGCGCCCACGACCTGACCCTGGTGCAGGATAGCGCTGAGGGTGCCGACTGGCAAGTCGTTATTTCTGACGTCAACGCGGCAGCCGACAGCCTACCCTACACCAAGAGCGGCGGCGACATCGGCGGCTTGGGCAATGACTTCAGCGACGAATGGCTGCCCATCCATCTGGAAGAAGGCCGTTCGGTCAACCTGGAGATTATGATAGATGGCGAACCGGGCGATGAAGTCAGTCTGGCCCTCTACAACGCGGGCAGCGAAACCCCCGATTTCATTCTGGACCGGGTATTGGGCAGCGAGATCATGTGGGCCAACATGAGCCTTAGCACGGGCACAAACCGGCTCTATCTCAGCAGCAACGGCAACGCTCAATCCCTCAGCTATGCCTTCACCCTGACCGATCTGCCCGATACCAACTTTGAATGGAGCGGCCGTTCGCTGACAACGGATATCAACGCGACCGTGATGATCAACTTCGCCGAAAGTGGCCTCTATCGCTTTGAAATCGAAAGCAGCACAGGCTTTGCCAATCTGATGCTGGAGGGGGCCACCCTGCTGAACGTTGCACCACTAACTGCTCCCCGCCTGGGTACAGCCTATGATCTGGCCGTAACGGCCGGAGAACAGGTCGTCCGTGTCATCCAGGACAGCAGCTATCCCGTCACCAACTGGGCTGCCAGCGTGACGCTGGTCGCGCCTGAGAGTCAATTCTTCAATTTCACCGGCACGCTGGCGGCCGGAGAAAGCATCACACCAGTCTTTCCCTTGCCCCAAGGTGAGCGCGACTTCAACTTTGTGCTGATGAGCGACGATGAGCCGGTTGACCTGACGCTGACAGACGGTAACGGGGCGCAGGTGTGGCATGGCGCTGGACTGGCCGGAGAAACGCTGTGGGGCACGGGTACGTTTACGGCCGGTGATAATACGATTGCCCTTACCAACCAGGGCGGGAATGATACGACCATTTCGCTCACCTTTTACCATCTACCCACTGCCCCCTACTCCTGGGCGGGCCTGGCCGATGCCGCGGGCGCAAACAGCCACATTCGCGCCACCTTTGACGAGAGCGGTCTGTACACCTTTGATCTGGGTGTAACCGACGGCCGTTACCAACTGGTCGTCAATGACAGCTACATCCGCAAAACGGCCGAAACCACCAGCACCGTCACCTATTACATTTCCGCTGGCACACATGACCTCTACCTAGAGCAAGATAGCGGCGTCGGTGCTGATTGGTCTGTTGACATCTCTAGCGTCGGGGCCGGAGCCGACAGCCTGCCCTACACCAAGAGCGGCGGCGACATAGGCGGCACTGCCAACGACTTCACCGGCGAATGGGTGCCCCTGCACCTGAGCGAAGCCACAGCCGTTAATCTGGCTATCAGCCTGATGGGTACGGCCGACGATCAGGCCATGCTCCGGATTTATGAAGCGGGCAATCTGGTAACGCCTACCTTGACCTTGCCAGTTGTTTATACTGACGAAACGGTCTGGGCGACGGTTGACCTGCCCAACGGCACCAGTCTGATCCATCTGGCGGCTATGGGAAGCAACGACGATCCGGTCAGCTATGCGCTAACCATCGACACCATCCCCACCGCGCCCACCACCTGGAGCGGCAGCGCCAACGCCGCTGGGCTGAACAGTGAGGCACGTCTGACTTTTGAGCAGAGTGGCCTGTATACCTTTGACCTGGGCGTGGCCAACGGCCGTTACCAACTATTGGTCAATCAGAACTACATCCGGAAAACGGCCGAAACCGATAGTAATGTGACCTTCTACATCCCGGCCGGCACCCACCTTTTCCAACTGGTACACGACGAAATCAGCGGGGCCGATTGGTCTATCGACATCTCGGCGGTGGGTGATGCCACTGACAGCCTGCCCTACACGAAGCAAGGCGGCGACCTGGGCGGGGACGGCAATCAGTTTGTGGCGGAATGGCTGCCCATCTTTACGGGCACGGCCGTTGCCACCAACATTGAAGTGAGCCTGCACGGAGACGCCGCTGACGCGCTGCATCTGCACGTTTATGACATGGCTGGCGACCAGATTGCTACCATGGCCACCCTGTATGGCGGCGAAACAGTTTGGGGTAGTTTTGACCTGCCCGCCACCGGTGCCCACCTCTATCTGGTGGCTGACGCAGCCAATACGGACAGTCTGGCTTATGATCTGACCATCACCAGCCTGCCACAGCCCACTTACGGTTGGAGCGGCTTCTCGCGAAATGTGGGTGCCAACTCAGCTATCCGCCTGCATACAGCCATCAGCGGCACCTATCTGGTACAGGTCGATATTCCGCAGGGCTTTGTCAATGTGTCTATTGGCATCAACGGCCTGCCCCTGGTCAATCAATTATTGGCCAGTGCCTATTATGAGTTTGAAGTGCCGCTGCCCAGCGGGGTTCACACTTTTACCACGGTGCAGCAGCCCAGCTTTGCCAGCAGCAGTTGGACCATTACCACCACGCTGTTAATGGCCGATGCGCCAACGGTAACGGCCGTTGACCCTGATACCGGTCATAATGATCAGGATACGGCCGTAACCATCTACGGCACCAACTTCATGGAAGGCGCGATGGCCTATCTGGTATGGGGTGCTGAGAGCTATGCCCTGACCGATCTGGTTCATGTTTCGGCGACTGAGTTAACGGCCGTTGTGCCAGCCGGATTAGAAGTTGGGGTCTATGATCTGCTGGTCGTCAACCCCGATGAGCAAAGCGCCACGCTGGTAGAAGGCTATACCGTGATTCCCCCGGCAACGACCTTCCTCTACCTGCCGCTTATTACGAAGCCGTAGGCACGAAGAGCGCTGCTATCGACAGAAATTTGTCGATAAAATGTAACTACTAAGCCTCAGAGTGGTGCGAGGCACTGGCCGAACGATTTTGGTCATCATAACTCCTATGGCCAGTGCCTTGCACCTGAGCGGTTACGATAAAATAATCGATTCGTGAATTGTTGAATTGCTGAATTGTTAATGAGCGCCATTAGCAGCCTCATTAACAATTCAGCAATTTGGCAATTCAACAATTAACTATTCTATTTGTGTCCTGACCAAAAAGGCCAGTTCGGTCTCGAATTGAAAGCGTTGGTAGGTCCAGTTACGGCCGTTCATCAACTCCACAAAACGCCCCTCATACGTCTCTACCATCCCCTTGCTGCGCCCGCCCAGGCTGTGGACGGGAAAGCTGATCAGCCAATATTTCGCTGGCAGGCTGTCGAGCAGGCGGGGCACGACTTCCCTGTCCAACTGGTCCAGGCAGGGCACGGCTTTGAGCAACAGGGCCAGGTCTACCGATTCAGTAGGCGGGTCGGTGAGCAGATCGCGCACAGTGGCCTGGCCGGGCCAGCCCAGCAAGCTCATGGCCTGGTTAAGAAAGTGGACCATATCGGCGTAGATGTCACTGGCCTGGTAAACGGCTACTTCGGCAGGCTCAGTACAGGTTGCTTCGGCAGGCTCAGCACGGGTTGTTTTTGACAGCGGCAGCCAGGGGCGGGCCAGCGGATTGAGGCCACAGGCCAGGTCCAGCACCGTATGGATAGGGGGCAAGTCAGCCAGCGTCGTGGCATAAAACTCATCTAAAATGGGCAGCCGTTCGCGGGTAGAACTGTGCAGGGCCATAATCTGGCGCAGGGTTTCGAGGATTGAAGTAGTGGTTTCCAACTCAGTCAACGCCCGCTCATAATCAATCGCCGCCTCAAAATAAGCCCCGCCTACCTGGTGCAGCTTATTCTTGGTGGCCTTAACCGCCTCCTTCAAGCGCGGTCGGACGGCCAACTCCCGCGCCCCCACCGCCCGCACCAGCGCTGGGCTAACGTGGCGGTACTTTCGGCTTGCTTGTATTGTCTGCACCAGCTTGTCTAATTGATCCATAAAAAGTTACGCAGAGATACGCTGAGGACCACAGAGATTCACAGAGAAAAGACAGAGAAAAACTTTAATCTTTTCTCCGCGTTCCCGCTTTTCCACGTTCCTACTTCTTTGTCATGATGAAGCGACGAATGCCATCTTTGAGGAGACGGACGTTGAAGTTGATCAATAGGCCAACCTCATAATCAGAAAATTTAAGGTAGGACAAGATTTGCGCCTCATGGATGTCGGTAAATTCGTCAACTGCTTTTAGCTCAAGCACAACCTGATCCTCGATTACCATATCGAGGCGATAACCCAGGTCAAGGCGTATATCTTTATAGGCCAGCGGCACCGGCTTTTGCCGTTCAACCTTTAGCCCGGCCGCTTCCAGTTCATAGGCCAGGCAGGCTTCATAAGCCGACTCCAACAGGCCCGGCCCCAAATTACGATGCACCTCAATGGCGGCACCGATAATCTTCTCGGTCAATCCTCGCAACTCCAACTTATCATCTCGTCTCATAAAACCTCGTACCTCCGCGTTCCTGCTCTTTCCGCGTTCCCGCTTTTTCTCAGCCCCCTCGCAAGTTCTCCATCAACTGCATCATGAAGCGCAGGTTGTGGATGGTGGCCAGGCGGGGGTAAAGGTTATCGTTGAGCTTGTACAGGTGGTGGAGATAGCCCAACGTGTAGTGGCGGCAGGTATGACAGTCGCAAAATTCGGACAACGGCCGTTTCTGTTTAATGTGCTTATCATCCTTCACGTACAAATATTGGAACCACTCCCCGCGCAATGGATGGGCCGGATCGGTGGCAAAGGTGTATAAACGGCCGTGTCGCGCATCGCGGGTGGGCATGGTACTGTCAAACAAATTATAACCCATCGCCACACACTGCTGCACCCCTGGCGGATGGCCCACCCCCAGCGCATGAACAGGAAACTCGGCCGGAATCAGCGAGCGGGTCAGCTCCAACACATCCAGCAGTAAATTGTTGTCGCTATCCAGCGGCCAGCCGCCATAGCCAAAAGCGTCAAAGCCGATGTCTAGCAGGGCGTCGGCACAGCGGCGGCGCAGATCTTCGGAACGCCCCCCTTGCACAACGGCCATCAATTTCGGCCGTTCGGCTGCGCTCATCCCCTTTTCGTTCAATAACCGGTCAAACTCTGTGCGGCAGCGGCCGGCCCACTCAATCGTGCGCTGCACCGATTCCGCCTGCACGTCAAGGGGATCATCGGCGTGGGTACAATCATCCAGGCAGATCACCATATCGGCCCCATAACTCAACTGAAGCTGGATACTTTTTTCCGGCGTGAAGTTGTACTTGCGCCTGGAATCATCCAGGCGGAAGGTGGCCCCTTTGTTGCTAATCGAGCCGCTTTTGGGATTCTGGCGAATCAGGGAATAGACCTGGAAACCGCCGGAATCGGTAAAAATCGGCCCTGACCAGCCGGACATAGCGTGTAGGCCACCCAATGCCTGAATAGTCGAGGAGCCGGGTCGCTGCATCAGGTGGTAGACGTTCATCTGCACCGCTTGCAGGCCAACCCCCTGTAAATCCTGGGCATCAATCGAGCGTACCACGCCCTGGGTAGCATCGGGCAAAAAAGCGGGCAAATTGATTGAGCCGTGCGGTAGTTTTAGTGAATCAAGCATAGGCAAAATTTAACGCAAAGCGGCAAAGTAGGCAAAGACGCAGATAGGACTTGTTGCCCTTTGCTATTATATTTAGTATCATTTTCGACATGGGCAAGGTGGATAAAATTCTTGAAAAGATGCGGAACAATCCGCGTGACTGGCGGATTGATAGCCTAAAGACGGTAGCCCGCGCCTTTGATATTGAATGGCGACAAAAAGGTACAAGTCATGTCGTATTTGTTCGCTCCGACGGCCAAACTTTACCCGTGCCTGCCCGTCGGCCTATCAAACCCGTTTACATCAAAAAATTTGTTGAGTTTGTTCAGGATTGAGTCATGAGAGAATTAAAAGATTATCCATTTGAGATTCGGCCGTTATCAGAAGAAGATGGGGGCGGTTTTCTGATTTCTTTTCCCGATTTCTCTGAATGTATTTCTGACGGAGAAACTATTGAAGAAGCCATTACTAATGGTCTGGATGCTCTACAGGAAACAATAGCGGCCCTTGAAAGCATGAATCTACCAGTCCCGGCACCGGGCAGCCTGGGCAGCTACAGCGGCAAATTTATCCAGCGTGTGCCCAAGAGCATTCACGCTCGTTTAGCCCTACGTGCCAAACAAGAAGGGGTCAGCATGAACACACTGGTCAATACCATTCTCGCTGAAAGCCTGGGGCAGAGAGAAACGGTCTGAGCGCACTGTTACCATTTACCTGCGGCCTATGTCGTTTTGCCACCGGGCAAATATGTCTTCCTGAATGCCGACATGGTATACTTCGCCCAATGAGTACGCCACCTGCACCTCAAACACATCCACCCACATGGCGGCGCGGCCTATTCTGGCTCATGCTGCTCCTCTGCCTGGCGGCCTGGCCCGCCCTGCCCACCCACGCCCAGGCAACACCAACCCCCATACCCGATGAAACGCCCAGCGACGTACCCGACCGGGTTGACGTTGAGCCGCTGGCCCGCGACGAACAAATTCGGGAACGACTGCAAAACATCCTGGAGGCAACCGGTTGGTTCGTAGACCCGGCTGTCGAGGTCAAAAACGGCGTTGTTTTTTTGAGGGGGCAAGCCAAAACGGAGGAGTTCAAACGTTGGGCCGGTGATTTAGCCCGCAACACCCAAGACGTAGCGGCCGTTGTCAATCAGATCACCATCCGCGAACCGGCCGTTTGGGATTTTGAACCGGCCCTGGCCGGATTACAAGAGCAGGGACGCCGCTTTGTGCGGGCCATACCGCTCATGGGCTTCAGCCTGCTCGTTCTGATCATCGCCATCCTTACCGCCAGATTAGCCATCTCCTTGTCGCGCCGACTCCTCTATCAGCGATTCAAACACAGCCTCCTGGTCAGCGTCATATCCCGCACCGTTGGTCTGGTGGTGTTTCTACTGGGCCTGTACATTGTCTTTCAGATAGCCGGCTTAACCGGTGTTGCCCTGACCGTGGTCGGCGGTACCGGCTTATTGGGTCTAATCCTCGGTATTGCCTTCCGCGACATTACCGAGAACTTCCTTTCCAGCCTGTTTCTCAGCGTACAAAACCCCTTCCACACTGGCGATCTGGTCGAGATTGACGGCACAGTCGGCTTCGTGCAGCTATTGACTACGCGCGTCACTATTCTAATGACGCTAGAGGGCAATCACATCCAGATTCCTAACACCATCGTCTACAAAAGCAAAATTATCAACTACACCAGCAATCCCAACCGCCGCGTAACCTTCACCGTGGGCATTGGCTACGAGGACAGGGCAACAACGGCGCAAGAGTTGATTCTGAAGCTGCTGGCAGAACACCCGGCGGTCTTAATTGACCCGGAACCTCTTGTTTTGGTAGATAGTTTGGGCGATGCTACCGTCAATTTGCAAATCTACTTCTGGGTAAACGGCCGTGAACACAGCATTCTAAAAGTTCGGTCCTCTGTTACTCGCCTGGTCAAGCGGGCCTTTCAAGAGGCCAACATCTCTATGCCAGACGCAGCCCGTGAAGTTCTCTTTCCCAGTGGGGTGTCAGTACAGTTAATTGAGCCAGAAGCTGCCCCACCCCCGCCCGCCAGTAAAACACCAGAAGAGGCAGATACCATTTCCACAAAGGCTGAGGGCGGTCTCCGCAGCGAAGCCAAAGAAATCGAAAAGCAATTGCGACAATCCCGCACCCCCGAACCCGGTAAAAATCTGCTAGACGATACCGACTGATTGGTGCAACTTCTGCCCGACGCCTGCGTAATAGGTAACAGTGACACACAACTTTTACCAGGTTAATCATGGTGCGTGGCCGTTGTCTGAACCAAACGCACCAGAACAACTCTAGCGGAGGAAATTGTTATGAACAACAAGCGTTTAGTTCGTTTGAATGACGACAAAATGGTGTTTGGCGTTTGCAGCGGCATTGCCTATTACTTTGACGTGGACCCGGTTATTATCCGACTACTCTTTGTCCTGTTGGCAGTCGCCGGCGGCAATGGCCTGCTCATCTACATCCTGCTGGCTATTCTAATGCCCGAAGCATCCCGGCCGACCGCCACCGCCAAGGCCAATGGCTTTGATGAGGAAGAAATTGTAATAAAGTAGTGCGTGGTGCGTAGTACGTAGGCGTTTGTTAGCCTGCTACGCACTACGAACTACGCACTATCTTTTTGCCCCTCCCCCACAATCGCCTATAATTCCCCCCATGGCATCCTTATTTCGTAAAATCCGTACCCTGATTCGGGCGACGCTGCATGACGTGGCCGACCGGGCGCTGGCCCGCAGCGATCTGAGCGTCTACGACGAATACATTCGCCAGGCAGAACGGGAAGTGGCCGAATTCATCCAATCGATCCAACCGATGTTTGGTCAGGTTCGTACCACCCGCCAGCGGCGGGAGGCATTGGCCAACGAGGCGGCCAAGTTCGACATCGCCATTGACCAGTTCTTAAAAGAGGGCAAACGCACCCAGGCCATGGTGACGCAAAAGCAGCTTAATTCGGCTCTGGAAATGATTCGCACCTATGACGCCTCGCTGGCGCGGCAGGTCAGCGCCCTGGAGCGGCTGCAAGATGTGCGTGTTATGCTGGAAGGGCGGTTGAAAATTGCCAAACAGGAGCGGGAAGAGCTGGCCTTCTTGCTGCAACTGGCGAAGTCAAAAGAGGTCTCTACCAAAGCGATGCAGTCGCTGGACTCGTTGATGGGGCATGGCGATCATGAGGTGGCGCGGGCGGCCGAAAACATACGCCGCCGGTTGGACCATGCCGATGCCGCCTGGGAAATGCAAACCAGCAGCCTGGACAACCAGTTGACCGAAGCGATGCACAGCCTGGAAGTGGAAGCGGAACTGGCAGCCCGCATGGAGCGGCTGGGGCTGGAATGAAAACGGCGCTGGTCCATGACTGGCTCAACCAGATTGGCGGCGCAGAGGATGTGCTGGAAAATCTGGTCGCGCTTTACCCGGAAGCCCCTCTCTACACCTCCCTTTATGCCCCCCAGGTTATGCCCGATCATTGGCGTGAGTGGGATATTCGCACCTCGTTCATTGACCGGCTGCCGCTGGCCCGGCGCAAGCAGCAGCTTTATTTTCCCCTCTACCCGACGGCTTTTGAACAATTTGATTTTCGCCAGTACGATCTGGTCTTGAGCAATAAGAGCGGCTTTTGCCACGGCATTATCACCGGGCCAGAGACGCTGCATATTTGCTACTGTCTGACGCCGACGCGCTATGTGTGGCGCTATCACCAGTATGCGGAGCAGGAGAATCTGGGGCGGCTGACGCGCAGTTTGCTAGTGCCGTTTTTGACCTGGCTGCGCCAGTGGGACCGGCTGGCGGCCGACCGAGTGGACCATTTCATAGCCATATCGCAGGAAGTCCGTCGCCGAATCGGCAAGATTTACCGGCGTGAAGCGACTATTATCTACCCACCGGTAGACACGGAGCGATTTGAACCAGGTAATCGCGTGGATGATTATTATCTGATTGTGGGGCGATTGGTCCCTTACCGGCGCATTGATTTGTTGATTGAAGCGTTTAACAAAACGGGCAGACGGCTGCTGATTGCGGGCAACGGCCGTGATCGGGAGCGGTTGGAAGCGATGGCCGGGCCAACGGTTGAGTTTCTGGGCTATGTGCCGGATGCCGATTTGCCCGACCTGCTGGCACGGGCGCGGGCCTTTGTCTTTCCCGGCGAAGAGGATTTTGGCATTGCTCCCATTCAGGCGATGGCGGCCGGCCGACCGGTGATTGCTTATGCCGGCGGTGGCGCATTGGATACGGTCATCCCTGGCGAGACGGGCTGGTTGTTTGCCGAACAGTCGGTAGCGGCTATCATTGAGGCGGTAGAAACGGCCGATCCCGCCAGCCTCAGCCCTGCCCGCATCAGACAACACGCCGAGCAGTTTGATACGGCCGTGTTTCGTCGTAAAATAAGCAGGTTTATTGAAGAAAAGATGGCGAAGTGGCGAAGTGGCGAAGTAGCGAGGTAGTACACTTCGCCACACCACCACCTCGCCACCCTGCAACGCGCACTATGGAACTACGACACTACTGGAAAGTCATCCGCCGCCGCTGGCCCTTTGCCCTGATACCCGTTTTGGTGGTCCTGGCGGTGGGGGTGGCTACCTACCAGCCACCGCCAACCGGCTACAACGTGGGGGTGCGCTTCATTGTGGGCCAGCCGCCCAGCCCCGGCGCGGCCGAGGCCGACGAGCAGCGCTACTACAACTGGCTGACCTCCGAGTATATTGTCAACGGGCTGGCCGACTGGAGCCAGGGCAACCGCTTTGCCCAACTGGTGAGCGCAGAATTAGCCACCCAGGGCCACGACATCCCAGCCGGGGCCATTCAGGGCAGTCTGGTGGCCGACAATGCCCGCAGCCAACTGGTCATCTACCTGACGTTTGGCGATGCGGACCAGTTGGCAGCTATAACGGAGGCGGCCATTACCGTCTTGACAGAACAAAATGCGGAAGGATTGCCCCAGTTGGGGGGCGAAACGGCCGTTCTCGTTCAGCTAGACGACCCCGTGATCAACCCCAATCCGGCCGGCCTACGCAGCCAGCTAGACCTGCCCCTCAGATTAGCATTGGCGCTGGCCACTGGTCTCGGCCTGGTATTGTTGGTAGAGTATTTTGACCCCACCCTGCGCGACCGGGAAGATGTGGCTGCCTTGGGGCTGGGTTTGTTAGCAGAGATACCGGTGGAAAGGAAGAAGTAAGAAGGAAGAAGGAAGAAGTGGATAGTGCGTATTGCGTAGTGCGTAGAAAGGCTACGCAATACGCAATACGCAATACGTACCTATGGAAATCAACGACTATTTACGCATTTTACGCCAGCGTGGCTGGATTATACTTTTGATGGCGGTGTTAACGGCCGTGGCTGCCTTTGGTTTCAGTCGGATGCAAACCGAAATCTACCGCTCCACCCTCAAGCTGCTGGTGCTGCCCTCCCGCACCGACTTTGGCCAGGCCCAGGCCGCCAAAGACCTGTTGAGCAGCTACGAGCAGTGGCTCAACAGCAGCCTGCGTGCCCAGGCCGTCATTCAGGAGATACAGCTTGACATGACGCCCCAACAGCTAATGGGCGATATGCGCGTGGCCTCGGACCGCAACAGCTTTGTCATTACCCTGACCATCGACAACAGCAACGATGATCTGGCCAACGACATTGCCCGCACCTGGGGCAATCAGTTAATTATGTGGCAGAACGAGAACAATGACCGGCTGCGCCAGGAAGAGCGTATTCTTATTGAACCGCTTGACAATCCCCAGGCTGGCTTAGACCGGCCGCGCACCACCATTAACACCGCTGCCGGGGCCGTCTTTGGCATTATCCTGGGCATTATGATCATCTTTACCCTGGAATGGGTTGAATCCGGCGTGGTGCGTCGCAGCGAAGACGTAGAGCGTTATTTGACTATGCCGGTTATTGGCACGATACCTGACAGAACGTAAAAAGACCGAAGACCGAGGACGAAGGACGGAATGTATCCTCGGTCCTCAGTCCTCGGTCTTCCGTCACAAAAGGCATTTTCTATGAGTCTAATCACCCTCACCGATCCCCGATCCCCTGCCAGCGAAGCGTATCGCACGCTGCGGACTAACCTTTCCTTCTACAGCCTGGATAACCCCATCCGCACGCTGGTGGTTACGTCGCCCTCGGCCAATGAGGGCAAATCGACCACAGTGGCTAACCTGGCGGTAACGATGGCTCAGAGCGGCCGGCGCACCATTCTGGTCGATTGTGATTTGAGACGGCCGTCTTTGCACGATTTGTTTGGCGCAACGGCCGAACCCGGCTTTACCAATCTGGTGCTAAACGAGATTGAATCTCCCCCCCTCCAGGCTACCCAGGTCGAAAATCTCTGGCTGCTGCCCAGCGGCCCCAAGCCACCCAACCCGGCCGACATGCTGGGCAGCAAGCGCCTGGACCAGATTTTGGAGCAGTTGACCGCCAAAGCCGATATTGTGCTTTTTGACGCACCACCGGCTGTAGCCGTCACCGACGCCGCTATTTTGGGGGCCAAAGTAGATGGGGTGCTGCTGGTTCTCAAGGCTGGCACAACCCGCCGCGACCAGGCCGAACGGGCCAAAGAACTGCTAGAAAAAGCCAAAGTGCGTATTGTAGGGGTTACACTGACCAATGCGCCGCGTGACGGCCATGTGGAGGGGTACTACGGTTAGAAACGTAGTGCGTAGTGCGTAGTAAACAGTGGTCTACGTACTACGCACTATGCACTACGCATTATTCCAACAGTGCCGGATAGGGATGCAGTTCCTCAAATAGCGTATAGGCTACGGTAGCCCAGGTATGGTCGGTCAAGGTGGTAGCCAGCAACATAAAAATGACACAAACCAAAACCATGCCCACCGCAATCCAATCCCCCTTACCCCAGGGTGCGGCCCAACTGCCCCACCAGGAAACGGGGGTGGTTAGAACCTCAGCCTCATCCTCCGTTAGCTCTTCGTCTTCATTGCCTCTGGTAGCCAGGGCACGGGCCACTTGAGCCGCATCATCAACCGATAAGAAAAAGCCGCGAATCACCTGCTCCCAGGCGGCAAAGCGGGCACCGCCGCGCAGCGTAGCCGCCCCGGCGCGTGAAGCCGCGTGAAGCCCCACAATCCCCAAAATCACTTCCATGTATAACGACAGGGCCAGCGCAAAAATGACGAGGGCAATATCCAGCTTAACTTCCCAGAGCGTTTCTAGCAGGCGGGGGCGAAAACCGGTTCGAAGATGACTTTGGCGTATCCACTCAAACCAGGCATGAACGGCTACGACCACCACCAGCCAAAACAGACTGATCCAGATGCTTAAAACCACAGCCAAACCGACGTATAGGCCGACAAAAAGCCAGCTTTCGTCGTGGTTGATGACCCATTCCCGAAATAATTGCGCCTGTCTGTTTTCCAATTCCATTTGTCTATCCTGATTGTCCTGCACAGCTTGCGGGGAGTAGTGTACAATAGGCATAGGCTAACAGGCAACAGTTAACAGAAACCTTATGGTACAAATCGGGAACGTGGCGATGAGACAAAAGTCATGTTTCGCTGATGAGGAAAAGATAATGTCATTAAAAGATGCTCAAGCACGTATTCAGGCCCGCCTCTGGCAGGCGATGGCCCAAGGTGATCTAGACCTGTCGGCTTTGGACAGGGAAACACAAACCAGTCTGGTTGATCTGGTTACGGAAGCGGCTCTGCTGGAGTTGGACCAGGAGTTGGAGATTTCGTTCAATGAGGAGATGCAGAAACAGCCGCCAGTCTCAGCAACGGCCGTTCCCGGCATCCTGGCTGATCATAACGAGGAAATATTGTGGCAAGGACGGCCGTTTCTCTCTCTCGTCCTCTACTACACCATTACCGATGAGCGCATCCGCATCACCGAAGGGCTGCTGGGCAAAGCCCACGACAATATCGAGCTGGTGCGCGTGCAAGACCTGGATTACAAACAAACGTTGAGCGAACGGCTGCTCAATCTGGGCGATGTCACCATTCGCAGCCAGGACCCTAGCAAGCCGCTGGTTATCCTCCATAACGTTAAAGACCCCGGCCACGTTTACGAGATTTTGCGCCGCGCCGTGTTAGCCGCCCGCCAACGTCACAACTTCGCCTTTCGGGACAAGATGTAATTTTGAGGTCTTTTGGATTTGGCGGGGTTGTTTAGACATATTGCGTATTGCGTATTCCGTATTGCGTATTGCGTAGTTCTCTCTGGTGACGCAGTACGCAATACGCTTTGTCACCCTCCTGAATTTCCAAAGAGCCTGTATTTATTCATCGCTAAAGGCTTTCATGATCAGATTGGTAAAATAGACAAGATCGTCGAGATGGTTTTCAACGACATCGACCAGCAGGTCCAGGTTCAATTCCTGATACTGATGGACCAGGACGTTGCGAAAACCAACCATCTTTTCCAGGTTTTCGGCCAGCGTTGTGGGAATGATCCCGTCTTGAGCCAGTAAGCGAAAGCTCTCGCGGGATGATTTTGGCAGCCCCAGCTTTTTGCTTTTGATAGTGTGATTGGCCAGATCAATGGCTTGTTCACAAGCGCGTTGGATATTGGCGGCAATGGCATCTTGTTTCAGGTAATCGTCGGCAAATGGCTTGTCACTTGGCAGGGCGTAGTAGGCTTGAATTTGTTTCAGGCAGCGTTCGATGCTTTCTTTTTTGTTCAGGACAATATCGTTCATCAGGTGGTCTTAAACAACTAGCCGACCGGTTTTTACCGCATCGGCAATAATGTCGGCTCGTTCGGCATTGAGGCGCTGGTAGTAGGAAAGGGTCAGCATTTCAAATTCGGCTGTGGCATAGGGATCGGCCTGGTATAACGGCCGTTCGGCCATAATCACCTCTTTTTGCAGCACCGTGGGCACCAGGCGCAGGTTAATCAGGTCAATCTCCCGCCGCAGCAGCGATTCCAGGTCGTAATATAAGTCGCTGCCGACTAACAGACCGACCGCTTTCGCCTGCTCAGGAGGCAGCAGCAGGGCAATGTCCACGTCGCTATTCGGCCGTTCGTACTCAGTCTGGTAGGTGCCAAAGAGGTAAATGGCCTGCGTATCCGGGTAATAGCTTAGAATAAGCCTGACAATTTCTTCGCCTGAGTTTGCCATCTTTCGTCCCTGATGCAAGATGATGTTGTCACACAAAAATCTTGTCCCGATGCCATTTGATGGCGTTCGGATGAGGCCACAGCATTTCATTTGACGGCAAGAGAATGGACTTACCCTCCATCTCCAAAAGTGTAAAGTTATTGCTGTCGGCTTCTTGAACTTTCGGATTCAGTACAATTTCGTAATTATCCGACAGCGTGAATACATGGGCGTCAAAAGCCCAGTGGTGTGTGCGGCACAAGGCTAAACCATTGCGCGGATCATCTGTGCCATTTTGGTGTTTGGGAATGATATGGGCGGCAGTGGCTTCGCTCAGGCTGTTCCATTGAAACATTAACTCGCAGACAGCGCAAGAATAATTGTATTCCCGCACCACAATTTCGCGGAACGCTTTATCCCGCTTGGGCATACTGGTTGTGTATGTGACGCTTGTTTCCTTCACGAAAGGTTGAAATTCGTTCATAAGTTGAGCATACAATTGAACTTCATACCGATCAGCTTCATCAATAATAGTGTTTGTAACGGTTTCTATCGCAGCGTGGTCTGCACTTTCAACGATAAACACATCCTGCTTTGTATCGTATCCCGTAATTAAGCCTAACCCCAACACGCGATATGTCGAGCCGCGTTTGCGGTTGGTTTTATCGGTAAGTTGCCGAAAAACGGCAATCGGGACTCGCTCGTCCATACATTTCACTAGAGCGCGGTTATCGGCCATTTCCATTCCACCCGCTCTCGGTGAATAGGTCATCAACCAACGACCGTCTTCCAGAAAAATCACCTCGTCTTTATCATCATATGGGCTGGTTGTCCGCACGATAATAGACAGGGCGTAATCAGACCAGGCTGGCTTGAAAATTCCAGTTATAAGATTATGAAAGCGATCTATATCGGGCAGGTACTCGGAAGTCTGCTTGATAAATTGCCAGGGGACACGTTTTCCGGTATGTTTGGCTAATTCCGTCAGAATGGCATTGCGAATTTCTGTTGTCATGTCCCTTTTCTATGCCTGCTTTGACAAGATTCTGTTATCCATTCCCGCTATGCTGGCGCAACGATGGTCGTATACTCTGAAAAAACTTCCATTTATCTCGCGAAACTTTACATAATGTTACACATCCAGATTCCGTACTTCGCCGGAGTGGGTCATAATGAACCGCTTGCGTGGGGCCACTTCGCTGCCCATGAGCATATCAAAGGTGCGGTCAGCGTTGACGGCATCCTCAATCGTCACCTGCAGCAGCGTGCGCTCGGCCGGGTCCATCGTTGTTTCCCACAACTGCTCGGCGTTCATTTCGCCCAATCCCTTGTACCGCTGCAGGCTGAACTTTTTGCCCTTTAGTTCCTGCAGCAGGGCCGCGTTTTCGGCCTCGGTGTAGGTGTAGTGCATATCCTTGCCCGCCTTGACGGCATAGAGCGGCGGCTGGGCGATATAAAGATGGCCTCTTTCAATCAACTGGGGCATGTAGCGGAAGAAGAAGGTGAGCAGCAGGGTGCGGATATGGCTACCGTCTACGTCCGCGTCCGTATTGTGGACAGCTATCCCACCCCGGCCGCAGATAAAGGTTTCATCCCCTTCGACCGAAAAGTCGTATACTTTGCGACTGGTTGGGGCCACCCGGCGAATGGCTCGCACCGGCAGACCAACCAGATCACCCACCATGGGCACGGCCGTTTTGTTCCCACCCTTACCCAGCGGCGTCGCCAGCCACTCATGCAATCTGGCCGCCGCCGCGTGATCACGCCAGACCGGTGCCAGGGCAGCCACGCCGGCCCGGTGGGCCACCGTCAGGCAGTAAGCGGTGCGCCGGGTGACAATCTCCTGGCCACGAATCAGGCCGCTGGCCTGGCCATCCGGCTCACGACTGGATAGCGACGTGTGGATATTGTGCATCAAGAGTAGATACATAAGCTGGTTGGCCAACGTTTCCGAACTGGTGCCAAAAACGACCTGCCGCTTACCGAGCGTGCCATCCCCCATGAAATAACCGCGTAAAAAGGCCAACTGGAGCGGGGACGCCACGTTGAAAACCAGGTCGGGAATATGTTTGTTGCCGGCATTTGTTTTGGCGAAACCGAAAATACGCTGGAAAGTAAGTGTGACAACACGGTTGAGCAGGCGCAGTTCACTGACCCGGTCCTGGCTGGTGTAAAGACGTGGTTCTAACCCGAAAACGTCTTGAATGGCTTCGGCCAGCCTGGGCACGTAAGCCTGGTTGCGCCGGCCAATGGCCAGGCGTAACCCATTGCGTCGGCTGAGCGAACCTTCGGCCACGAAGAAGCCCAACAGCAGCATCAGATTCTCGTTGACGGGCAGATAACGGGGCACCACCTGGCCGGCATAATGGTGCGGCGTTAAGACCACCTCATCCCCCAGGCCGGCCAGATCATCGGGGACCAGGTCGGACAGGCGAATATAGTCACGCACCCGGTTGCGCGGCGCGGCCTGATATTGAGTTTGCCAGATGTGGTCCAACCGGCTGGGGCCGACCTCCACCTGTTCTAAAAGGGGTTGGTAGGGCAGACCCAATGTTTCCACGTAGCGGACAAAATGGGTCAGGGTGGGGCGGGATTCGCCTTTTTCCCAGGCGTAATAGGTGGCCGGTTGGCGAATGCCGGTGGCCCGGCAAATCTCTTTCTGGCTCAGGCCGGTTTGCTGGCGCTGTTTTTTAAGCTGCTGGCCCACCGTGGGCGGAATGGTGATGCGTGGCTCCACCCATTGGGGATCGTCCTCATAATCACGCCGCACCTGCGCCTGGTACCAGGCTTCCACGCCGGGACCGCGCACCATCAGGTCATCCTCCAGGGCTTCATCGCCCAAAAAGAGCTGCAGCAGGTCCAGACGGTCGGGGCCGGAGCTGGCCTGGGGCAGGCGGGCCGGCGCGGCCAGTAAATCACCCACTTCTATCTCGTCGCCGCGCTTGAGAACGGGCCGGCCCTGTTTGTCGGCCACAAAGACGCTGTGTTCACCCGTGACGCGCACAGAACGGCCGTATGCCGTTTCAATCTCATACAATTCTTCCTCGTGGTCGTGGCGGATAACGGCCTTGATCGGCTTGTAGCGTATCGCCCCACTCTGCGGATCAAAACAAAGGACCTGGTAGGCTGATGGATCCTGGCCGGTCTCCCACAACTCGTCAATAAAGGGGCCGACGCGCGCGGCCCTGACCTGGCCGTTGGGCTGTTTGATAAAGGTCAGTTCGTCGCCGTCCACGCTCATGATGATAATACGGCCGTACCTTAAATTCTCCATATCAAACGACTCGCCAATACCCACACCCAGGGCCGCAATCAGGGCCTTGACCTCATTGTTGTTCAGGATGCGGTCCAGCCGCGCCCGCTCCGTGTTCAGGATTTTACCGCGCAGGGGCAGGATGGCCTGGAAGTGGCGGTCGCGCCCCTGTTTGGCCGTGCCCCCGGCCGAATCACCCTCCACGATGTAAATTTCACACTTGTTGGGGTCCCGCTCGGAGCAGTCGGCCAGCTTACCGGGCAGCGTCATCGAGTCGAGCGCGCTCTTCCGCATCACCAGCTCGCGGGCCTTGCGGGCGGCGCGGCGGGCACGCGAGGCGGTCAGGCAGCGTTCGATAATGCGCCGGGCGTCGCGCGGATTTTCGTCCAGGAAGGCGGCTAGAGCATCGGCCGTAACCGCGGCCACAATGCCGGCCACTTCCGGGTTCATCAATTTCACCTTCGTCTGGCTTTCAAATTGGGGATCGGGATGTTTGATGCTGACAACGGCCGTTACCCCTTCTCGCGTATCATCACTGGTGAAGTTGTTGTCCTTCTCCTTCAAAAAGCCCTGCTTACGGGCGTACTGGTTGACCACTCGCGTCAGCGCCGTACGCACGCCGGTCAGATGCGTACCGCCGTCGGGGGTATGGATAGTATTGGCAAAAGCAAATTCGGAGGCGGCAATGCCCTCCGTGTACTGGATGGCTACCTCCACGTCAATGCCTTCCACCTCTTTCTGCACGTACATCGGCTCGTGCAGCACCTTGCGGCTGCGGTTGAGGTAGCGCACAAAGGATTTGACGCCGCCCTCAAAGTAAAAGCTCATTTCGCGGGGAATGTCCGACCGTTCGTCTCGAATGCGTAGAAAGACACCGCTGGTAACAAAAGCCATCTCGCGGAAGCGGTTGACCAGCGTCTCAAAGCGGTAGTCGGCTTCTTCTTTAAAGATCAGGTCATCAAAGCGGAAGGTGGTGCGCGTGCCCGTGCCTGCGTCCGGGGCCAGGTCTGCCAAGCGGGTTACGGGAGCCTGGGGAATGCCTCGCTCGTAGCGCTGCTTGTAGACACCGCCGTCCCGCCGCACTTCCACTTCCATCCATTCAGACAGGGCGTTAACCGCCGCTGCGCCCACGCCGTGCAGACCGCCCGACACCTTGTAGGCGTCGTTGTCGAATTTACCACCAGCGTGCAGCGTGGTATGGACCAGTTCCAGGGCCGACACCTTCTCCACCGGATGCTCTTTCACCGGAATACCGATGCCGTTGTCCTCCACCGAGACGCTGTTGTCTTTGTGCAGCGTGACCTCAACCCGGTCGCAGCGGCCGGCCAGGGCTTCGTCGATGGAGTTGTCCACGATTTCGTAGACGAGGTGGTGGAGGGCTTTGGCATCGGTGCCGCCCACATACATACCGGGGCGACGGCGCACCGCTTCCAAACCCTTTAATACCTGAATGCTTTCCGCATCATAATTGCGATTGACTGTTGTTACTGTTTCGGTCATAGTTACCTTTTCGTAGTGCGTATTGCGTATTGCGTAGCCACAAACACAAGTTTGTGTCAAAGAATTATTGCCATGGTGTCAGCTCACAAAGCCACGAGTTCCCCTGTGCTGGCCGGTACGGCCGGTGCACGAACCAAAATGTCGAGATACCACCACCATTCGTCTGGGCTGGTTTGCCGCCTCTGGCGCTCCTGAGCCAAATCTACAAAACGGCTTAATTCCGCCAAAAACTTATCGGCCTGCATGGCCAGCTTCTGATCGGCACTGGCCAAAGCCCGTTGCTCACTGGCTGATAATGAATCTGTAATTGTCGCCAGTTCACTGCGGGTTTTCAACATCTGCAAATGCTCAATGCCGCTTACTTCGGGATAATCGACATCTACCAGATAGCTCTTTAGCAGCTCGTTCATGTTACGATTTCCTTAAGCTTTCCAAATTACTGGAGTCTGGCGAAAGTTGCGCTGACCTCTGGCAACGTAACGCGATTTGGCAAATCGCGCTACACTGGCGGCGGGCAAAAACGCCAATGTCCAGCAAATTAGTCTAACCCGTTTCTCCAGATGCAACTTATCTTTGTTCGGACGCCATTTAACAGACTCTTTGACAAAATTGATGGCTGTTTCTATCTCATGTTGGAGATCTGTAGATGAGACCAATTTTGAAATAACAAGAACTTTATTTCTGCCAGTACCGACGATATTGCGATGTATCTGCATAACTTATCTAACTACCCAATTTTACCATATACGAAGGGGGTAAGCGAACGAGAAACGGCCGTAGCTTGCCAGCCCACGCATCCCCCTTGCCCCTAAAATGCACCGTCCCACATCCACCTTCGCCCACACCACATTCAATGAGAATGTCACTAACCTGTCACCAAAATCCTGCATACTTACGAAAAAGCCGCTATACTCCCTGGCAAGATGATTTGCATTCCCCCAGATTTCTTTCCAAGGAGCATCTAGATGGCTGAGATCCAGGCAATTGCCAAGCGCATTATTGAAAATGTAGAAAAAGTAATGGTCGGCAAGCGAAAATCGGTTGAGTTGACCGTTTTGGGCCTGCTGTGCCAGGGCCATATTTTGATCGAAGACGTGCCGGGCGTCGGTAAAACGATGCTGGCTAAAGCGTTGTCCCGCTCTGTGGGCTGCCAATTCCAACGCATCCAGTTTACCCCTGACATGCTGCCCAGCGACGTGACGGGCGTTTCGGTGTTTAACCAAAAAACGCAGGAGTTTGAGTTCCGGCCGGGGCCAATTCATGCCCAAATTGTGCTGGTAGACGAGATCAACCGGGCCACGCCCAAAACCCAGTCGGCCCTGTTAGAGGCGATGGAAGAACGACAGGTCACGGTCGACGGCCGTACCCATCCTCTCGGCCCCCCCTTTATGGTGTTGGCCACCCAGAACCCCATCGAGTACGAGGGCACCTTCCCCCTGCCCGAAGCCCAGCTAGACCGCTTTTTGCTCCGAATTCGGCTGGGCTATGCCTCTAAACAGCAAGAGATCGAAGTGCTAGACCGGCAGCAGTACCAACACCCCATCGAGACTATTGTGCAGGAGGTGTCGGTTGAAGAACTATTGGCGGCGCAAACGGCCGTTCGTGGTATCTACATCGACGACCTGGTCAAAGAATACATCGTGGACATTGTGCGCCAAACCCGTGAACATCCCGACGTTTACCTGGGGTCCAGTTCCCGCGGCGCGCTGGCTATCTACCGGCTGGGCCAGGCCCGCGCTGCCGTAGACGGCCGTGACTACGTCCTGCCTGATGACGTCAAAGCCCTGGCCAAAGCCGCCCTGGGACACCGCATCATTGTCGGACCAGCCGCCCGCATCAAAGATGTGGAATCAGAACAGATTGTGCAAGAAATTTTGGACCGGCTGCCCGTCCCCGGTGCCCAGGTCAAACCCCCCGCCTGATCATGAGAGGAAACCACCGCCGCAACATGCTGGTCATCCTGGCCGTGCTGGCCCTCATTGGCGGCCTGCTGACCGGGCGCGACCTGGTCTACAGCCTGGCCTACGTTTTGGGGCTGCTGATCATCGTCTCTTTTGCCTGGGCCTGGGCCAGCATCAACTGGCTGCACATCGCCCGCCTCACCCGCACCCGCCGCGCCCAGGTCGGCCAACCCCTGGAAGAACGCTTCACCGTTACCAACACCAGCTTTTTGCCCAAACTCTGGCTGGAAGTCCATGACCAGTCCGACCTGCCCGGCCACTATGCCAGCCAGGTAGTGCATAATCTGGGCAGTAAAGCCCAATTTGGCTGGCGGGCCGTCACGCTGTGTCGCCAGCGCGGCCGCTACCGGCTGGGGCCAGTCCAGATAAACACCAGCGACCCGTTTGGTTTATTCCCTATGCACCGCAATTTATCGGCCACTACCAACGTGGTGGTCTATCCCCAAACGGTGGAGATCCATCATTTCGCCTTGCCTATCGGCGTTTTGCCGGGCGGGGATGCGCTACACCGGCGCACCCACCACATCACCACCAACGTCTCTGGCGTGCGTGACTATTTGCCGGGTGACAGCTTTAGCCGCATTCACTGGCCCTCTACCGCCCGGCGCAACCGGCTCATCGTCAAGGAGTTTGAGCTGGACCCGCTGGCCGACATCTGGATTGCGCTGGATATGTCTGTGTTGGCACACGTAGCCCCACGTCCCCAACCAGAACCAGAGGTTGATCCGGATGATCTGCCCTGGATGCGCGCGCGAGAAATCGCGCTTCCCCAGTCAACAGAGGAGTATGCGGTGGTAACGGCCGCTTCGTTAGCCCAATATTTTCTGCGGCAGGATCGGGCGGTAGGGATGCTGGCCTATGGGCAGTCGAATGAGGTGGTCCAGGCCGACCGGGGCGAGCGGCAGCTTAACCGCATTTTGGAAACACTGGCCGTTTTGCAGGCCAAAGGCCAGCTGCCCATTCAGGACGTGCTGAATACGGAGTCTCATCTCTTTGCGCGGGGCACGACGATTATTGTGGTGACGCCCACACCCGATGAGAAATGGGCGGCCGCGGCGCGGCAGTTTTCCCGGCGCGGGCTACGTTTGGTGTCGGTGCTGATCAACGGGGAATCGTTTGGGGGCACGCGCTCGTCGGCAGGGCTGGCCAGTTTGTTGGCGGCCGGCGGCATGGTGGCTTATATGATCAGTGAGGGGGATAACTTAACGGCCGTTCTCAGTCAAAGCGTCAAGCAGCAGGGCTATGTAGCCGTCTAGCCGTATTCCGTATTTCGTAGCTCTCAACGGTTACGCAACACAAACTACGCAATACGTTTTATTACCCTGCCACTGAATCCTCAAAGTGCTTCAAATCTCAAACAGGGAAGCAACCGGCACACTAAAGCCAGGCAAAATATCATCGCCCGGCAGATCGTCTTCCTCGGTAAACTCGCGCACGTCTGTCAGGGAGCGGTAGGCGTAGACGATGTTGACCTCTGGGTCAGCTACCCAAACCAATTCCACACCCGCCGCAAAATATTCACGCAGCTTTTGGGTTACAGTTGACCAGCTATCGGAGGGCGACAAAACCTCAACAATCAGGTTGGGTGGTACATCAAGAAAATCATCTGTTTTAATCTGCGCTAATCGTTCGTGTGCAATAAACAGCAAATCCGCTGCGCGAATGGTATCCGGGTCGCGCTGTGTGTATATGCCTACGCCACCCACGGCCAGTCGGCCAACATCTTGCTTCTCCACAAACTTATACAACAGTGTAGAAATAGCGGCTAAGACTCGGCCATGGGTATTAGTAGCCGGACCAACCGCTACCAATCTGCCCGCTACCAGTTCACTGAGACCGGTATCCCCCAGTGCCCACAAGTCTTGGCCGGTTAACAATTTTCCGCTGTGAATTGTTGGTTTCATTTATGATTGGGCTGCGCTTTTGTTTCGGAAATGCCGAGTGACCAATAATATCGTCCCAAATCCAAACCCAACGAAAGAACCAATGAGTGTCCAATATATCAGAACCCCCAACAATCCCAGGCCACTAACTAGATAATGCCACACCCATAAGTTACCTTCTCTATCCAAAGCAAAAACATGCTTATTGTGAAAGCTGTGTGGTCCCGCCTCATCTTGAACACATTCCATGACCCGGCTAGGCGGGTTGGCAAAAGGAGAGAAAACGGGCCAGCCTATATCACATGGCTTTTGTATAATCCATCTACCCTCATCAACACCTTCATAAATGTCATCAGGAACATCTGCCTCAACCCATTCACCACTTCCCCAGCGATAGGTTTGATTACTTTGGGTATTGATGTAAAGATAGAATTCGCGGCTTACGATGAGTTCTGTTGCTGGTTCTGGCGGTGGTGGTATTGGCTTCCACTTGACCTGGTAACCTTCTCTTATAAGCCAAAAAACGAAAAGGCCCAGTAATAATCCGACAAAGGTTGTCAAAACCAGTGTCCCGATAGCCCGCATCACACTGTGCGTATTACCTGCCACGTTTCACGCTTCTACACAACGGCTAACGGAATGGACTCAACGGGAACGGCCGTTTTCACCCCCGCTCCATTCAACCGATCCGCCGCCCGGCCCGACATGCTCCAGGGGCCGGTATGGTTGATATGGACCGGCACAATTTCCCCTTTCAGGTCACGCGGGTCGTTGAAAAAGACCAGCTTATTCTGCGGCATCCGGCCGCGCCAGCGATCCTTCTGCTTCTCTTCGACCAACACCGCCACCGTTTGCCCCAGGTAGCGCGACATCTTCTCTTGTGAAATCTCACCATGCAGGGCGTCGATTAGCTCATAACGCCGCCGCTTTTCCTCTTCCGGCACATCATCATCCATGCGCCGGTCGCTGACCGTGCCGGGGCGCGGGCTGTAGCGGGCCAGGTGGATTTTATCCAGCCGCAGCTCGGCCAGAATATCATACGTTTTCCGGAATTGGGCCTCTGTTTCGCCGGGGAAGCCAACGATAATGTCGGTGTGGATGGCGGCATCGGGCACAATATCCCGTATACGGCCGATTAGCTCCCGGTACTGCTGCGCCGTATAACCCCGCTTCATATTCTCCAACACCTCATCATCCCCGGCCTGGATCGGCACCTCAATCTGGGGCATCACCTTCGGCAAATCGCGCACGGCATAGAGGATTTTGTCGGTCATGTAGTTGGGATGGCTGGTCAGGAAGCGGATGCGCTGCAAGCCGTCCACATCATTGACGGCGTAGAGTAGATCGGCCAGATCGGGGCCGTCGGGCACGTCATAGCCGTAGCGGTCTACGATCTGCCCCAGCAGCACCACTTCCTTCACCCCCTGGGCCACCAGCGAGCGCACTTCGGAGACGATTGAGCCAACGGCCCGGCTGCGCTCTTTGCCCCGCTTCTGGGGGATGATGCAGAAGGTGCAGGCGTGGGAGCAGCCGTAAACAATCGACACCGGAGCCGAGACCAACTGGCCGCGCTGGTCGGCGGGCAGAATCACTTCGCCATCTTGCCAGGCGTGGCGCGTCTGGGTCTGGGCCATGTCGAGCATGAAGTCTTCGGCCTGGCGCAAATGGGAGATGAGGGGTGCGCCGTCGGTGGCCGGCTCCATGAAGACATCGACGTAGGGGAAGCGTTCTTCGAGGGCCTGATTGCCGCGCACGCCCACCACGCAGCCCATAACGGCCAGCGTCGCGCCCGGTTTGGTTTCCTTAAACGGTTTGAGGCTGGACAGTTTGCCATAGGCTTTGTCCTCCGCCTGCTGGCGCACGGTGCAGGTTTCCAGCACCACCACATCCGCCTCTTCCAGCGTATCGGTAGATTGATAGCCGATTTTCTCTAATTCAGTCGCCACCCGTCGCGCATCGGCGTAGTTCATCTGGCAGCCGGTTATCCAGAAATGGTATTTTTTAGTCATGGTTGTTCCGTGGCGTAAAGCGTAATGCGTAAAACGTAATGGTTTCTATTTACGCATTACGTT
>SLGK01000085.1 GCA_007123775.1 Anaerolineae bacterium | reverse complement strand
GTCGTGCTTGGCGCACAGCGGAAATTGCCTCCTTGTGAGTCTCAATCAACATTGTTTCTGCTTCTATTATAGGGGATCGTCCCCGACATCAACCTAATGTTCTTTTTTGATCTTACTTAGTAAATCAATTGGTTTCTATTAACGCACCGGACGATTGGTTATTGAAAGGTATTTCTGATTGGATAGAATTTTTCAACAGCAAGCAAATCCATGTTCGTGTTAAGCCCTTCGAAAATGCTCAAATAGAAGTAATTGGAAACCTGAAAAGAGAATGCTTTGTTGATACGGATATAGATCACTTGCTATTTTCTTATGGGGCCAGACCGACTTTTCAATTAACCATGTTCGGTCTTATTACATCGACACCACCGGAAGAGTACATAAAACCTGATTATGGCAACCATGCTGATGAATACGATAGCGAATCACACGAGGGTAGGTCTAGACATTTTGAAGCATCTTTTAGAAATGTGTTTAACGCAATGACTCAATTTGAATCGTTCAGTAGTTTTTCCCATTACCCCAATATCAAGGTTTATCCTATCGCTGTTTACCGGAAAATAACAAGCCACATTGAAATTGTAGACTAAGTGAAGCTGAAAACGTGAATAGCCCATACCTGCTTCGAGTTGCGTCACGCTAAACCATGGCGGGTGAACCTGCCGGTGTCATTGAGCCTATACCGCTCAGCTTTTCTGACCAAAAACCTGGTCAAAAAACTTCTCTTGTTCCAACGTCTCTTGCCACTGCCGGTGCCGGGCTACCGACTCCACCCTTCCCGCACGGGCCAGCGACAAAAAACGTGTCGTTTCCATTGGACCTAACGTACTCATCAACGTTTCCAATGCGGCTCTTTGGGAATTCAGGGGGTAATGGTCAAATGTAGGGGCGAACCCACGTGTTCGCCCAGAGTAGGCAGACACGTGGGTCTGCCCCTACCCCACGAAATCCTGAAGACCCTCCAATGCTTTTTGAATTAGCTGATCTTCTGGCAAGTATCGAACCGCTTCACCGCTCATAATAAATTCTCCTTGTCGCAATAAGCCTGTGGTGAACCATACCACACCTGTATACCCAGGCGACGACATTTCTTTAGAAGGCGATCATCAACAGTCACAAAATCGGCCGCAGCATACTCTGCAAATGCTACATGAGCCGCATCAGCATAGTCCAATATTATAACACAGAAAGATCATCACCGTTGTCCCAAAGCAACTATCGCCCTTGATGAGAGCGTGGGGAAAAATCAGCCGGTGTCTAACCCGGTAATAGGTGTACTGGCGAAACGGCCGTTGTCATTTCAATTACGTCGGGTTTGGGCAGTAAGTGTTTCGGCACAAGCTTCCATCCGTGGTCAAAAAATCTGCGTTAATCTGCGTCTATCTGCGTCCTATTCAAGGCAAATCCGTCTCCCCCATCAGCCAGCGGTCCACCTCACGAGCGGCCCCGCGCCCTTCGTTGATGGCCCAGACGACCAGGCTTTGGCCGCGCCGGGCATCGCCGGCCGCAAACACCCCCGGCACATTGGTCTGAAAAGAGCCATAGGCCGCCTGCACGTTAGAGCGCTCATCCTGAGCCACGCCCAGTTGGTCCGGCAGCGTTCCCTCCGGGCCGAGAAAGCCCATGGCCAGCAAGACCATTTGGGCGGGCCACGCTTTTTCGGTGCCGGGCAATTCTTTGAGAGCCAAACGGCCGTTTCCATCAGCACTCTCCCACGCCACCTCAACCGTATGCACCGCCTGCAAACGGCCGTTTTCATCCCCCTCAAACCGCTTCGTCAACAGACAATACCGGCGCGGGTCCTGACCAAAACGGGCCGCCGCCTCCGCCTGGCCGTAATCCAGCTTGTAGACACGCGGCCATTGCGGCCAGGGGTTATCGGCCGTTCGCGCCTGGGGGGGCTGAGGCATAATCTCAAACTGGACCAGGCTGCGGCAGTTGTGGCGCAGGGCGGTAGCCACGCAGTCAGTACCGGTATCGCCGCCACCGATGACGATGACATCCTTACCGGCGGCGTTGAGGAAACGGCCGTTTTCATGCCCACTATCCAACAAACTCTGGGTATTGCTGTGTAAGAAATCCATAGCAAAATGAATACCGGAGAGGGAACGGCCGTTGACCGGCAAATCGCGCGGCACCGTGGCCCCCGTACACAGGACCACCGCCTCAAACTGGCGGCGCAAATCGGCCACCGGCAGCCCCACGCCCACCTCGACGCCGGTCACAAACGCGATCCCTTCGGCCGCCAGCAGGTTGACCCGCCGCTCGACCACCTGCTTCTCCAGCTTCATGTTGGGGATGCCGTACATCAGCAGCCCGCCAATCCGGTCGTCCCGCTCAAAGACCGTGACCCAATGGCCAGCCCGGTTCAACTGAGCCGCACAGGCCAGCCCCGCCGGACCCGACCCAACCACAGCCACCCGCTTGCCCGTCCGTTTAGGCGGCGGCTCTGGCTGCACCCAACCTTCGGCAAACCCTCTTTCGATAATGGCCCGTTCGATACTCTTGATAGTCACCGCCGGTTCACTGATAGCCAGCGTACAGCCCGCCTCACAGGGCGCGGGACAAACCATGCCCGTAAATTCCGGGAAATTGTTCGTCTTATGCAGCCGGTCCAGCGCCGTGCGCCATTGGCCCCGGTAAACCAGGTCATTCCATTCGGGAATCAGGTTGTTGATAGGGCAGCCGGTCGTCATCCCGTTCAAAATTTGCCCCTCGTGGCAGAAGGGGATGCCACAATCCATGCAGCGCGCCCCCTGCCGTTGCAGCGGGGCTTCAGCCAAAGGCAGCAGAAAATCCTGCCAATCCCCCAGCCGTGCCAGCGGCTCCCGCTCGGCCCGATTCTGCCGTTCAAATTCCATAAAGCCGGTTGCTTTGGCCATAGTTATCTCTCCGTAAAACGTAAAGCGTAAAACGTAGAAGCCCTTACGCATTACGTTTCACGCTTAACGCTTTATGTCAATTTATCCGCTCTGCGACTGCGCTAACTGACGCAGTTTTCCACCTCATGCAGTCGTTGTTCTAACAAGAGATTGATGAAGCATTCCGTCGTTAAGCCGCGTCTATGGGCAATCTGTCTGGCTCGTCTTAACAGATCGGGATCCACGGCAACCAGACAGCGACGGCGGGCAGTTGGCTCGATTTCCAACGCGGGCAGTTCAGTCTGATCACAATAATCAATCAGGCTGTGCATATCCCAAAAGCCACCAATTTCGCCGTAGCTTGCCATCTCTGGTGTAACCGCCTCGTTTTTCTTACTCATAATGCACTGCACTCCTTGCCCGGCCCGGACCGATTTAGCTTAGACTTTAAGAAGTTAGATCGGTCGCAGGCCAGGCCCGCCGAGGGCTAAAGCCCCAGGCTACAAAACAATGCCCGGTGAACCGGGCTTAGCCGGTTTCAACCGGCGTTGGTGGCTAGTTTTACTAGCCCAACTAGCCCGGCCGTTCACGGCTGGGCGGCCTGCCCAATCACCCAACGCCGACAAAACCCATCTGCCTGTCCACGATGCATCACGTTTTACGCTTTACGCCTCACGC
>SLGK01000182.1 GCA_007123775.1 Anaerolineae bacterium | reverse complement strand
AGACGTGTTAGAATTCATGCTTCCTCCGTATTGTTTGTTTTGTTGGATTGCAACCTAACAATAATATATCAACACGGAGGTATTTGCTTCTTGTGAAAAATAAGTTTTGTCAGTCAATCAGCGCAGATTACACAGATTTTTGCTTATTAATCTGCGAAATCTGCGTAATCTGCGGATCATTTTCCCTTTTCCCATGAACAACTTCCTACGACATTGGCTCCGCCTCGCGCTCATCACCCTCCTCTTTCTGGCCGCCTGCCGCCAGGCCGAGCCAATAGCCGACGACAGCGCCGGCGCCGACAGCCCAACGGCCGAAACCGATTCCCCCGCCTACCTTGACCCCGCCTTACCCATCGAAGATCGCGTCGAAGATTTGCTGGCGCGGATGACGCTGGCCGAAAAGATCGGCCAGATGACCCTGGTCGAGAAAGGCAGCCTGCCCCCGGCCGACGCTCGGACGCGGGCGCTGGGGGCCGTCCTCAGCGGCGGCGGCGGTGCGCCTCGCATCAACCAGCCGGCCGAATGGCTCAAAATGGTCACTGAGTTTCAAGAACAGGCCATGGCCACACGGTTGGCCATCCCCCTCCTTTACGGCATCGACGCCGTGCATGGCCACAGCAATGTGGTGGGCGCGGTTCTTTTTCCCCACAACATTGGCCTGGGCGCGGCGAACAATGTGGAACTGATGGCGCAGATTGGGCGGGTAACGGCCGTTGAAACCACCGCCACCGGTATCTACTGGAACTACGCCCCGGCCGTCAGCGTCCCGCGAGACATTCGCTGGGGCCGCACCTACGAAGGCTACAGCGAAAACACCGATTTGGTGACAACCCTCAGCCGCGCTTATCTGGTCGGTTTGCAAGGGGATGATTTAACGGCCGTGGACACCCTCATCGCCACGCCCAAGCACTTTGTGGCCGATGGCGGCACCAGTTGGGGCACATCCACCACTGAGAGTTTTCAGATCGATCAGGGAGATGCCCAAATAGACGAAGCCACCCTGCGTGCCGTCCACCTGCCGCCCTATCCCGCCGCCATTGAGGCCGGCGCGCGCAGTATTATGATTTCTTACTCCAGTTGGAACGGCCTCAAGAAACACGCCCATGATTACCTGATCAATGACGTTCTCAAAGAGGAACTGGGCTTCACCGGCTTCGTTGTTTCTGACTGGAAGGCAATTGATCAGATTGACCCCAATTATTACACTTCAGTTGTGGCTGCCATTAACGCCGGGATTGACATGAACATGGTCCCCAGCGAGTATGATCTGTTTATCGAAACGTTGACAACGGCCGTTGAGACCGGCGACGTACCTATAGAGCGGATTGACGATGCTGTGCGCCGCATTCTGACGGTGAAGTTTGAGTTGGGGCTGTTTGAACGGCCGTTTACCGACGACAGCCGCCTGGACGTGATCGGCAGCGACGCCCACCGTGAACTGGCCCGGCAAGCCGTGCGCGAATCGCTCGTCCTGCTCCACCACGACGGCGACACCTTGCCCGTTAGCCAGGAAACGCCGGTCATTTTTGTGGCGGGCGAAGCGGCCAACGACATTGGCATTCAATCCGGCGGCTGGTCGATTGAATGGCAGGGGCGTGTGGGCAATATCACCCCCGGCACCACCATCCTGGACGCTATCCAAAGCAGCGTGTCGGCCGATACGCAGGTCAATTTCAACCGCTTCGGCAACTTTGAGCGCATTACCGATGACAACGGCGATCCCTTGATGGCCGATGTGGGGATTGTGGTGGTGGGCGAACGGCCGTATGCCGAAGGGGTAGGCGATAGCAACGACCTGTCGCTGCTCGAAGGCGATCTGGCCGCGCTGGAGCGCATTCGCGCCCGCAGCCACAAGCTGGTGGTGATTTTGATTTCAGGACGGCCGTTAATTATCAGCGACATCCTGCCCCAAACCGACGCCCTGATCGCCGCCTGGCTGCCGGGCACCGAAGGGCAGGGCGTGGCCGACGTCCTGTTTGGCGACTATGAATTCAGCGGCAGGCTGCCCTACACCTGGCCGCGCCACATGGACCAACTGCCGTTCGATTTCGATAACCTGCCCGCCGGCGGCTGCGACGCGCCACTTTATCCTTTTGGCTATGGCCTTCAAACAGCCGATACGTCGCCCGCATTGCTTGTCTGTCCTTAACTTGTCGTCTTAAACCTGCGAGGTCTGCAAGACCTCGCAGGTTTGGCTGGAGAATGAACATGATTAACCGCTATTATCAACATTTGACTTACCTATTGCTATTACTCTGCTTTGCGGTTGGGATGGCGGCCTGTACTACCGTCGCCGAACCGGCAGCCACCCCTACCCCCGAGTGGGAACTGGACGGCTGGACGCTCGTCTGGCACGACGAATTCGACGGCCCGGAAATCAACGCCGACTATTGGACGCACGAGATCGGCGGTCACGGTTGGGGCAACGGCGAAAACCAGTATTACACCGACAGCCCCGACAACTCCTTCATCGAGGACGGGATGCTGGTCATCCAGGCGTTGGAGCAAAATTATCTGGGCAAACCGTTCACCTCCGCCCGGCTGACATCGCAGGGGAAGGTGACGCAGCAATACGGCCGTATCGAAGCCCGCATCCAAATTCCCACCGGCACCGGCCTCTGGCCTGCCTTCTGGATGCTGGGCGAAACTTTTGACACGGTTGGCTGGCCCCGCTGCGGCGAAATTGACATCATGGAAAATATCGGCAGCGAACCCACGATCATTCACGGCACGCTGCACGGCCCCGGCTACTCCGGCGGCAGCGGCGTAGGCACCTCCTATCGTTTGCCCGACCGCAGCCCCTTCCACGCCAATTTCCACGTCTACGCCGTTGAGTGGGAGCCGGGCGAAATCCGCTGGTATGTAGACGACGTCCGCTACAACACCATCACCGCCAACGGCGTACCCGGCGAATGGGTTTACGACCAGCCCTTTTTCATTCTCTTAAACGTAGCCGTCGGCGGTCGTTGGCCCGGCTATCCTGACGCCACCACCGAATTCCCGCAGCGCATGTTGGTGGATTATGTGCGGATATATGAGCGTATCTCTGAATGAACGTAATGCGTAGTGCGTAGTGCGTAGTTCGTGGTAGGCTCAAAGTCTACGCACTACGGACTACGCCACCATCCCAGGCGACCTATGAAAACCCCAAAACTCTACCTCGGCAGTACCCCTATTCAAGTGAGCGACGCCGAACCCGGCGGCGGCTACGTTGACCTGCTCGGCGAAACCTATTACCGCATTGCCCACTATGACCGGATGCCGCCCTTTTTTATGAGCATCGTCAGCGGTGCGGACCATTGGCTGTTTATCAGCAGTACGGGGGGACTAACGGCCGGCCGCGCCAACGCTGATTCGGCCCTATTTCCCTACGAAACGGAAGATAAGATTACCGCCCACCATGAGCTGACGGGTGGGCGCACAATCCTGCGCGTAGCGCGAAACGAGCGATCTGATCATTCACCCCCGTTCCCTGAGCCTGTCGAAGGGAACTCGGTTTCGACAGGCTCAACCGGCGAGCGATCCTATCTCTGGCGACCTTTTACCACCCAATACGCCGCCCCATACTGTACCGAGCGCCACCTGTACAAAAACATCCCCGGTAGCAAGCTGGTCTTTGAAGAGATCAACCACGATCTGGGCTTGACGCTGCGCGTGGCCTGGCGCACCGGCGACCGCTTTGGCTTCGTCCGCACCGTCTGGCTGGAAAATCGGAGTGACCAGCCGTGCCAGATCGAGCTGCTGGACGGCCTGCAAAACATACTGCCCTATGGCGCAACCAGCGCCCTGCAAGCAACGATGAGCAGCCTGCTCCACGCCTACAAGCGGAGCGAACTGGACCCCGCCACGGGCCTGGGCATGTTCGCCCTCAGCGCCACCTTAACCGACCGGGCCGAGCCGAGCGAATCGCTCAAGGCCACCGTCGCCTGGCAGGTGGGGCTGGACAATCCCCTTTATTTATTGTGCAATGAACAGATGGCGGCGTTTGGCAACGGCCGTTCGCTTACCCCCGAATATGACATCTGCGGCAAACCGGGCTCCTATCTGGTCAACAGCACTTTTACCCTCGAACCCGGCGCGACCCGCCATTGGCACATGGTCGCCGACGTCAACCAGGACAGTACGGCCGTTACCCGTTTGGCCTGCTTCTTAAGCCAGGATCGGGCGGCCATTGAGCAGCAAATCGAAGCCGACATAGACCAAAACAACGATACCTTGATCAGCTACGTGGCCGCCGCCGATGGCTTACAGCAAACCGCCCAGCCGACGACCACCGCCCACCACTTCGCCAACGTCATGTTCAACATCATGCGCGGCGGCATTTTGGCCCAGGGCTACCAGGTGGAGCGGCGCGACCTGCTCAACTTCATCCGCACGCGCCAGCGCCCCATTTTGCGCCAGCAGGCGGAATGGTTTGCCGCCTTACCCAACCAACTATCAATCGGCGACCTCTACGCGCGCGCTGACGCCAGCGGCAGTGCCGATCTGATCCGGCTCTGCCACGAATATCTGCCGCTCACCTTTAGCCGCCGCCACGGCGACCCCAGCCGTCCCTGGAACTGGTTTTCCATTAATCTGAAAAACGCTGACGGCTCGCCCCGGCTCGACTACCAGGGCAACTGGCGCGACATTTTCCAAAATTGGGAGCCGCTGCTGCTGGCTTTCCCCGGCTTTACCGAGGGGGTGATCGCCAAATTCCTCAACGCGACGACGGCCGATGGCTACAACCCCTACCGCGTTACCCGCGACGGCATCGAGTGGGAAGTGCCCGAACCGGAGAACCCCTGGTCCAACATCGGCTACTGGAGCGACCACCAGATCATCTACCTGCAAAAACTGCTGGAAATTGCCGAACAAACCGACCCCGGCGTGTTGAACCGTCTCAGCCAGCGACCTATCTTTGCTTATGCCAACGTCCCCTACCGCCTGAAGCCGTATGCCGACATGTTGGCCAACTGGTCGGATACGATTGATTTTGATTGGGAAACGGAAAAGGAGATAGAAACGGCCGTTTCCCAACTGGGCACCGACGCCAGACTCCACCGCAACGGTGAGGGCGAAGTCATTCACGCTACCCTGACCGAAAAACTACTGGTTCTGCTGCTGGCCAAGTTGACCAACCTGGTCCCCGGCGGCGGTATCTGGATGAACACGCAGCGGCCGGAATGGAACGACGCCAACAATGCCCTGGTGGGCAAGGGGATTTCCGTTGTCACGACGGCTTACCTGCGTCGCTTTATCGCCTTTTGGCGGGCGCAGTTGGCCGGGAAGGACGACGAAACATTTGCGCTGAATACGGCCGTTGCCGATCTGTTCACGGCTGTGCAGGCCACCCTCGTCGCCCATGAGCCGCATCTGCAACATGGCTTTGGCGACGGCGAACGACGGGCGCTTATGGACGAGTTGGGAGCGGCGGCGACCGCTTACCGCGCCGCCATCTACGGAAACGGCCTGCCCACGGCGCAAAGCGACCTCGCTGGCCGACAATTGCAGGCTTTCTTGGCCCTGGCGCAGCAGTACGTGGAGCAGACCCTGCACACCAACAAGCGGCAAGACGGCCTCTACCATGCCTACAACGTTTTGCGCCTGGGCGAAGGCACGGCCGCTATTGACCATCTTTACCCCATGCTCGAAGGGCAGGTGGCTATGCTGTCGGCCGGGCTGCTGACCGCCGATGAGTCGCTGGCTCTGCTGCAAAGCCTGCGCCGCAGCGATCTCTACCGCGCCGACCAGCACAGCTACATGCTCTACCCCTACCGCCAGCTGCCCGGTTTCCGCCAGAAGAACAACGTGCCGGCGGACAAGGTAGCCAATTCTCCGTTGGTCAAAGCATTGGCGGCTAAAGGCGACGGCCGTTTACTGGCGCGTGATAAGATGGGGGTGTTTCACTTTAACGGCCGTTTCCGCAACGCCAACGACGCCGCCCGCGTCCTGGACGAAATAGCCCAGGAACCGGCCTACGCCGCCCTGGTCTCGGCCGAGCGTCCCTTTGTTCTCGATCTGTTTGAAGAAACCTTCAACCACCGCGCCTTTACCGGCCGTTCGGGGACGTTCTTCGCCTATGAAGGGCTGGGCAGTATCTACTGGCACATGGTCTCCAAGCTGCTGCTGGCGGCGCAAGAAAGTTACCTGGCGGCGTGGGCTGAAGGGGCGGATACGGCCGTTTTGACGGCCCTGGCCGACGCTTATTACGACATTCGCGCAGGGTTAGGCTTTAACAAATCGCCCGCCGAATATGGCGCTTTCCCCACCGATCCCTACTCCCATACGCCCTGGGGCAACGGCGCGCGGCAGCCGGGCATGACCGGCATGGTGAAAGAGGAAATCCTGACGCGGCTGGGTGAATTGGGCGTTTTCGTCCAGGATGGTCAGCTTTGTTTTGAGCCGACCTTGCTGCGGCCATCAGAATTCCTGACAACGGCCGTCGCGTACGACTATGTGGATGTGACTGGCGCAGCGCAGCGTATGACGCTGCCGGCTGGCGCCCTGGCTTTTACATTTTGCCAGACGCCAATTATCTATCAACGGGGAGCCGCCCCGCAGATAGAGGTGACGGAGCGGGACGGCCGGACTGAGACCTACCCCGGCAGTCGCCTTGACGCCGCCACTACCCGGCGCATCTTCAATCGAGATGGCCAGGTCAAGCGTCTGTTGGTTACGCTCACGACAACCTGGCAAAATGAAAGCTAAACCTATGCGGTAAACCGTGAATGAACATCGGCATGGTTCAAATTAGCTTGACAATTCACTGACCGAGGACGGAGGACGAAAGACCGATGGCCGGAGTAATTCCGTCTTTCGTCTTCGGTCCTCCGTCAAAATTTGTAAAGTTGGCTGCCAGAGAGCAGTGAACCATGCCTGAACATCTAAACGTATTTACAGGAGGAACGTGTGTCAAGAATCCCTTATAAATATCTATCCCTGTCAGGCATCAACATCGCCGATTACACGCTGGACGAGCTAAAAGCGTTGGTTGCTTCCATTTTGGAGCGAAAAATTCATGGCGTTTGCTTTAGCGCGTATATTGATGAACAAGGCCCAGGGGCTATTCTCAGCGAAGCGCAAATTCGGGAACGGTTGTCGGTTATACGGCCGTATGTCAACTGGGTGCGCACCTTTTCCTGCACCGACGGCAACGAGCTAATCCCGCGCATCGCCGCCGAGATAGGGCTGAAAACCCTGGTTGGCGTCTGGCTGGACGACAACCATGAAACCAATGAAATCGAGCTGCAGAACGGCATTGCGGTAGCTAACGCCGGTCACGCCGACCTGCTGGCCGTCGGCAATGAAGTCTTGCTGCGCGACGAATTATCCGATGATGAACTGATAGGGCTGATCAATCGGGCCAAACAAGCGGCCCCCGGCGTCCCTGTGGGGTATGTTGACGCCTATTTTCTGTTTGAAGACCACCCCCGCGTCACCGACGCCTGCGACGTCATTTTTGCCAACTGCTATCCATTTTGGGAAGGGTATCCCGCCGCGCACGCCCTTGTTTACATGAAAGAGATGTACCGCCGCGCCGTCAACGTTGCCAGGGGTAAAAAAGTAATTATCAGCGAAACGGGCTGGCCCAATCTAGGCCCAATCACCAGAGGCGAGGCGGCGCCTTCTTTTGAAAATGCCGTGCGCTATTTTATCAACGCCTACCAATGGGCCGAAGAAGAAGGCATTGAGATTTTCTACTTCTCCGCGTTTGACGAAGGCTGGAAAGTGGCCCACGAAGGGGATGTCGGCGCCTATTGGGGGCTGTGGGACAAAGACGGGAACCCCAAATATGTCTAAAGAAACCAATATGCGGGCCAATTTCGGCCAGTTCCTGGCCCAAAATCATGCCAACGCCATCTGTTATTCCGGCTATCGCGAAGGGCAAAGTCCGATTGACAGGATTTACCCCAGCTACGAGCAGATCAAAGAGGACCTGACGCTTCTGGCGCAAAATTGGTCCTTTATTCGGCTGTACGACTGTAGTCAACACGCCGAAACAACGCTAAGCGTGATCCGGAATGAAGGCCTGGCTCTACAGGTCATGCTAGGCGTTGATTTGGCGGCGGAATTGAGCAATCCCAACTGCCCCTGGGGGGCGGACTACGGCGCGAAAACCCTGGCCGCTAATCGAAAAACCAACAAGGCGAATATCGAGCGATTAATTACGCTGGCCAACCGCCATCCGGACATTATCTTTTCTGTCTCAATCGGCAATGAAGCGAGCGTGGAATGGACCGATCATCTGGTATCCGTGGCCAGCCTGGTCGCCTACGCGCGCCGCGTTAAGTCGGCCGTGTCGCAGCCGGTGACCTTTTGCGAGAATTACGTGCCCTGGACGACCAAACTGGAACCGTTAGCCGCCGAATTGGATTTTATTTCCGTTCACACCTACCCTGTTTGGGAGTATCAGCCAATTGACGCCGCGCTCGAGTACAGCAAGCAAAACTATTATTCCGTCACGTGCCGCTATCCCGACAAACCGGTGATCATCACTGAAGCGGGCTGGACGACCGCTTCCAACGGGCGCGGTATTGACCCTGAGAACGCCTCGGAAACGCTGCAGGCCCGTTACTACCAACAGTTGATGGAATGGACAAAGGAGGAAAAAATCTTGACCTTTGTCTTTGAGGCGTTCGACGAACCCTGGAAAGGTTCGCCCGATCCGCTGGAACCTGAGAAGCATTGGGGCCTGTTTTTTGTGGATCGCACCCCAAAATTGGCGATGCACTCCCTTTATGGCCATTTAGTTCCAGCAAAAAAGTCGTCATCTAAGCGAACGCGAACGCGTCCAGCTTAGACCTTCTATCTAAAAAGAACCACTATGACTCAACTGCAAAGGATGGTACAGATATGACAAAGAGAATTGATAAATTAGTATCACAAATGACGCTGCCCGAAAAAGCGTCGCTGCTGGCCGGGGCCGATATGTGGCACACAGTGGCCGTTGAGCGGCTGGGCATTCCCGCCATTCAGGTCAGCGACGGCCCCAACGGGGTGCGCGGCGCGGACGATAATCTGGGCCACACGTCGGTCTGTTTTCCGGTGGGGGTGGCCATGGGGGCTACCTGGAACCCGGAGCTGATCGAACAGGTGGGCGCGGCCCTGGCGGCCGAAGTGCGGGCCAAAGGCGCGCACGTCCTGTTGGCGCCGACGGTCAATATCCACCGTACGCCCCTGGCCGGCCGCAACTTTGAATGTTTCGCCGAAGACCCCTACCTCAGCGGCACCATCGCCGCCGCCTACATCAACGGCCTGCAAAAGGCGGGCGTCTCGGCCTGCATCAAACATTTTGTGGCCAACGACCAGGAATTTGAACGCTTCTCTATAAGTTCCGAGGTGGCCGAACGGCCGCTGCGCGAAATCTACCTGGAACCGTTCCGCATCGCCCTGGAAAAAGCCAACCCCTGGAGCATCATGTCGGCCTACAACCGGATCAACGGCGTCTACGCCAGCGAGCATGACGTGTTGCTGCGCCAAATTCTCAAGGAAGAATGGGGCTACGATGGCGCCGTGATTTCCGACTGGTACGGCACCTACAGCGACAACGTGCCCGCCGGGGCGCTCGATTTGGAGATGCCCGGCCCGGCGCGCTGGATGTATCCGGACAAGATCGTCGCCGCCGTAGAAAACGGCAACCTGGACGAAGCGATCATTGACGACAAAGTACGCCGCCTCTTGCGCCTCATTGAAAGGGTAACGGGCGAGCGCGAGCCATTACCCCCACCGGACGGGCAACTGCCACGCCAGACGGCCGCCGAAGCGATTGTCCTGCTCAAAAACGAAAACAATTTGCTCCCCCTCGACCCGGACAAGGCGCAGACCATCGCCGTCATTGGCGAAAACGCCAGATGGGCGCAAATTATGGGCGGCGGCAGCTCCCAGGTTAACCCCCATTACGTTGTCTCGCCGCTGGCGGGCATTCAGGCCCGCGTCGGCGCGGCGACGACCGTCGCCTATGAGGTAGGGACGCTCATCCACCGGACGCCGCCGCTGCTGGAACTGGATTGGCTAACGGCCGTCAACGGCGAACCCGGCCTGACGCTCGACTACTACCACAACCTCGACCTCTCCGGCGAACCCGGCCACAGCGGCGTGGTGACCAAGAGCGAACTTTCCTGGTTCGGCACGGTCAACCCGTTTGTAAACCCGCGCCACTTCTCGCTGCGGCTGCGCGGGACCCTGACTGTGCCTGAAAGCGGCGCCTACCAGTTCCACCTGTGGGGCATCGGCCGGTCGCGGCTGCTGATCAATGGCGAAACGGTCATTGATCAATGGGCGGAAAAGGGTGACCAGCATACGGTCGTTTTCGTCCCCTTGACCGCGGGCGAGCCGGTTGATCTGCAATTGGAATTTATCACCGACCCTGACAGCCGGTGGCGCATCTTGCGGCTGGGCTGTATGCCGCCCGTGCCGGACGATCCGATTGCGGCGGCCGTTGAGCTGGCGGCCAAAGCCGATGTAGCCATTATCGTCGCCGGGCTGACCCGCGAATGGGAAAGCGAAGGCTTTGACCGGGAAAATATGCGCCTGCCCGGCCAGCAGGATGAATTGATCGCCCGCGTCGCCGCCGCTAATCCCAATACGGTGGTGGTGATTAACGCAGGTTCGGCCGTGGAAATGGCCTGGGCTGATGATGTGGCGGCCATTCTGCAAAGCTGGTACGGCGGCCAGGAGGCGGGTAACGGCCTGGCCGACGTTCTCTTTGGCGACGTCAACCCGTCGGGCAAGCTGCCCACCACCCTCCCAGTTCGCCTGGAAGATAACCCGGCCTTTATCAACTACCCTGGCGAGAACGGCAAGGTTTACTACGGCGAAGGGCTGTTTGTCGGCTACCGCTACTACGACAAAAAGGGCATCGCCCCCCTCTTCCCCTTTGGGCATGGCCTCTCGTACACCACTTTCGCTTACGACAATTTACGCCTGAACGGCTTGGAATTTAGCCCCGGCGACGAGATTGTGGTCAGCGTGGACGTGACCAACACCGGCCAGCGGGCCGGGCAAGAGGTGGTGCAGCTTTATGTGTGGGATGAGGCGAGCCGGTTGGCGCGGCCGTCCCAAGAGCTAAAAGCATTCGCCAAAGTCGCCCTGGAACCGGGCGAAACGAAAACCGTTACCCTGACGCTGAACCAGCAGTCGCTGACCTATTACGAACCGGCCGTGAGCGACTGGCTAACAGAGCCGGGCGCGTTCACTATTTTGGTGGGCGGCTCGTCGCGGGATATTCGACTGACAGGGCAATTTGAGTGGGTGGACGAAACGGCCGTGATTATCGAAACCGACCCCGACCCGCGCCAATTGTCCAGCGTAGCAACTTAAGACGGAGGACGAAGGACGGAAGACGGAAGGAGATTCTCCGTCCTCGGTCCTTCGTCTTCCGTCCCATTCAGAAGGAGCCAAGTAAAATGAAAAATAAAACCTTAAACACACGTATCCTCGGCAAAAGCGGCATCTCTGTCACCGAAATCGGCATGGGCCTGTGGGCGGCCGGGGGCGACCAGTGGGGCGCCACCGAGGACCAGGAGATTTTCGACGCCATTGATTTTGCCCTGGACAGCGGCGTCACCTTTTTTGACACGGCCGACGTCTATGGCGGCGGTCACAGCGAGGAACTGCTGGGCCAATCCATGCAAGGACGGCGCGACCGCTTCATCGTCGCCACCAAGATCGGCTGGCGCGACTTTGACGGCGAGGCGGGTCAATCGGCCTACACCACCGTCGAGAAGCTAATCGCCGGCGTGGAAAGCAACTTGCGCCGCCTGCAAACCGACTATATTGACCTGATCCAAAGCCACATTGACTTCCGCGACCCAACCATGGAAATCATCGTCGAGGGCTTCCAGCGCTTGCAGCGGGACGGCAAAGTCCGGGCCTATGGCGTCAGCACCAGCGACTTCGATTACCTGAAAGCGTTCAACGCCGACGGCGGCTGCGCCGCCCTGCAAATTGATTACAGCATCCTCCACCGGATGCCGGAGAGCGACATTTTGCCCTACTGCCAGGAGCAGAATATCGGCGTGATTGTGCGCGGGGCGCTGGCCATGGGCATTTTGACGGGCAAGTTCAACGAAGAGACCCGCTTTGGCGAGGGGGATTTTCGCCGCAGTTGGCATGAGGAGCCGGATCAATGGGCCGTTTACCTGGACGATTTGCAGAAGGTGGAGCAGTTACGGCCGTTGGTCAACGATCCGTCGGCCGACAACCGCACCCTGGCCCAACTCGCCCTGCAGTTCACCCTGGCCCATCCGGCCGTGACCACCGTCATCCCCGGCGCCAAAAACGTACGCCAGATGCACGACAACGTGGCGGCCGGCCTGCTGCCCCCGCTGACCCCGGCAGAAATAGCCGCGATTGACGCCATTGTGCCGCCGGGCGGCGGCCGTAAAATCTGGCCGGCGTAGGGGTAAAACGAATGTTGATCTGGCCCGGCTGTGGTTAGTCAACTTTTGGTTGATTGCGTGGTTGGTTTAGGCCGATCCGGTGTGTGCTGAATCAGTTGAATAAATGGTTGGGCTGGCTCCAAAAACGAGGTGAAGGAAAAGGCTTGATTTCGAGGGCAAAAATCGGCGCTTTCGGGCAGGCAGTTCAAGCAGGTTTAAACTAAAATTGAGGGAGACATCGTTGTGAAAATGTCTCCCTCAATCTGTTGTTAGTGCCAGTAATGGGCGTCACTCTTCAGACGATATGTTTTCAAGCTGGTCTCTTCCAGTTTTCCGCAGCGGGCATTACTGTTCAAACAAGGCTACGGCGCTTCAACGACGACTTGCGCTGCCAGTTCACCTTTAGTTTTCCCTAACCCAAATGTAATTTGGGGATGAAAAAACAGGCGTTTTGAGAGAAGATTAGTCTATGAACAAAAATCAAAATCTCAAAACACCTGCACCAATCAATTATCAAGT
>SLGK01000274.1 GCA_007123775.1 Anaerolineae bacterium | reverse complement strand
GTGTTTTGTAGGGCGGCGCTGGCCGTGTGCAGGGTTACGTCGGCCTGGTTGAGGTGAATGTCGGCATTCTGGATTTGCAGCGTGCCGGTAATGACAAAGGTGCCGCCGGTCAGCGTGTTGCTGGCGTAGTTGTCCAGACCGCTGTTGAAGCGGAGATTGCCTTCAACCACATGGATTTCACCATTGTTCTGGGCAGAGGGGTTGCTGCCAAAGGAGAGTTGGCTGCTGCCCGTTTTGATGAAACGGCCGTTGTTGACGAAGTTCAGCGTATTGGCCGTCGTGTTAGCGGCGTGGCTGGTGGTTAGCTCGCCGTTGTTGATAAGCGTTCCCAGACCGCCGCTGGAGCTGCTAATGTTGCCCTGCAGCCACCGGGCTGTGCCCTCATTGACCAGGTCCCGGTTAAGCTGGCGTCCGCCGGCAAACTCTATGGTCAGCGTGGCGTCGGCGGCAATCGTCAGAGGTGCCGGGCCGTTCAGCGCATTACCGCTCCAGAGCATCTGGTTGGTAACGAGCAGGGGGTCGTCCCCGTCTATAATTCCGCCCGTTTGCAACAAGACAGGCAGGGTGACGCTACTACCGCTGTTAAAGAGAGTCGTGCCGCTGGAAAGCGTGGTGGTCGTGACGTCATAACTGCCCTGGATGTTGAGTGTGCCGCCACTGACCCAAACCGTTTCGGCGCTGAGGCTGGAAGCGGCCGTCAGGGTACGGTTGACGAGGCCAAAGCGGAGGGTGGCTCCGGGTGCGGCCGTATAGCTGCCGCTGTCTACTGGCGGTGTCAGGCCGGTGCTGCCCTGCAAAAAGAGCGTGCCCGTTTCCACGTTAACCGTGCCATCATTGGTGAAGCGGTTGACGCTAATGCTGACCACGCCGCTGTCGCCTGTTTTGGTAAAGCTGCCCTGGTTGTCGAAATTGACACGTTGGAAGGTGGCAGCATGGGTGACGGTAAAGCTGCCGTTGTTAACGAAAAGCCCTCCGCCAGCAGAAACGCTGGTGATATCTTGGGCGTTCCACAGCGCGTTGCCGTTGTTGATAATGGTTCGGTTTAACTGGGTGCCGGTATTCAGGGTAATGGTCATCTGGCCGCCGGCCGACAGGGTGGTTTCGCCACCGCCGCCGTGATTGCCGCCCAGCCAGTACCAATGGCCCTCGATAACCATATCCCCGTCGCCGCCGATGGTGTTGTTTTGGCTAAAAGTATCGAGGATGGTCAGGGTGACACCGTCGTCAATGGTCAGGCCGCCGCTGGTGCCGACGGTGACATTGCCGACGCTGGTGGTAATGTCCACGACGGGATTGCCGCTGTTGATAACGGCCGTGTCGTCCACTCCCGGTACGTCATCGTCACAGTTAGACCAGTTGTCGGGATCAGACCAGTCGCCGCTGCCACCGGTCCAGGTACAGGTGTTGTCGGCGGCTACGGGTGTGGTGGGTAGCACAAGAAAAAATAAGGATAGGATAAGGGTGAATACGGCCGTTATCGACCAAATCTTTGAAAAACGCATACGTTAAACTCCTTTTGAAATTACGAATTATGAATTACGAATTACGACATGGTTCAAGTCAGCTTGACAATTCACTGACCGATGACGGAGGACGAAGGACCGACGGGTCAAGTAATTCCGTCCTTCGTCTTCGGTCCTCCGTCAAAATTTGTAAAGTTGACTGCCAGAGAGCAGTGAACCATGCCCGAATTACGAATTGACCTGCTCCGCCACAAACGTCTCTAATGATTTCATCTCGATGGGGTATTGTTGCAGCGTTGGGGCGGGGTCAAAGCTGGCATCGTGGCTGTCGGTGTGCAAGGCCCAGCGCATCACCTGGCTCAGGCCGGGCTGGAAGGGCCACATCACGGCCGACAAAATCCGCACCATCGGCCGGGGTACGTTGCCAATCTTGACCTCTTGGCCGATGGCCTGGGCGTACAGTTGGGCTACCTGATTGTTGGTGTAATTGCCCGGCGCGCCGATTTCGATGATTTCCCCTTTGGCCTGGGGGTTATCCAGTACGTGGGCAATCAGTCGGGCCACGTCGGGGACGGCCACAAAGTTGCGTGGGCTGTCCCCCTGGCCCAAGATGCTCACTTTGCCCTTTTCCAGCAGCGGTTGGCCGATTAGCTGGTGGGCGTGGGTCTCCATAAACGCGCTGGGGCGAATGATAGTGTAGTCGAGGCCGCTGCGCTGAAGGTATTGTTCCACGGCCGCTTTGTGGCGCAAAAAAGGTACGGGGTGGTTGGGGTCTACGTCCAGGCCGGAGGTGTAGATGAAATGCTCAACCCCGGCCGCTTTGGCCGCATCGATCAGGTCGCAATGCCCCTTTTCATCGACGGCGCTGGATTTGTTGCCCCAGCCACCGAGCAGAGCGTGGGCGGCAGCGACAACGGCCGTTACCCCGGCACAAGCCCGGCGCAGCGATTCTGGGTCACGCAAATCGCCAATGACGATTTCGGCCCCCAGCGCGGCCAGGTCGGCCCCTTTTTCTTGACTACGAACCAGGCCGCGCACGGAACGGCCGTTTTCCAACAATTGCCGGGCGGTCGCATTTCCCAGCCGGCTGTTAGCAGTTACGATTAAGATCATGATACTCTCCTTAAATCTAGGGATAAGCTTCTTCGGTTGCTGTTGGCGTATAGGTGGGTGTGTGAGTGGGTGTGTAGGTTGGGGTATGGGTAGCCTCACCAGCGGCGTAAGTGGGTGTCGCTGTGGCTGTGGCATACATGGTAGCCGTAGCGGTTGGTGTATAGGGCGTGGCTGTCGCTGTAGGTGTATAGGTTGGCAAGGGCGGTACCGGCGCAACCGGCACGTTTTCCGCGTTTTCGGCGCTAGAGAATTGGTGACCGCCAGATACCCAACACTCGCCACCACCGCCGGGGCATTCGATTTTCCACCAGGTACCAGCCGGATTGCTGCCCAAAATGCGGGCACTGTTACCGACACGTAAGGCCCCGACGACATCATAGCCTGTGCCCGGACCGCGCCGCACGTTCAGGTCCACATTGGCTGTTACTGTCGGCTCGCCCGGTGCGGCCTGGGGTACCTCTAGCTCAGGCAAATCTTCCGGCGCGGGTGCTTCCTCTTCTGGGGTAGGGGTGGCTACCACAATAATGGTTTCTACCACCGGTTCCGGCTCAACGGCCGTTTCCGTCGCTGAACAGGCGACTAAGATTCCGGCTAACAAAAGAATCAGGATGTATAGGGATATAGGTTTCATCGCATCACTCTCCTTTCGGTTTACTATTTGGTTCTCACTCTAATAATGAACTGCGGGCGTTTCTAAAGCGTTTGGCGCAGATGACGCTAACGCCAACATGGAGAAAGTGTAGTAAACGGTTATCGTTTGTCTCTCGCATTGGGGGCGAGATTGGGGCGACTATTGTGACAAGGGGGGGAGATAGAGGATAGAGTGTAGAGATAGAGGATAGAGTGCTGATTGACTGACAAATCTCATATTATTGAACCTTGACAAACTCATAACCACTCGATGCAAGAGAGCCTGATGTCTGGTTGTGAATACTTTCGCCAAGAGGCCATAGCTGGTTCGGGGTCT
>SLGK01000263.1 GCA_007123775.1 Anaerolineae bacterium | reverse complement strand
GGCAAACACACGGGTTTGCCCCTACATAAGGCAAACACACGGGTTTGCCCCTACATTGTGTTTACGTCGTCAGACGGCCGTTCTTGCCGAAGCCGGTCCAGCAAAACCAGCAAGCATACCCCCAGGGCCATCACCAGCAGGCCGGGCAGCAGGAGAAACCAGCCTACAAAGGGCATCAGCGCGGCTAAAACCAACAGCGCGGCCGCATAACCACAGCGGACGGTGGGCTGTTTTTCCGGCCAGAGCCGTTCGGCCAGCAGCGTCGTCAAGCCGGGCAAACCAAACAGAACGCCGGCCGCCAGCCCCAGAAGGAATAACAAGGCGGGCAGATGGAAGATTTCAGAGACGTTTTGCCCCAGAGCGAGCAAGATCAGGGCGATTGTGCCAAAGAAGAAGGCGTTAACTAGCCCTACCAGCAGCGTCCACCGCGGTGACTGCCGCACAATGGCCGCACCCTGCACCGTAAACGTGGGGAAGAATCCGATAAAGACGAGAATAACGGCCGTACCCGTCACCCACAGCAGAAACGATCCGAAAAAGAATGGCAGTAGTTCCATCGTAACCTGACCTTTTAGCGGTATGTCGGCGCGGAACGCCAGACATAGCGCACGTGAATGAGCCAGATGACGGCAGCCAGCGCCGCCAGCGGCAGTAAGATAGAAAGAGATAAGGGCCATGCCTCAGCCGCACTCTGCCAGCCAGCCAGCCAGCGGCTTAGTCCTATTTGCCAATCAGCAACGGCCGTTTGCCAGCTCTGAAGCAACGTTGCCCATTCAGGCAGTACCCGGTTAAGCGAGGTCGGGACCAGCGCCTCCAGCAGCGGCAGGGCCAACAAGACCAACAAAGCCGACAGAAGCGACTGGGCCAGCAGAAGCGGCCGCCAAATCGGGACGGACGGTGGTGGCGACAACCGGCGCAGCACGCCCGCGCTCAAGTCGCGGGTCAGTTGGGGTTCGGGCAGGTCGTCAAATTCCGCCAGCAGGCCGCGCCATTGGTCATGGGCGGCTTTGAGCGCCGGTTCGGTCGCCAGCCGGGCCGCAAATTGGCGATTTTCTGCGGGCGATAGTTCGCCATCCAGGTAAGCCTGGAGCTGTAGTTCGTCTTCGTGGGTGAGTGGTGGTTGGTTCATACGATTATTCATCTTCCGGGCCAAGCCGCTCCCACAGCAGTTTGCGGGCGCGGAGCAGATGGCTCTTGACGGTGTTCAGCGGCAGATCGAGCTGGTCGGCTATCTCCTGGTAACTTAATTCCTGAAAATGGCGCAGCTCGATCACCACCCGATAATGGGGCGGCAGGGCGTGAATGGCTTGCCATAGCCGCTGTTGTCGTTCTCTGGCAATTTGCGCCTGTTCCGGCTCACGCCAACGGGCAGAACGGCCGGCGAAGCCATCATGCTCGTCCAATAAGGGTACAGTTGTAAACGGCCGTTGGCGCAATAGATCATAACAGACGTTGGTGGCAATTTGACGGAGCCAGGGGCCTAACGGCCGTTGCCGGTCAAATCCGGCCAGCGAACGAAAGCCGCGCACAAACGCCTCTTGCGCCGCATCCTCCGCATCCTGCCGCTGGCCCAACAGCCGGTAACAGACAGCAAACAGGGATTGCTGATAGCGGCTAACCAACGCGCCATACGCCTGCTGGTCGCCACGTTGTGCCTGCGCCAGCAGTTCTTGTTCAACGGACGGATCCATACCTGCATAGGATACCCGGTTTTGTGCAAATTAGTTGCAGCAACTTAGAGGAACTGACCCCAAAAAATTGAACCAATCACATTTGTGCAATTTGACCACCCCAGGGACCTCCACCACTTGAACCTGTGGTCTTTACTTTTGGTATTATTGTTTAGATCGGGACAACTTGAGTTTAGAGGCACAGTGCGTCATGAGTGTGACAAAGTTCTGAAGCGGCAATCTTGCAACAAATAGCCGGTGAAATAGGCAGGTGATGCACCAGTTAGGCAATCGTTCAAAGCGCGTAGGGATCACGGTCCGTGAGGTAAGCCAGGAGCGTGGTGCCGTTTGGGTGGTCGGTTAACCACTGCCTGATACGCCGGATTTCGGCGTAATCATCGGCACCGAAACGCTCCCGGTAAAGCTGTTCCAACCATTGCCGCTGCTCGACGGCAACAATATGCTGCTGCCATCGCTTTGTAAAAATGTGGTTCAACTCACGGTGAAGATTGTGCTGCTTTAATGCTTCCCAGAGAAGCGGCAATCAAGCCACTGGCCGCAGGCTGGCAGGTAAGGGGCCGGCGTAGGTAATGACCAACCGCTGCCCGGCGCGGGTGCAGGCCATGTACAGCTTGCGCGTGTTGTCCCGAATCAGGGCCAGCCGCTCGTCATCCGACAGGCGAACGCTTTGCTCTCGCTCGTACAGCGAGCGAACGCCCATGAGAAAGACGATGGGACTTTCCAGGCCCGTGGCCGCATTCAGCGAGCAGACGCGAATCTGGTCATGGCTTTTGTCAGAGCCTATGTTATAGCCTATTGCATAGGGGTCGTTTTGGGCGGGGTCAACGGCCGTTCCCGGACCAAACACCCGGTTCAAACGCGCAATAATCGACGATACCTCCTCCCAACTGGCGTGGATGAGCAGCATATCGCGCCAGGGCACGCCGTTTTGGGCCAGGTGGCGAATCTCGTTAATGACCCGCGTCACTTCATCCTGCTCACTGGTCAGCGGCAAAACCACCGGCAGCAGGCCGGGCGGCATGTGGTGCAGATCAGGTTCGACCACCTCCTCTTCGTCTTCGGGCAGCCGGGTGCGGTAAAGCAGCGTGGCAAAATCCAGAATCTCGCGCGTGGTCCGGTAGCTCTTGGTCAACCGGTGCGCCCGGCCGCGCACTTCCAGGCCGCTGGCCAGCCAGGATTGGCCCCGTTTTAGGAAGCCCTGGCTGGCGTCGGCCACCAGAAAGAGATGGCCCGTATCCGGGGTCAGAATACGCTTGATGATCTCAAACCAAAGCGGCGCGAAGAATTGGGCTTCATCTACCAGAATGATGTCATAGCGGGGCAGACCGACGGCTCCCTCGTGCCAGTAGCGCCACAACTGGCGCGGCACGTCCCCCCAATCCATCTTTTGGCGCTCCTGCAAGGCGTCATGGTAGCTGGTCATGGCTGCATAGAAGCGGCGGCGCATCGACTCGCCCAGGGCAAAGCCGCGGCCCGTGCGGTCGGCGGCCAGGTAGTCGGCTTCGCTAAAGAGCAGCCGGTCCTTATACCAGTCGATTTCCTCCAAAAACTGCTGCTCGGAAACGGCCGTATCCCGCAACTGCTCATGCCAGATTTGAGTGGCCAGCTTGAGCCGTTCCCGGTAGCGGATCATCGGCCGCCACGTTTTGCCGTCCGGCCAGTAGCGACGGCACCAACCCAAAAAGGTATGCAATTCGACTTGCTGGTCGCCCCCGCTCAACTGCCGGTAGCGGCGGCGCAGGTCAAAAAACAGGGCGCGGTTATGGGTCAAAATCAGGATGCGCTTGTGGGGAAAGAGGCGGCGCAACAAATGAGCGCGATAGAGGACAATAAGGGATTTGCCGCTGCCGGCGACGCCGTTAATCAGGCGCAGTTGGAAATCGTGGGCCGCACTCTGCCCGGCCTGGGGCAGGTTCAGGTCAATCTTCAGCGCCTGTTCCTGGTCGTAGTCGAGCAGGTAATCGTCCAGGCCGGCCTCGGTATGCCGCTCAGCCGGCTGGCGCACGGTAAAGACAGCCGGCACCAGTACCTCCGGCGTGAAGCGGGCACGCAGCCGGTCAAACCGGTCGGGGGAGAGGGGCGGGGACAAACGGCCGTTTACCCAGGCAGCAAACTGGTTGGGCGTCAGCCACTCCTTGCCCAACCAGACGTTGGCAGCCGCCTCCGGCCGTGCCGCCTGCACCTGCCGGTTAGCAAGATTGGGAAAGAGAATGGCTGCTGGCAGCATCTCGTCTGCGGCTTCACGCCAGAATGCGGCCAATCGCTCTTCTTCTGGCTCACCGACCGGCATGGCCTGACCGCCAAACAGGTCCGGCTGCTGGGCGCGTTCGGCATCCTGGGGCGTGGCCGGCGAGACGGCCAGCAGCAGCACCCGATTCTCCTGCGCCAGCCAGAAATCAGGTCCCGGCCCGTGCAGGCTGGGTAGGCGCTGCCGGATGACCAGTTCGTCCGGCAGCCGCTTTAGCAGATTAAAGAGGCGAATCAGTTCAGGCGTTGAGCCTTGTAGCGGTGTGGTGGGAATGAGTTGGGCCACAATTATCGCTCCGCTTTCTATAACAGCCGGCTCACCAGGGACTTTGCCAGACCTGCGGTGACGCTTCCTCGGTGAGCGGGAAGTAAGTGCAGCTTTGCAGCAGGCTGTCCAGTAGTTGCACCGACGCCTGCAAGTCGGGGTCAAGCGGCTGGGCATTGAGGACGTAGCGGCTGCCGATCACAATCAACTTTTTACGCGGCCGGGTGATGGCCACATTGAGCCGCTCCGGCTGGAAGAAAAAGTCAGCGATGTTAGCGGCAAAACCGGCATTGGAGGTGGTCAGGGAAAGGATGATCACATCCCGCTCCTGCCCCTGCATCCGTTCCACCGTGTCGGTAATCAGCTGCTGGCGCACAGCAGGTTCCGCCACAAACTGGCGCAGCAGGTTACGGATAAGCCGCCCCTGCGCCCGGTAGGGGGCTACCACACCAATTTCGGCCGCCGGGATGCCGCAGGCCAGCAGGGTGGTGATTAAATCGACCACGGCGTACGCTTCCCGGTAGCTGTAGACGGTGTTGTTGTGGTGGGCCATGTCCCAAAAGACCTTTGGCTCGTCGGCGTCTAAAATCTGGCACAGGCGGGCCGGTGGGGTAGGGTAGTCGATTTGTCGCTGGGCGTTGGCGGGTACGGCCGTTAACAGACCGTCGTAAAAATGCTGGCTGGGCCAGGCGGTCAGGGCCTCATTGAGCCGGTAGCTCTCGGTCAGCATCGTGTCGAAGTTGCTGCCCGCCAGATAGCCAAAGACGGAATCGCGCAGCGCGCCGCCGGTCAGCCGCGTGGTCAGCACTGGCGGCAACTGCTTCTGGTCGCCAAAGAAGATGTATTTATGGCCGGCCAACATGCCCATAATGGCCAGGGGTAGGGTAATCTGGCTGGCCTCGTCGAAAATAACGGTGTCGAACTCCACGCCAGACAGCCGCTTGGTGCGGGTGGCAAAGGGGGTGGCCCCCACCACATAACCGTCTTTCTCCTCGGCCAGTGGGGAGTCGTGAAACCGCTCATAGTTGGGCGCGTGCAAATCATCGACCCGTGTGGGCTGACCCACTTTGATAACGGGCAGGTCGGGGGACTGCTTGACCAGGGCGTTAAGCGCATTGTTGATGGCCCGGTGGGTAAAAGAACAAACCAGGACCCGCTCCCCATCAGCGGCCAGGGCGTGGGCCAGCGTCGCCAGGACCCTCGTCTTGCCCGTGCCCGGTGGCCCCTGCACCAGGTAGGCGAGGTTGGTGGCGTAGGCGTGGGCCAGGGCTTCGCTCTGGTTCCAGTTTAGCCCCACCGCCTCGCCCATTTCCAGGCCCCGGTCGTAGAGGCCGGGGTCGATCTGGGGCGACCGGTTTCCCATCAGCAAAGGCATAATGCGCTCGCGGCCGACCAGGCTGTCACCCGCTTCGGCCAGGGCATCCAGGATGTAGCTGCTCAGGTCAATAAGCCCCACGTCCAGCGTCCAGCCCTCGTTGGGAGTGAAGTGAACCTGCCAGGGCACGATGTCGTCACTGCTAATGAGCAGCCTGGTTTCTTCGTCTTCGACCAGGCTGACCATTACGTTTTGCGGATTAAAGGGATCGTTGCGGCTGAGGCACAGCACGTCACCCGGCCGGAAGCGGGACTGGTTACGGGTGCAGGCCAGTTCAACCTGATCGTTGGGGTGTACCCTGACCAGGGAGACGTTTTCAATGGCAAAGCCGTCGGCTACGCGAGTAGCCAGCGGCTTTTCCCACTGGGCGTGAACCTGCCGACGCTGAGCGGCCGTTTCGGTCAGCACCAGATCGCGCAAATCATTGAGGAAACGGGCCATCTCGCCCCGGTGGTTTTCGCTATGGGTGAACAGGATCATAGCCATTATTTTATGATAGAATTGACAGGCTGACGATGTGCTTAGCTAGACCATCAGTCCTGGCTGCATATTGAGCAGAAACTCCTCGGTAGGTCACAGAAGGAACTCGCCCCAAAGAGGCCATACTCCTCATAGTCAAACATGAGCGAGCAGTTCGCCTCCTCAGCCTGTCTTTGACTTGTTGAAGTGTGCGAACGGTTTTTCATAAACGTTTGGGAATTGTGGCAAATTATGTGTCTTATATAACATATGTAATTTACAAAAGGAGCAGAATCAATGCCCAAGGTCATAACCTCTACAGACTTGCAAAAGAAGACGCGTGAGATGATTGATTGGACCCGAACTCGCGGTGAACCGGTGGTAATTGAAACCTATGGCAAACCGATGGCTGCCATTCTATCTTATGACGAGTACCAGGCCTACCAACAATACAAACAGGCCCGCGCCGCCCGTTTTGCTCGCTTGCAGGAAGCAGCCGCTCTCAATGCTGCCGGTAATAGTCTGACCGAAGTCGAAGCGTTGGCTCTGGTCGATGCCGTACGCCAAGAACTATATGCGGAAAGAAATCAAGCTGAGGCATAATCCCGGTGATACGCGCTGTATTAGACACCAATCTGATTGTCAGCTATTTGCTCACCCAGGGAGAGACGATCTTCCGCCTTATTGCCCACTGGGAACAAGGGCACTTTGTCTATCTGGTTTCGCCCCAGATGGTGGCTGAGCTAAAAGAGGTGGTGAAGCGGCCTATCTGGTAACGGGCGATGCAGACCTGCTGGACATGGACAGTCACCAGGGTGTCATCATGATCCGGGCGCATAATTTTGTCGAGTTATTGGATGAGAGGGAGGGGGAGGGCATCTGAGGATGCTCGGCTACTCCTTAATCGCCGCCTGCACGGCGCTGGAATTGGGGTTGGCTGCCAGCGCCCGCTGGTAATCGAGGCGAGCCTGCGCCGCATTGCCTTGCGCCAGGTAAGCGTGACCCCGATAGAGAAAACTCTCCTCAATCAGCCGATCCTCCGCGCCAGCGATGGTGTGATTGGCCAATTCGATCACATCCTCATAGCGCCCCACAGCTAAATAGGCTTCGTAAATGTCGAACTGATACCAAAGCATACGCCGGGGAAACCCGAGGCTGCGAGACTGGTCAAAAGCAGCAGCAGCATCGTCAAAATAGGAGTGGCTACCGGTCAATTGGCCCAGGCGGGTTAGACTGCTGCCCAGGTTAAACCAGGCAAAGAGATTCTCAGGCTCAGCAGTGGTGTCGTTACGTGCCCGCTGCACCGCTTGCCGCCACATCCTTTCCCGATCAACCATCTCTGGCCCTAAAGTAGCCGCTACCTGGTCGCTGTCTGCTGGCGGATAGACGACGATAAAGGTGTAGTTGAAATGCTGCCAGTAGGCCAGTAGATTGGCATAGCTGATGCTTGAACCGCTGCCGTCCCACGGGCCGAGGTAGGTGTCCAGAGCCGTAAAGGTCCGGTTGGCGTCATTGTAGCCTATCAACGTGAGATAATGGCCCATCCAACCCAGCCATTCCGCCGGCCGGTACCCCTTTTCGACAATAACGGGAAAGCCTGCCGCCAGCAGCCGCTTGAGTAGATCGATCTCCCCACCGGTGAAATAAGCGGCCCCCAATGGCGTTTCCCGGTTGCCATAATCGACCAATTCCCAGGGGCTAACGTTGGAGTCTTCGCGCACGGGCTTGAGCAGGCCGCCAACCTGGGCCTGGGTAACGGCGTGGCCATAGTAGTTGAGAACCATCGTCAAGTTGGCCGGTCCGCAGTTGCTAAAGGTCTGGGCGATGATACGCAGGCCGTCTATATGCGCCGCAGTCGGGGGCGTGTTGGTGGGGGTGGGGGTAGTTGTAGGGGTGCTGGTCGGCGTAGGCGTGCTGGTTGGAGTGCTTGTTGGGGTCAGTGTATGGGTAGGTATAGCGGTGGCCGTTTCTGTCGGCGGCACAACCGTTGGCGTGAACCTGATAGTTGCGGCCGGCGTGGTCGTGGCTGAGGTGGGTGGCAAGGATACAGGTAGAGGCGTTGCCTCCAGTGGCCAGAGTTGTTCCGGAATCTGGGCCTGAACCCGGTCGGGTAACATTTGCGCCAGCGAAGGCAGTGACCAGGCGGTGACCAGCAACAACGCCAGGCCCGTCAGAATCAGACTTGCTCTTCGTAAACCCATGACTTTCTCTTGCGCTCCATCCCTCCTGTGATACCTAACTTTTTCCTCCGGGGGACGCCACCGTCAAACAAGTTACCACTGCCTATTGTAACTATGATAGAAAAAAATTGACAGAATTCTTATGTGACGTCCGATCATGACGAAAGAGGCAACTAGCACGGTTACGCTTGGATGACATTACCGGTCAGGTTGATCCCCTTTTCGGCAAGCTCAAAGCAAGCTCTAAAATCCTGAAAGCCCATCGAATTTAGCTGTGAGCGTTTTCTGAGCGGTACGCTGTTATCATTGCTAACAGATTGATCAGGAAGCCAAAACGTTGGCTACAACCTCCCACAATCATTTTATTGGTACAATTGTTAGTGACAGGAGACAGATTCAATGAGTTCAGATAATGTTTTTGTGATGCAGCACCTGACCAGAAGTGGGCAAAATATTCGGATTTCTGGTGACCTGATTCTGAAAGACGTGCCCCCAAAGCAGATCGTGGTTGAAATCCAGCCGAGTAAACCGGGGGACCCTACGCCCAAAATTAAATACCCCATAGAGATTCCTACATTTCGACCGGGCGATTTACGGTGGATTTTGCCGCCCAAGAATTCACCGCTCTATGACGAAACAAAATCGTCAGTTCGAGCCAATGGTCATCTGACTGTTGAGCATGAGGATTTCTCGTATCCGGGGAGATAGCGCCTGGCTCAGCTATCTAGCTGATGCGTCTGAGTGCCAGACGTTAAGCAATTGAGACGCTTTAGGCGAGATGATTTCTCAGTCGCACATCACGCTTAAAGCGTCTACCCAGTTTGATTTCAGTTTTGTAGCCATCATGCCTTCTCAACCGTCGACGTCACACTGATGGCGCGGTCGGAACTGCCGCCCACCATCAGCTCAAACTGGCCCAGTTCCACCGTCAGGCACATCGATTCATCCAGGTATTGTAATTGTTCTCGGCCCACCGGAAAGGCCACTTTCTGTGTTTCGCCCGGCTGCAACGTCAGTCGTTGAAAGCCTTTGGCCGTCGGCGGCGACTGGTGGACCACCAACAGTCCGGCCACACGCACCCGCCGGCACCAGCAGGTAGGCCAGCGGCGCACCCACCAGCTCCCGGTGGGTCAGCATCCGCACCACGTCCCAGGCCCGCAGGTAGGCCAGGACTGAGGCTGCCATCCGCTTTAAACTCATGTTAACGGCCGTTGTCCCCTCACCTACCGGTATAATCACGCCCGTCTCGGTCAACTCACTCTGTCTGCCATGGGCCTGGGTGACTCAAAAAGGCCGTCTATTCCCAGGTCTTAAATAGCAACTTCCGCCGTTGTGGTGTCGTTGGTGAAAAATACGTGCGCTTTCGGTTCATGTACCAACGCCATCTTACGTTTGAACTTTTGTTGATCGATACCAAAACGGCGACGTTTCCTAACATGTTTCCACAATTGCGGGCTGACTCGGACCATCTAGTGACATTTGTCACTATTCTCATCTAAGACAACTGTGCCATACTTTTGAGTATAGCTTCTACTTACTTGCACCGCACACTGCGTTGGCACTATCATGTACGATTATTGCTTCATCTCAACAATCTAAGGCGCTTCTTTTGGGATTGCGCTGTACTGTTGCGAACTACCGTTCAATTCTATCGGCGCACCCTGATAAGCACCTCAACCTATTGATTCCTGAATACGCTCAAACACAAGGAGTAAACGTTCATGAAAAAGAAAATGTTGTTTCTAGTTTGCTTGATTCCTCTGCTTCTGGTCGGCTGTGGTTTACTAGATAGGGAAGCATCGGTTAGCCTGGCCACGGATTGGGCCTGGCAGGGTGTTTATGCGGCCTATCCAGTGGCTAACGCCGAGGGATTCTATGCCGATGAAGGTATTGATATCACTATAGATCGAGGTTTTGGATCGGGTGACACCATCAGTAAAGTGGCCGGCGGCGTTTATGATTTCGGCATCGCCGACTTCGGCGTCTTGTTGCAGTTCAATGCCGAAAATCCGGATGAAGCCTTGACGGCAGTAGCCATCATGTGGGATTATTCGCCGCTGACTATACTGACCCTGGCCGATCGCGGCATCGAGACACCTCTGGACCTGGCCGGTCGTGAACTGGCCGCGCCGTCCGGTTCCGCTTCAAGAATCATGTTTCCGGCTTTTGCTCGAGCTGTAGGCCTGGACCCCGACAGCGTTAACTGGAATAGTGTGGCCCCAGAACTGCGGGAGCCTCTGCTGGTCGAAGGCAGCGTAGACGCCACCGCTCCTTTCCTAGACGCTATCATTACTCTGCAGGGCATTGGCATTGACCCTGATGATATTATTGCCTTCCACTACCCTGAATATGGTCTCGAAATATACGGTTTGGCCCTGATTACTCGCCCGGAAATGATCAGGGAGCAACCCGATGTCGTCAGAGGGGTTGTTCGCGCCACGATCCGAGGCTGGCAGCATACAATTGCTAACCCAGACAACGCCATAGCCGTTCTGAAACAGATAGATCCGTTGATTGACGAGGAAGTGGAACGGGCTCGTCTGGACCTGGCTGTGGAACGACTCATCAGGACCCCCTCGGTTGCCGGACACGGCTTCGGCGACGCTGAACCTGAGCGTATTGAGGCCCACATTGATGCGGCCATGGAAGCGATGGGGCTGGAAAGGCGACCTGATCCGGCGGTACTCTTTACTCGTGAGTTTCTGCCGCCCTTGGAAGAGCGTCGTCTCCCTTAGAGATATGATTGTGGCCAAGCGTGACCGATTGCTCGCGGCGTTGGCAGTTCTCAGTTGAAGCATCAATTCGGTGGCATTTAACCACGCCAATACACACTTTCTGTTGCTCAAGGCTGGTTCAACACCGTGGGCATCGTCTACACATGAACTAATTACATTCCCGCCACTTGCCGGTAGTGGGTATTGCGCACCCGGCCATGACGCTCAATCAGGCCTAGCTCGATTAGCCTGTTGAAATCCAGGGCGCGGGTAGCCTTTGCCCGGTCGGTCAGGGCCGAATAATCCTTGTCGGTGATAAAGCCGTTTTCATCAATGTAATTGAGAATGGCCCGATGATGGGGTTGCACCAGGTTCAGCCAACCCGTGCAGCAAATAGACTTGTTCCAGCGCTTGTCGCCCCTTAACTTGCATGGGAGGCAATGCTTCAACTACCACCAGATCCTTAACCGCATCATAAACAGCCCGGCTCACAATTATTTGATCAGGCGCGGCGTTTTCTTGCAGTCGTTTGGCCAGGTTAACCGCATCACCAATAGCCGAGTAATCCTTACGTAAGTGGCTACCCACATTGCCTACAACTGCTTCACCGGTATGAATGCCTACGCCAAAGTGTAGCTGATGCTGTTCAGGCAAGTCGGCATAATACCTAGCCATTCGCTCTTGAATCATCAGGGCTGTGTATACCGCTCGCTCGGCATGGTGTGCCTGGGGATTAAGCGGGGTGTTAAAGAGGGCCATAACCGCATCTCCCATAAATTTATCGGTTAGCCCTTCATACTGAGTAATGGCCTGCACTGCTTCCGTAAAGTAGCCGTTGATAATTTGGACCAACTTCTCCGGGTCCAATTGTTCGCTAAAAGTGCTGAAGCCGCGTATGTCGGCAAACAGAACGGTGATGTCTCGCCGCTGTGGCTGTTGGGCTGCATCCAGGTCACGCACCTGGTCCACGAGTGCCGGCGGCAAATAGCGTCGTACGCTTTCCAGCCGCTTCTTCTCCGATACATCGTCAAGGACCATAGCTACGCCCAGGGCCGATTGTTCACCGTCACGCAGGGGTGAAAAGGTGATATTCAGAGTCGTCAGGCCAGTACGTTTGGGTACGGCAATATCCACTTCGGTATTTTGAATGCCTCCGGTGTGACGCACATCGGCAATAAGTGGCTCTACCGGCATACTGAGGGTAGATAATAGGTTGCGGTAGGTTTGTTGCAAGATTGATTCTGAAGCCAGGCCTAAAATGCGCTCGGCTGCCTGGTTGACCAGAGCGATCCGGTCTTCGTCATCAATGGTGATAACGCCGCTGGCAATGGAAGCAAACACATTGTCCATTAGCTCTTTCATCTCGGTGATTTCAGCTAAATGGTTGCGAATTTCACGAAAAAGGCGGGCATTTTCAATGGCAACCGCCGCCTGGTTGGCGAATGCGGCCAGCATGTTCCGATCATGCTCAGCAAAAATGCCAGAGGCCACCCGATTATCCGCGTAAATAACGCCGGTAATGGTCTCTTTGATTTTGAGCGGCACACATAGAATTGAGCGTAAATTGTAGCTAATGATACTGTTTTGGCTGGAAAAGCGCGGATCAGATTGCGCGTTGGTGGTGACAACCGGTGTGCCGCTTTGGGCTACGCTGTGGACAATGCTGCGGCTGATCTCAAAGGATTGGGCCTGTTCGATTGTTTCCCGATCCATATTGCGGGCTACCTGGACATCTAGTTCACCAGTTTCCTCTTTGTTGAGTAGCAAGATTGCCCGTTCGGCCTGGGTCAGGTCAATGATGGCATCCATGACACTTTTGAGAACTTCGTTGAGGTCTAGTGAGGAGTTAATGACCGCCCCGATTTCTTGTAGGGCTTTAAGCTGAGCCTGCTCTTTGGTTTGCGTCTCAATCCGCTTTTCCAGGTCTTGGAGCGTGCGCTTCATGAACCCAAGCAGCAGTGATAGTTCATCACCTGATTGTTTAGCTTGTTCCTTGAGCAGTTCGGAATGAGTAGTGATGAGAGTTTGCTGCTGTTGGTCAACTGTACTATCGAGACGCTGTATCAGGTGGCGCATCTCTTCCAGGTTATCCCGGATATGAACAATTGTTTGGCTGATCACTGATCGCACCTCTCTTTAGAGACAATGGACGGCGGACAAGGGACGATGGTCCGTCGTCTAACATCTATCGTTTATTTCGCAAACGTTGCCACTGGTTTTTGATATTTGTGTCTTCGCTGTTTTCGACAACGATAGCAGCAATAGTTTGGGGAAACGGCCGTAACGAGATTACTTTCCAATTCTGGGCGGCGCTTAGGCTGTTTCCTATAGCTATTAGTCGGGCCTGCTCGCTGGGATGCAGGCTGACTACAAACTGGTCTAGGGGATATGAGAGACCATCACCGATTGCCTTGATGAACGCCTCTTTGCGCGTCCAGCCGTAAAGAAACGCTTCAATCTGCTGCGCTGGCTGTACGGTTTTCCACACAGATACTTCTTCTGGTGCAAAAAAGCGGCTCACCAGGTCAGCCAAATCAGCAAACGGCCGTATTACCTCTATATCCACGCCCAGCCGTCTACCCCAGGTAAGCCCCAGCAAAGCAAACTGCTGTGAATGGGTCACATTGAAACGTAAATCGGGTTGTTCCGGTTGAGCGCGAAGGTAGGGCTTGCCATAATCATTATAAGCAAACACAATTTTTGCCGGTGAAATGGCCAGATATTGACCGACTAGATAGCGCAGGCAGCCGCGTCCGACAATATAGCGATGCCGGTCACGTTCAAAACGAAAACGGCTCGCTCGCTCCTGTTCGTCAACTGACAGAAAGGCTTCATAGTGAGCAAGTTCTTTCGTATCTAAATCGACCGCCCAAACGTCAACGGCCGTTTGTGATGGTAGCTGCAACTTTATCATATGTTTCAATGTGGCTGGGGCAAAGTGATCCATTGCTGAATTAGCTTCACCAACCAGTCCGCAGCGCCCCCCAAATCAACTATAAGCCGGATGTGGCTAACAGCCAATGCCCTAGCGCCTGTACCCACCATTGTAATCAACCATTGTCTGGTCCACAACAGTTATTCTCACCTCGCCTTGACAGGTATCGGCTAAATCCTTATGATCGGTTACATAGATGTGTGATTTTTAGTAGTCTCCAGGTTCTAGTAGCTAACAGTAAATATGTGTCCGCACCATAGGACACACCGCTATGCGATGAACACGACGAACGATCTCGAATCGCTTCGTCGTTTGTCAATTGCAAAGGAGAAGCCCAACGCCATGGAAAACAGAGATTATGAGGATGAAGTGGAAGAGACCGCAGTTGAGGTAACGCAGCCTATCGTTATCGATCTGGGCAAACAGCGTCGCAAGCATATCAAACGGCTCAAGCGAGGCCAGGGTAAGCTCTGGGACGAAGTGGTAGACGTGATTGAGGAGGTCAATTACCAGCTGGGTGAAGAGGCCGAAGGCAAAGTATTGGTCCCCATTGTCATGGTCTACCGCAAGAAAAGAAAAAAACGGAAACGGGGTAATCTCCTTTTCCCCTTTGCCTGAACTGTAAGAAGTAACGCGGAGATTCACAGAGGAGTCACGGAGGTTCACGGAGAAAAGCATTTTAAGCAAAGGAGGCTCTTATGTCAGACACAACCGATAGAAAAGACACCACTACTACCTCGCGGTTAGGTTCGCTGCGCGAGCGCGGCCGGCCGCTGGTGCTAGACAATAAATCGAAGAAAAAGAGGAAAAAGAAGAATCGTTATTCCGACGGCCTGGAAGACGTGCAAGAGTTTGAGGCCGGCATCAGTCGGGCCATTCGCCAGGCGGCGCGAGCCGTAGCCAAAGGCACAGACCGCTATGAAAAAGCCAGAAAAAAATCGGCCCGCAAGAAGAAGGATGGCGCTATTCGAGACTTTGTTCCCAACATGGGTGAAGCGCTGAGCGAGTCGCTGCGCGAAGCCAGCGACATTCCGGCCGAGGTGGCCGACGCCCTCAACACCAAATCAACCCGCCGCCGCGTGCGCCGCCGCATCCGTGACGTCTCTGACGCCCTGGATGTCTGGCGCCTGTAGTACGCTAAAAAGCAGCGGCTCTTTAGAACCTCCGGTGGTTGACAAAGCATATTGCGTGTTGCGTATTGCATAATCAGAGAGAACTACGCAATACGCAATACGGAATACGTCTGCCCTATCTTATGGAAAAGCAGTCAGCACCCCTAAACTTCATTAAAGCCCGACGAGACCCCGGACAGCCGGGTAAACTGGCCAGCCTGCCGCGCCGCCAGTTTGTTCAAGCCAAAGTGGGCGAAACGGCCCCACCCAAAATGCGAACGGTCTCTTTTCGCGCCAGCCGCTGGCGGGTGTGGGGTCGCCTGCTGGTCTGGCTGGGGCTGCTGCTTCGTTTTGTTGGCGGCGTGGCGGTAGATTGGCTGCGAAGAGTAGACACGCCGCAGCGGCGAGCAGTACGGTTGCGCCGCACCTTTGAACGGGCCGGTGGTACGTTTGTCAAGATCGGGCAGCACATGGCCATGCGCCTGGACCTGATTCCCTGGGAATACAGCGTGGAGCTATCGCGCATGTTGGACAAAGTGCCCCCCTTTCCCCCGGAGCAAGCGGTGGCTATGGTTGAGCGGGTGACGCAACGGCCGTTAACCGCTACCTTCGCCCAATTTGATCCCGAACCGGTGGGGTCAACGGCCGTGGCCTGCGTCTACCAGGCCCGCCTCCATGACGGCCAAAAAGTGGTGGTCAAGGTCCGCCGCCCCGGTGCCGGTGAAATGTTCATGGCCGACCTGAAGATACTGGAATGGTTGCTGCGCTTTGTCGAATTCCTGACCATCCTAGGACCCGGCTACAGCGAGAGCGTCCGCCAGGAGTTCCGGGAGGCCCTGATCGAAGAACTGGACTTCGTGCAAGAGGCCCGCTATCAGGTCTCCTTCCGGCGGGCGGCCAAAAAATCGGGCAAAAAGTTCTTCACCGCGCCTCGCATCCATTTCGACCTCTCTGGCGAAGAAGTCATTGTTGAAGATTTTGTCAACGGCATCTGGATGTGGGAACTGCTGGCGGCCATCGAGCAAAACAACAAGCCGGTGCTGGAGCTGGCCAAACGGCTCAACATTGACTTCAAAAAAGTGGCCCGGCGGCTGACCTGGGTCAACTATTGGGGCTGGCACGAACATCTCTTTTTCCACGCCAACCCCCATCCCGACAACATCATCGTTGGCCCCAACAGCCGCCTGACCTTTATCGACTTTGGGTCCGTCAGCGCCGTCGGCCGTACCAAGCGGCGTGCCTTGCAACAAAACATGCACTACGCCACCAAAAATGATCCGCTCAATATGGCCCGTGCCACCCTCATTCTGCTAGAACCGCTGCCTTCCATTGACGTGCTGGAGTTTACGAAGGAGCTGGAAACCCACAATTGGCAGATGGTCTACGTTTTTGCCGGCAGCGCCCGCAGCGCCACCTGGCAGGAGCGCACCTCCGCTTTGCAGTGGCTTGGCCTGATTCAGACGGCCCAAAAGCATGGCGTGACGATTGACTTTCACGTACTGCGGCTGATTCGCTCCATTCTACTGTTTGACACCCTCTCGCTGCGGCTTTATCCCCAGCTGGATATTTTGGCCGAGTATCAGCGTTTTACCGATTACCACGCCCAGCGGGTACGGCGGCGGGTCAGCCGCAACGCGGCCCGGCAGCTAAGTCGCGGCGTCAACAACCGAACTTTTCTGCGCCTGGAACAGTTGGCCGACACGACCGAGGGACTGTTTTTCCATTTGCGCCATGCGCTGGCCCTGCCCAGGGTCAACTTTAGCCGCTATATGGATAAGTGGGCTTTTCTGGTATATACGGCCGTTAAATTCACCGGCCAGATTTTCCTGCTAACGGCCGTAGCCGTGGGCTTTCTGGCTGCCGGACAATGGTTGACCGCAGGAGAGACGGCCAACCTAACGACGCTTACCCGCCAGGTAGCCACGCACTGGGGCTACCAACTGCTCATTCTCCTGCTGCTGATTATCAACTGGCGCAACCTCCTGTTTCGCCTGGATGATAGGGAAGTATAACCGTGATTAGCCGACAACGGCCGCAGCGCATTCGGCAAGCCGTGGCGCGTGGCCTCAAACAGTGGCGGGCGGCTAATGGCCGGGCGACCAACGACACTGGCCCGACCCTGGTCGTTACGGACGAACTGGAACGGCTGTTTGAAACCAGGCTGAGCCATGAAGTGAGCAGCAACGGCCGTGACGCCGCTACTGACGTGTTGCAGCCGATGCCCCGCCGGCCCCAGATGGTTGACCCGGCCGCCGCCGCAGAAACGGCCGATATAGCCGCCCCCTCCGCCGGCCCTGCTCCTTTTCAGGCCGGTTTGTGGCGTGCCTTCGGCCGTCTGTTCATGTGGCTCTATCTGCTCGTCTACGTTCTGGGCGGCTACCTGCTAGACAAAATCCGGGGCCAAGACAGCCTGGAGCGGCAGGCCGCCCGCCTGCGCCGGGGCCTGGAACGAGTCGGCGGCACCTTCGTCAAATTGGGCCAGCAGGTAGCCATGCGGATCGATCTGGTTCCCTGGGAATACTGCCTGGAACTGTCCAAAATGCTGGACAAAATGCCCCCCTTTCCCCTCGAAGAGGCCCTGGCTACCATTGAACGCACCACCGGCCAACCCTGGCGTCAAACCTTCGCCGTCTTTGATCCCGAACCGGTTGGCGCCGCTTCGGTAGCCTGCGTCTACCAGGCCCTTTTGAAAGATGGCACCAAAGTGGCCGTCAAGGTGCGCCGACCCGGCATTGGCCAACTGTTCGCCGCCGATTTTCGCGTGCTGGATTGGCTGCTTGACCTGATCGAAACGCTGACCATCGTCCGGCCCGGGTTTACCCGCAACCTGCGCCGCGAATTTCAGGAAACGCTGTTTGAGGAACTGGACTTTACCAAAGAGGCTCGTTTCCAGAACATCTTTCGCCGCCGCGCCCGCCAAAAGAAGGGGAAAAAGTTCCTCACCGCCCCCAAAGTCTACTTTGAGCTTTCCGGCGAAGAAGTGATCGTACAAGAGTTTGTTTCCGGCATGTGGCTGTGGGAAGTAATCGCCGCCATCGAGCAGCAGGATGCCTACGGCCTGGAGATGATGGATCGCCTGAACATCAAGCCAGACCTGGTTGCCCGGCGCGTCTTGTGGGTTGCTTTTTGGGCTGACGAAAATCTTTTCTTCCACGCCGATCCCCATCCAGCCAACATACTGGTACGCCGCGATAGCAAATTGACCTTTGTCGATTTTGGCTCTTGCGGCTCTTTTAACGTGGAGCAGCGCATTATCCTGGAGCGCATTGTGCTGGCCATGCAAAAAAACGACGCCGAAGGCATGGCCCGCTCTACCCTGAAGCTGCTGGAACCGTTCCCCCCCATTGACGTGGAGGCCTTTGTCAAAGAAGCCGAAACCGCCTACATGCGCGTCATTTACACCTTCCGCGCCAAAGCCAAGCATACGGAATGGTGGGAACGCACCTCGGCCCGCCTCTGGCTGACGATGATCAACATCGCCCAAGAGTACAACATTCCGCTGAACCTGCACACGCTGCGTATGATCCGGGCCACGCTGCTCTATGACACGCTGGCCCTGCGCCTGGACAGCACAGTGGACCGGTACAAGGAATACAACAAGTTCATCGACTATCGGGCCAAGATGGCCAAAGAGCGCTGGCAGGATTATTGGCAGAATGAGGCGGCCGATAATTTCTTTTTGCGCCTGGAGGAGATGGTGGAAGCGGGGGATGATTTGCTGCTGCGCCTGCACCACGTCTTGTCGTCACCCATTTTGAATTTTGGATCGGCCGTTGACAAATGGATCTTTATGGTAGCGGTGGTCGGCCGTACCATCGGCCGCCTGGCTTTATTGACGCTGCTGGCCGTCTTGCTGGTGGTGGCCGGGCAGTATTGGGCGGAGGGGGCGGTGGATGTGGCCAATGCCTTCTATACGGCCGTTGGCCACAGCCTCTACCAGCTTATTGTTGTGATTGTGATTATTCTAAATGTACGCCAGATACTATTTCGTTTAAGGGAGAGAGAGCATGACGACTAAAAACCGATTGGTTGTAGAACAAGGCCCTGTCTCCGGGGAAGAATATGCACTGGACGATCTGCCGCTGGTTATCGGCCGGCTGCCCGGCGTGGACATCGTTATCGACGACACGCGCATTTCCCGACAGCACGCCCGCCTGACAGAGCGGGATGGCCAACTAAAGATAGAAGATTTGGGCAGCAGCAACGGCACTTTTGTCAACGGAGAACGGATCAGTGCCCCCAAGTCTTTGCAGGATGGGGACCAGATTGGGCTGGGCCAATTCTTGCGCTTTCGCCTGCACCTGGCGCCACAGTCGGCTGCCAGTGCGCCTCCAACCCTGGATGACGAAACGCGCGTCCGGCCGGCCGACCATACCCTGATAGCCACGCCGGACCAACGGACCGTCCTGACCGACGATACCCGCAGCGAAAGAGGTGCCCCCAGTCAGGAAACGATGGTTGGCGAACTACCTCACTCCCAGCCGGAAAAAGCCCCCATGCTGCTGGTAACGGTGACTGGTTCGCCGCCGCAAACCCACAAGCTGACCGGCCTGTCGCTCAAGATCGGCCGGGCCGCCGACAATGATATTGTCATCGACCACAGCTTTGTTTCCCGCTACCATGCCCAACTGCGCTGGAGCGGGGCCGGTTATGAGCTGGTGCCCCAGCCAGAAGCAACCAATCCCGTCACCGTCGAGGGCCAACCGGTCACCGACCCCATCTATTTGTACCACGGCCTCAAACTGCGTGTGGGTGGGGCATTGGCCGGTGAGATGGTGACGCTGATCTACGTTTTGCCCGAAGGCAGCATGGCTGGTGCCAAACCCCAGCAGATTTTGTTTGATGAGAGCAATTTGCTCACCTTTGGCCGGGACAAAGAGAACGACATCGTACTAGACGCGCCCACTGTCTCTTGCTTTCATGCCCAGATAGAGCGGGTGGGGCAGCGCTACCGGGCGCGAGATTTACGCAGCTCGAATGGGACGTATGTGAATGGAACGGCCGTTGAAGGCGACGTCTGGCTGCAACCTAGCGACACCGTGCGTATCGGCCCCTACCGCTTTGTCATGGGGCAAGACCAACTGGCCCAATACGACGAAAGCCACGGCATGAAGGTCGAAGCCGTCGGCTTGAACAAATGGGTGCGTAAAGACCTGAACATCTTGCAAGACATCTCCCTCGCTTTCCAGCCCAGCGAATTTATCGTCGTCGTAGGCCAGAGCGGCGGCGGCAAATCGACCCTGGTCGATGCTATTGCCGGTTATCGTCCCAGCACCCACGGCCGTGTCTACGTCAACGACCTCGACGTCTATACCAACTTTGACGCCATCCGCAGTAATATCGGCTTTGTGCCCCAAAGAGACATCATCCACATGGAATTGACCGTCTACCAGGCGCTCGACTACGCCGCCCAACTGCGGATGCCGCCCGACATGACCCCCGACGAACGCCACCAGCGCATCATGGAGGTGCTGGACAACCTGGACCTGACCCATCGTAAAGATGTACAAATTAGTGGCCTGAGCGGCGGCCAACAAAAGCGCGTCTCTATCGGCGTGGAATTACTGACCAAGCCCGGCCTCTTTTTCCTGGACGAACCCACCTCCGGCCTGGACCCCGGCACCGAAACGGCCCTGATGCAGTTGATGCGCCGCCTGGCCGACCAGGGCCGTACCATCGTCCTGATCACCCACGCCACCAAAAACGTGATGCTGGCCGATAAGGTGGTCTTTCTGGCCCGAGGCGGCCATCTGGCCTGGTTTGGCCCGCCCGATGAGGCCCTGGCCTACTTTGACCAGTTCCGCACCGACCGGCAGCGGCGCACCAAAGAAATTGAGTTTGATGACATCTACAATCTGCTGGACAATCCCCAAAAAGGCGATCCGGCCGATTGGGCCGAGCGCTACCAACAGCATAAGGCCTACCAGGAGAACATAGCCCAACCACTGCAAGCGCGGCTGGCCAGCGATGGGCAGACCGCGGCCCCGGTGACGCCCCCGGCCCACCCGGCTCCGGCCCAGCAGGTTTCCTCTATGCGCCAGTTTAAGATTTTATCGGCCCGCAACTTACGCATTATCTCCCGTGATCGGGCCAGCCTGGTCCTGATGCTGCTGACGGCCCCCTTGATCAGCCTGCTGGACTTTATTCTGGCCATCGGCCTGGGACGTAGTCTGTTTGCCTTTGAGGATGGCAATTTGAACAACGTCATCATTTCGCTGGTGGTGCTGATCAACAACGGCATCATGGTGGCCGGCCTGTCCCAGATGCGGGAACTGGTCAAAGAGCGAGATATTTACAGGCGGGAGCGATTGGTCAATTTGCGGCTGCTGCCTTATATCATGTCGAAGGTGTGGCTGGCCGCGCTCCTGGCTGTCTACATGGCCACCGCCTTTACCATCTCGCGCACCGTCGCTTTCGTCATGCCTGGTGGCACGCTGGAAGTGGCCTTCCTCTTTGTCACCCTGACACTGATGCTGATGGCCGGTATGATGCTGGGTCTGTTTGCTTCGGCCCTGGCGCCTAATTCGAGCAGTGCCCCGCTGCTGCTGGTGCCGCTGCTGATTCCCCAGATTGTGTTGAGCGGGGCTATGGTGCCGCTGCCGTCGCACGTCACCAGTCCCGCTTCCAGCCGCTGGGCTTTTCAGGCGATTATGACCATTACCGGCGGTGGCTCAGACGTGGCCGCCGACGTCTGCTGGGACCTGGATGAAGATGACCAACGGCTGTTAACCAACCAACAGAAGGAGCAGCATTGTAACTGCATGGGTAACAGCGTGCTGCGGGAAAGTAGCTGTAATTTCCCCGGTCTGGGCCAATATTATGATGAGGCCGTCGATACGCCTGACCCGATTGAGCCACCCTCCTTACGTGACGAGCCGGAACCGCCGGCCATACCCCCACCGCCGGAGCAGCCGGCCGATATGAACGACCCGGCGGCAGTGCAGGCTTATCTGGCTGAATTGAGTGAGCATAATATGGCCGTTTCCGCCCTGCAACGAGAATACCAGGTGGACGCCGCCTTCTACAGCGTGGAGCGAGAACTGCACCAGGTCCGCACCCTGGTCTACCAGACCGACCTGGCCGAGCTGGAGCTGACCCGCGCCTCGGCCATCGGCGCTGCCGAGTCACGCATCCGCTTCTTCCACGACGATTTCGGCTGGGCCTTTGTCGATAAGAGTGACGAGGGCACTTACTTCCAAACCTTATTCACCACCTGGGGCGCACAAACAATCATCATCCTGGTTCTTTTCCTGGGTACGGTGGCCCTGCAGCGGCGGCGGGACGTGGCGTAACGTGAAACGTGATGCGTGATGCGTGATACGTAATGAACCTTTGTAGTGATGCACTACGCACTACGCAATACGCAATACGGTTAAATGGAGTACATATGCAACCAACAAAATTTACTATCTGGCTGGTCTTGTTTTTGTTAGTGGGGCTGACGGTCGGCTGTGATCTGGCGGGGGAGGCGGCTGAGGAGCGAGAGGCGACGGTGGATGCGCTGCAGGAGATGATAGTGCTGACGGCAACGGCCGTTGCTGCCGATGAGGTGACGTCTGACGAACTGGTGGCTACCGCCGAAGCGGCCGCTACCAAAGCCGTGGCCACCATCTCGGCCGTGGCCACCGAAGAGGTGATAGCGGTCACGGCTACGGCCGAAGCGGCTGAAGCGACCAGGGCCGCTCAGCCGGAGCCGCCGGCACCAACCAACGCCTCTCCATTTGAACTGTCGGGAGAAGCGGAAACGGCCGTTCTTGAAGAACTACCTCTCTATGACGTTGATCCCACCCAGGGCGGTCCGGCGCTGGGTCACCCGGCCACTGGTCTGGCCCTGGCAGGAGCCGAAGCGTCCGCCATAACGAGCGAGTTCCGCGCCCTGGTGATAGAAGATTTTGTCCTGGCTGCGGACGTGACGCCCAACGTTCAGGCTGGCAGCGCCGCTTGCGGCCTGGTGCTGCGGGCAGGCGCGGAAGCGGATGCGTTCCAGTACGTGGTTTTGCCCGGCCCGCCCGGTTCCGGCCAGGTACTTTTGCAAACGTGGCAAGGCGACACCCCCCTGGTCGAGGAAACTATCGCTTTTGACGCCTCCGGACTGGACCCCAACTTTACCGAAGCCAACCAGGCCACCAACCGGCTGGCCGTTGTCGCTGAGGGACCCACCCTGACCGTTTACAGCAACGGTACGCGGCTGGGGGAGGCCACACCGGATACGGCCGTTGTCGAGGGCATTGTTGCCTTCCTGATTGTCACTGAGACCCCGGCAGAGACCGAGGCCGCTTGCCGCTTTGACAATGCCTGGTTGTGGTTATTGAGTCCGGCCGGCGAGTAGTTGGTCACGACGGATGTTGGCATAGAGAACGGCCGTTGCTATTCATGTCGTTGGTTCAGAAGCCATTCATGCCGAAGGATAATCCGCCACAAACAGGCGGCGCAGCCATAGGGCCGGCTTGTCACTGACCAGCCGCCGGTGCAGGGGATGGATAAGATTGTAATACAGTTTGCCTCCGGCCAGGTGGGTTAGCCGGTAAGGCAGTTCCAGTTCCAGGAATTCCCGCCAGCTCATGGGAGCGAAAATGCCGGCGTAGGTGCGGGCCATCGGCTGTAAGGGGCGCGGGGCCGTCTCCGGGGCGTATAAGCCTTCATCCTGCCAGCATTCCGGGTCGAGGCTTATTTTCCAGGCGTTGAGCCAGGGCCGGTTGCGTTCATTGACCAGCAAATGTTCGGGCAAACATTCGGCCACTGCCTGCCAGAACAAGACCTGGGCCAGTTCTTCCAGGCGGTCCAGATTTTTCCGGGTAACAGTCATGAATTGGGCCGGGCTGCGCCGGGCGGTTAGCTCCAGGTGCAGCGCCTGCATGATTTGCATGCGCGTCAGGTCGGCGTAGGGTAGGTGAAATGCGCGAGGCGACGCGGCTTGGGCCCAATCAATGCAAAGCTGCTGTACTCGCTCGTTGATTGTTTTATAGCGCCGTATCAGGTCAAATAGTTCCGGTGGAGGTTGGCGGACAATGCCTTGCAAGAAGAGGGGCGTTAATAAGGCCCAATAGATGACAATATCCCAGGCGAACTTGGCCGCGAAGATGTGGGCGTGGCCAAAAGTGGCATAGGTATCCTTGTAATAACCCAGGCAACAAAGCCCCAGCAAATCCAGCACCAACCGGTTGAATTGGTCAACGGCCGTTTGCGTCAACGTCCCCGCATAATCCCGACGTATCAATTCTGCCGTAATCGTATTCTCAATGGCGATAAAATCAGACCCCAGGCTGTAAAGCGGGTCCAGAAAGAAGCCGGCATCGCCCACGCAGCTCCAACGCCGGTGGGAGAACAGTTGCCGTGAATGGTAGCTGTAATGTTTCAGGCTGTGGAAATCGAGTGGTTCGTACTCCCGTAAATGGTCCCACACCAACGGCTCGTACCGGCGCAGCCAGGCCAGGGCGTCGGCGTGGGATTTGCCGTAACTTCTAACCGGGTGGATAGTCTCGTCGGTGACAATGCCCACGCTGGTAGCGCCCGACGCCAGGGGAATCAGCCAGACCCAATAGCCCCTTCCCATAAAATGCACGGTAGAGAGATAACGATCTTCGACCATGCGCCGCCGCCACTGCCGATTCTGCTCGTCGCCCATTGCGGTCACGTCCAGGCGGGCGTCGACGCGCCACCAGGCGGCGCTGGCCGCGTGACCGTTGGGTTGGGTCAGCCCCAGTTTTGTTTGCAGCAGTCGACGGCGACCCAGGGCGTCAATGAGCCAACGGCCGTTTAAGCGAAACCGTTCAGCCTGGTACCGGCACTTGACGACGTGGGCGGCCCCATCTTCCGGCAGCATAACGTCTTCTACCAGGGTCTCCTCGTACAGGTCCACGCCCATCTCGGACACCAGTTGGCGCAACACGTTTTCAAAGCGGCCCCGGTCAATCTGGTAGGAAGAGACCGGTGGCAGCAGGCTGGGACCTAATTCAGGGCGTTCCTCTAATGGCCCATGCGCGTCGCCAAAAAAGAAGCGCAATCCCAGCTTGGGCAACTGCTCCTGTTCCAGGTGTTCCTCCAGCTGCAAGACTTTGGCAAAGTAGTAGGAAGCCAGCTCGACGGTGGATTCACCTACCTTGTGGGCGGCTTCGGGCAACGGCCGTATCAGCCGATCCACCACCGCCACCGACAATTCCGGCAGTTCCAGCTTAAGCTGCCGGGCCAGCGTCAAGCCCGCCAGCCCGCCACCACAAATAATGACGTCATATTCTTTTGCTGGATTCATGCGATTAATAATTAATTTGTGAATTGTTGAATTGTTAATGGCGTTGGTCTCGAGGCAATTAATCATTCAGCAATTCAGCCATTCAACAATTAATTATTTTACAGGGTAATGCCGCCATCCACCTGAAAAATCTGTCCCGTGATGTAGCTGGCTTCGTCAGAAGCCAGGAAGCAGACCAGCGTGGCCACCTCCTCCGGTTGACCCAGCCGGCCCAGAGAGATACGGCTCTTGATGTAGCTCAACTTCTCTTCGGAGAGGCCGGCCATCATGTCGGTATCTACGTAGCCAGGTGCGACAGCGTTGACGCGCACGCCAAACGGGGCCACTTCGGCCGACAGCGCTTTGGTAAAACCGATAATGCCCCCTTTGGCCGCGGCGTAGTTGGCTTGGCCGCGTGTGCCGTAAATGGCCACGGCCGACGACAGGTTGACGATAGCCCCGGCCCGCTGTTTGACCAGTTGCAGCAGTAAGGGCTGGATGGCGTTATACATACTGCCCAGATTGGTAGTAATCACCTCGTCCCACTGCTGGCGGCTCATCCGAGCCAGGGCCGTGTCGCGGGTAATGCCGGCGTTGTTGACCAGGGCGTCCACCCGACCAAATTGTTCAATGACCCCCTTGATCATCTGCTGCATGGCGGCCAGGTCGGCCACGTCACAGGCCAGCGCCAGGCATTGCTGGTCGGGATATTGGGCGGTCATTTCCTGAGCGAGCGTTTCGGCCGTTTCCGCGCTGTGGTGGTAGGTAAAGGCCACCGACGCGCCGCGCGCCATCGCCGCCCCCACCACCGCCGCGCCAATACCCCGCGACCCGCCGGTAATTAGTATGGTTTTGTTTTGTAATGGTTTCACAGATTTTCCTTTATTGCGTAGTGCGTATTCCGTATTGCGTGTTGCGTAATTCTCTCTGGTTACGTAACACGCTATACGGCTATTTCCTCCGGCTCCGGAATGAAGCCAATCTCCTGTAAGTAATCTATGTAGGTACCAAAGAGTGTCTCATCGGCCGGGGGGCAGGCGATGCCGGCGCCGGCCAGCGCCCGTTTGGTTTGAGTAGTGTCGTAGCGAGGCAGCTCCAGGCTGTAACTATCCATCTCTTGCAAGGCGGCCTGGTAGGGAAAGAGGGCGTTTTGGGCAAAGCCGGGACTGTGAATGAGCCGGTCGCGCAGCTCGGCAAAAGGCATTTCCGTAAAGCGGTAGCCCAGGCTGCGCAAGAAGGTAAGGGCCTGGCTCATGTGGCTCGGTTCAGGGTTGGTCAGGTGATAGGCGCGACCCAACGGATTGCCGCGGAAGATCAGGTGAACCAACGCCTGGGCCACGTAATCGACCGGGGCGATGTCCACGTGCATATCCAGCGATGGAAACGCCCCAAATTGCAAAAAGCCCTTGATAGTGGCAAAGAGGAAATGGTCGGTGACGCAGCGTCCCGTCTGGCTGTCGCCGCCCACTTCGCCGGGCCGGTAGCGGGCCACGGGCAGCCCTCGTTCGGCGGCGTAGAGAAGGCAGCGTTCGGCCACCCACTTTGATTCGTCGTAGCCCAGGTTGAGCGGCCGGCCGTGTTCGATATTCTCTTTTTCGTAAAAGGTCTGGTGGGCGCCCATGGGCCAGATGGCGGCCGTGGAGAGATGGTGGACCGGCTTGATGCGACTGTGAAAGGCAAAGCGGATAAGCTCATGCAGTCCCAGGACGTTGGTGGTCCGCAGCGCTTCATAGGGATAGATAAAATTGACGTGGGCGGCCCCGTGCAGAATGGCGTCCACCTCGCGGGCCAGCGACTCATACAGGGCATCGCTCAAGCCCAGGCGAGGCAGGGTAACGTCGCCGTCCACGATGTGCAGCCGCTGCTGCCAGACTGCCTGCCACCAGTCGTCGTCGCGCCATAGCTCGTACTTTTTTAACTGCGCGGCCAGACGCTGCCGGCCGTGCTGGCCACGCCGGGGACGAACCAGGCAGTGGATGGCGGCTTCGGTTTCTTGCAACATTTCGGCGACCAGATAAGCGCCCAGGAAGCCGGTGGCCCCGGTCAGAAAAATGGCGCGATAGGCGTCCGGCGTCCGGTAAGTTAGGCCGCGGGCGGGGGCGATGGTGGCCGGTAGCTGGGCTTCTCGCTTGAGAAAGGCCATGCGCTGCCGGCCCCATTCTGAGGGGCGGTCGGGTTTGGGTTGGAAACGGCCGTTTTGCCCATTCCCCCTCTGTTGCCGCCGCTCATCAATCAGGGCGGCAAAGCGGCGCAGGGTAGAAGCGTCAAAAAACTCGCGCAGGTCAAAATTGACGTGGAACAGCTTACGCACCTCAACCATTAACGGGGTCATCAGCAGGGAGTGGCCGCCCAGGTCCATAAAATCGTCATCACGGCCGATCTGGTCCGGCCCGATTTCTAACACCCTGGCCCACGCTTCGGCCAGCAGCCGCTCCGTGGGCGTGGCCGGGGTCTCGTCCACCGCGCGTGCCCGCTTTTGTCTGGCATCCGGCGTGGGCAGGGCGGCCCGCTGCACTTTACCGCTGGCCGTCAGAGGAAAAGCCTCGTGGAACATATAGCGGGAAGGAATCATGACCGTTGGCAGCAGTTCCCGCAAGTGGGCGCGAATGTCTGCCGGCGTTAAGGTTTGCCGGTTGGCCATGATAACATGGCCCACCAGTTGGGCATTACCCTGGGAATCGCGCCAGGCCGCAGCCACCGCATCCCGCACGCCGGGCACGCTCTGTAAGGCGGACTCCACTTCGCCCAACTCCACGCGCACGCCATGAATTTTAACCTGGTTATCAATCCGTCCCAGGCAAATCACGTCCCCATTGGGTAGATAGCGGGCCAGGTCGCCGGTCTTATAAAGGACGACGGATGACGGACGACCGACGACGGAGGATTCTTCGTAATTCGTAATTTGTAATTCGTAATTCACGAAGCTTTCGGCCGTTAACTTCGGTCGCTGCCAGTAGCCGCGGGCCAGGCCGTCGCCGCCGATGTAGAGTTCGCCGACGGCGCCGGTGGGCACGGGCTGCATTTGCTCGTCCAGGATGTACAGTTGGGTGTTGGGTAACGGCCGGCCGATTCTGATCGGTTGGTCGGGGGCTGATTCTACCGGGCAGGCGGTGGCGTAGACGGTCGTTTCGGTCGGCCCGTACAGGTTCCAGAGACGGCCGACTCTAGCCAGCAGTTGTTCGGCCAGCTCCCGGCTCAGGCTTTCGCCAGTGGCGGCCACGTGCAGCGCCGGATCGCCCTGCCAGCCGGCCGCCAGTACCATCTTCCAGGTGGAGGGGGTGGCCTGAACGTAGGTGGGCTGCACCGCCGTGATTTGCTCAGTCAGGCGCAGGCCGTCTCCTGCCAGACCATCTTCGCCCAAAACCAGAATGCCACCGGCCACCAGCGGCATAAATAGTTCGACCACGGAGATGTCGAAAGAGACGGTGGTAAGGGCCAGCAGCGAGTCGCCGGCCCCAAATTCCAGCAGGGATTGGCTCCCCAGGACACAGTTGACCACGGCCCGGTGCATGATTTCGACCCCTTTGGGCCGGCCGGTGGAGCCGGAGGTGTAGATGATATAGGCGCTGTCGTTAGGGGACGGAGGACGGAGGACGGAGGACGGAAGGTGGTTGCCTTCTCCGTCTTCCGTCTTTCGTCCTTCGTCATCGAGCAAGAGTAAATCAGCCTCACCAATCAGCGGGGCCAGATTCTCGTTGGTGATGGTTGCTTTCACGTCGGCGTCGGCCAGCATAAAGGCCAGACGTTTGAGCGGGAACTCCTGGTCCAGGGGGACGTAGAGAGCCCCCACGTGCCAGGCGGCCAGCATGGCGGCTACCAGGTCGGGTGAGCGGGGCAGCAAGATGGCTACCCGGTCGCCCCGGCCAATGGTCTGTTGGTGCAGTTGGGTGGCGATCTGTTCAATACGCTGCCCCAGTTGGGCGTAGGTGAGCGCATCCTCGCCAAAGCGAATGGCTACGGCGTCAGGACGCTGCCGGATATGTTCCCGGATCAGGTCGAGAATGGTCTGCTGCCGGGGATACGGCCGTTTCGTCTGGTTCCACTCTACCAACAACTTGTGCCGCTCGGCCTCGCTCATCAGGGGCAGTCGGCCGCAGGGCACGGCGTCGTCTGCCAGCGCAATCCGCAGCAGTTCTAGCAGCCCGTCCAGCCAACGGGCCATGGTATCGGCCGTAAATAGTTCGCTGCTGTAGTTACAGATGAGACGATCTTTGACTTTACCAGAAACCGGGCTTTTCTCTTCAAAAAGCGTGGCATCGTCACCGGTTGTCAAAAGCCCGGTTTCTCCGGTTTCTCCGCCGGCCGTTTCCCAAACCAGTTCCAGATCATAACGGGCCATTGCGCCGGGCGCTGTTATATAGGAAGCCTGCAAGTCAATAAAGGCGGGCGGGGCCTCAGTAATCTGGCGGCGAAAGGCGGCGGCAAAGATAGCCGACTGGCTCTGGTCGCGGGGCAGTTGCAGCAGTTGGATAATCTCGGCCAGGGAAAGATGGGCGTGGTCGTAAGCGCGGGCCAGGGCGGCCGCCTGTTGCTGCACGGCCGTGGCAAAGCTGGCGTCGACATCATAGCCGGAGGGTACCGGCGTCATCGTTTCGGTGGCCGCTACCGGCTGCTGTCCGGCGGACAGATGGAGCGGCTTGCTGTTGACGCCAACCACAAGTTCCGACTGGCCGGCCAGCCGGTGTAGGAGAATGGTAAAGGCAGTGAAAAAAGCGGCGTGGGCACGCGAGCCGGCCAATCCCTCTCCCGACGCGGCGGCCCAACTGTGCAACTGCTGCATCAATTCGGGCGGCAAAGGCAGAATCAGTCGGCCGCCGTCGTAATTTTTGACCGGCGGGCGGGTATGGTCAGAAGGGAGTTCGAGGCGGGGAATACCCTGAGCGAACGTGTCGCGCCAGAAATTTTCGGCTTCGGCGCGGGCGGCTGCGCTTACTTCTGCCTGGCGTTGGGCCATGTATTCTGTCCACTGGGCGGCCGAGGGCGTAACCTCCGGCTCTTCGTCGCGGGTATACAAGTTGTAGAATGTGGCTACGTCTTGCAAAAGCGCGAGCAGCGCTTCATGGTCCAGCAGCAGGGCGTGGCTCACCAGCATGAGTATGTGGTCGGTGTCGGAAAGGCGCAGTAGTTCGGCCCGGAAGAGTGGTTGGCCGGGGGTAAACGGCCGTTGGCCAATGGCTGTCAGGCGCTCATCTAACTCGTCTGGAGGACAGGGAGAGACGCTCAGCAACGGCCGTTCCTCTTCAATAATTTCCAGCATATCCCGGTCGGGACTGAGGGCCATCCGCAGCGCTTCGTGCCGCGCAACGGCCGCTGCCAGAGCCGCTTGCAAGGCCGGACCGTCCAGCACCCCTGCCAGGCGAACCGACAGCGATTCGTTGAAAGCGGCCGCCGCTGCCGGCGAGTAGCGCATCAGAATGGCGACGTGGTGCTGGGTGGGGAAGAGGGGCGCCTGGCGTCCCTCTTTCTTTTGGGGAGGTGGGGTAGAGGTGGGGGCTTCTTGTTTACGGCCGTTTCGCTGCGCTTGCAACCCCTGGTGGATATAGTCGGCCAGGCCGTTCAGGTCGGTCTGCCCTTCCAGAACGTCCCGGATGGAGACCAGCACGCCAAATTGCTCGTAGACGCGGCGCATCCCCTCCACCAGTGCCAGCGAGGAATTGACCAGGTCAAGCAGCGGCAGTTGGCTGTCCACCTGCTCTGCTTCAACCTCGATCACCTCGCCGACAATCTGCCTTAGCGTGTCACGAATCTGGGAAAGGGTGGGGGAAGTGTTGTTATTCATAGTAAAATGATTTGTGAGCGTAAAACGTAAAGCGTAAAACGTAATGGTTTGCGCCTTACGCCTTACGTTTTACGCATTACGTTTCCATTATTTCCAAATCCGCTGTTCTCTTGTGAACGACCCGCTGGCGCAGCGTCTCGTAACGCTTTTCGGCCAGGAGGGTCTGGATCAGCGGGGTGTAGAAGGGGCCATCCCCAACCAGGCGAATCTTGTCGGCGGTGACGCGCACAAATTCCCACTCTTCCAGCGCCTTCCAGACACCTTCAAACTGTTCGTACACGTCCACGCCAAACGCTTCTTGATAGGCGTGGCGGTCCAGTTCCAGGCCAAACAGGTTGCGCCAGACCATGGAGAGTTGAAAATCTTCGATCTCGTGGCGGAAACCAGCTTCGACGGGGAAACGGCCGTTGTCAATAGCCGCCTTATACTCCTGCACGTTGCGCCACTGGATGTAGGACCAGGAACGGCCGTTGGGCAGGCCGGCGTCGCCAAAAAAGGTGATGGCCGCGTAGCCCAGCCCCACCGTGTTCATCGTATCCAGCCGCCGCGAAACCCCTTCTTCATACGGCCGGCTGTGGGGGTCGCCCGGCTTGCGCCAGTTATAGGCCGTGATCTGCTCATAGCCGTGGCTGACCAGCAAATCGCGCGCCACCCGGTACATCTCCAGATTGCTCAACGTGCTGGGCAGTTCGTGATACCGGTTGAGGGCAAAGTCGGTGGGGCCGCCCACGTTAAGCTCATAATGGGTAATGTCATAGACGCCCCAGGAGATAACCGTTTCCAGGTCCTCGACCATGGTGGCTACCGTCTGCTGCGGCCAGCCAAAGATGAGGTCCACGTTGCAGGGCATGCCAAATTCTCTGGCCCATTCCAGCGTCTGGGTCACATGTTTGGTCGTTTGCTTGCGCCCGCTCAGGCTGTTCAGCCGCTCATTGATCTGCTGCACCCCCATGCTGATCCGGTTCATGCCTGATTCTTTAATGGCCTGAATCTTCTCCCGCGTAAAGAGTTGGGGAATCCCTTCCAGGGTGATGTCCACTTCCGGACCGGTGTCGGGGAATAGGCTGCGCACCAGGTCCATTAGTTGGTAGTATTTGTCGGCTTTGTACAGATTGGCTGTACCACCGCCGAAATAGACTGCGCCCAGCGATTGGTCGGCAAAGGCGTCGCCGTACAGGGCCACCTCGCGCCGCAGGTAATCATAGTAGCGTTCCAAATCTTTGTTGCCGGTAAACACCTCTACCGGGAAGAGGCAGTAACCACATTTGGCCGGGGCGGTCTGGATGCAGAAAGGGGCACCCACGTACAGGTTGACCGGCGAACTGCGCCCCACTGTTTGTAAATGCTGCCGGTCGGTTATGATTTCTTCAACCGGCACGGCCGTTTCAGTCCAAAAGCGGGGCGAGGGGAAGGAGTGCTGAATTTTGTTCACCTGCCGCTTGTCGAGATGGGTTTCGATATAATGCCGGGCTGTTTCTAGATCAACTGATAAAGTTTCGCTGCTCATAAAAGCCTCCTCATAGGAATAGGACGCAGATTTTCAGGATTAACGCAGATTATTTTCTTTTTATCTGCGTCATCTGCGTTCATCTGCGTCCTATTTATTCGCTTACAAAAGTACGTGAACGCTTACACGCAGGTTCTACTCTGGGAATAGGACGCAGATTTTCAGGATTAACGCAGATCATTTTCTTTTTATCTGCGTCATCTGCGTTCATCTGCGTCCTATTCATTCGGCTACCGCCTCCGTCATCAATACTTCCTCGTAGATAAACTCGGCCAGCGACTCGATGCTCTGGTAGTCGAGGCCCTGCATTGGCTGGAAGCGGAAATCCAGCTTTTCCTGGATGCGGCGCTGGAGTTCGGTGACCAGGAGCGAATCGAGGCCAATTTCCAGGAAGGCGGTAGAGGGGTCCAGGTTGTCCAGGTCCAACCCTTCGGCGGCCTGGCCCATCGTGTCTTTGACCTCGGCTGCCAGCCATTTGGTCAGCAAGGTGATGCGCTCCGGCCGGGGCAGGTCGCCCATTTTTTCCAGCAGTTCGTCACGCGAGGCGATCAGGTTGGCCCCGTTACTGCTTGGGGCCGGCCGGGGAACAGCACCGGGGTTGGTTAAACTATTGGTCTGGCGCAGTTCTATGCCGTTCATTTCGGCCAGCAGGTCGCCCTCATTGCTCAGGACGCGGATGTGGGCCAGGGCAGCCCGACCGTTGGCGCTCGTTTGCACCTTCACCTGACTCCAGACTTCGGCCGGCAGCGGCCGGTACAACGTCACCGATTCAACGGCGGCCGGCACAAAAGCGCCGCCGTAACCATCTTCCAGCATGGGACGCAGGGCGGCGCCAAAGACTTGCAGGCAGCCATCCAGCAAGACGGCGTTGGCAAAGGGAGACTCGTTGGCCCCGCCACCGTTGGGGCCGGCCGTAACGCGGCCCAGCGCCTCGCCCGACCCCGGTTCGCCCAGCCACAGTTCGCGCACGTTGGCAAAACCGGCCCCGTACTCGAGGCCGCCCTTACGCAGTTCGCCATAAAACGGGCCGATGTCCAACTGGGAGCGCATCATGACCAGCTCCCCTTCCACCGGAATCTGCTCCTGGCTGTCGGCGGCAAAGGTAAGCCGGCCGCGGCAGAACACCTCATCCGGTTCATCGGCGGCGGCAATGACAAAGCGGGTATCGTCATTGCCGTTAACGGGGGGATTTTCCAGCGTCAGGCTGACGGGTCGGGCTTTGCGGTATTTGAGGAGAAGCGGCCGTTCATACACCATATCGCTCGACTCGACCGACTGCCAATCCTGGCCAGCGCAGGCGGCAAAAGCGCGGGCAGCCATCTCCATATAGGCGGTGGCCGGGAAGACAGTGCTGCCCAAGACCCGGTGATCGGTCCAGGGGGTGGTCGTAGAGAGGGTAGTGGTAAAAATGACGCGGCGGGTATCGGCCGTTGTCACTTCGCCCAACAGCGGATGCAGTTCGCCATCAATGGTCAGCGGTTCGGCCGGGGTGGCCTCTTCTGCCGGGGCCGGCGCGGCAACGGCTGTTTCAGCCAGCCGCGGGGAGACGCCAAAACCCTTATCGCTGGCCAGCCAGTGGCGCTCGCGGCGGAAGGGGTAGAGGGGCAAATGGACGCGGCGATAAATCGGACTCCAAAATAGCTGGTCGAGGTTAAGGCTTACGCCGTTGGTGTGCAGGGCGGCCAGGCTTTCCAGGATATGGACCACATCGTTCTGATCGCGGCGCAGGGTGGGGACGGTTTGCAGATGGTTGGGGTCAAAACTGGTGGCCACGGCCGGAGTCAGGGCCGGGTGGGGGCCGACTTCCACCACCAGCGAGCAACCAGCCTCTACCAACTGTTCCAGGCCCTGGTGGAAGAGAACCGCCTGGCGCACGTGGGCGCTCCAATAGTCGCCGCTGACGTCGTCGCTTAGAAATTCGCCGGTGACGTTGGAGACAACGGGGATGCGGGGTGGGGAGAGGTGGAGGCTGTTGGCAACGGCCGTTAACTCATCCAAAATCGGCTCCATCAACGGTGAATGGAAGGCGTGAGAAACGTCCAGTTCTTTGGTGCGCTTACCGGCGGCCTGGGCCAGTTGGGCTACCTCGTCTATGGCTGCGGCCCGGCCGGCGATGACCACCGCACGTGGCCCGTTGACGGTGGCAATGGAAACGTCCGCTTCTTTGCCCGCAATCCACGCCTGCGCTTCTGTCAGGGTGCCGTCGGTAGCCAGCATCTTGCCGCCCGGCGGCAGCTCGCCCATCAGGCGACCCCGCGCCAGGACAAAGGTGGCGGCGTCTTCCAGGTCGAGCATTCCGGCCACGCAGGCGGCCACGATTTCGCCCACGC
>SLGK01000100.1 GCA_007123775.1 Anaerolineae bacterium | reverse complement strand
TTTGACGTGGCCGAACAAATTCGGGGCGAGTACGTGGTTCAGGTGACGGGCGAGGTGTCGCGCCGGCCGGCAGGTCAGGAGAACCCTGATCTGGACACGGGGGAGATTGAGGTGTTGGCTACGGCCGTTACCATCCTCAACCCGGCCAAAACACCCCCCTTCCTCATTGATCGGGACAGCAGCGTTGAAGAGTCACTGCGCCTGAAATACCGCTACCTCGACCTGCGCCGCGAGCGTCTCCAGCGCAATCTCATCATTCGCCACAAAGCGATCAAATTCATTCGCGACTTTCTGGATGAGCGGGGCTTCTTGGAAGTGGAGACGCCCATTCTGTTTAAGAGTACACCGGAAGGCGCCCGCGACTATCTGGTCCCCAGCCGCGTCCATCCCGGCAAATTTTATGCCCTGCCCCAAAGCCCGCAGCAGCTTAAGCAGTTGCTCATGGTGGCCGGCTACGACCGCTACTTCCAGATTGCTCGCTGCTTCCGTGACGAAGACCAGCGGGCCGACCGCCAGCCGGAATTCACCCAACTGGACCTGGAAATGAGCTTTGCCGAGCGGGACGATATCCTGGACCTGATTGAAGAACTGATCATCGGCATGGTCAAGACCGCCAGCCTGGTACCGCTGGCTTCAGAAACTTTCCCGCGCCTGAGCTATGGCGAGGCCATGGAGCGATTTGGCACCGACCGGCCCGACCTGCGCTACGGCATGGAACTGGTTGACTTGTCTGACATTGCCGGCAAAAGCGCGTTTCGTGTTTTTAGCGAGAACGTGGCCAACGGCCGTCCCGTCAAGGCGATTCGCGTACCCGGCGGCGGCAGCTACAGCCGCTCCCAGATTGACGAGCTAGAAGCTATCGCCAAAGAGAACGGGGCCAAAGGGCTGGCCTGGATGGCGCTGGACCCGGATTCCGGTGAGATGAAGGGCTTTATCACCAAATTTTTTACCGTAGACCAGCTCATCGCCATTACGGAACGCATGGAAGCGGAGCCGGGCGACCTACTCCTCTACGCCAGTGACGAGAAACGGATTGTCTATAACGTGTTGGGCGCGCTGCGCGAAGAGATGGGCCGCCGCCTCGGTTACAAGGACAAGAATGAACTCTCCTTTGCCTGGGTCGTTGACTTCCCCCTGTTTGAAGAGGAAATGGAGGATGGCCATTACGCGCCCAGCCACCATATGTTCACCGCGCCCAAACGGGAGCACATCCCGCTGCTGGACACCGACCCCGGCCAGGTACTTAGCGAGCAGTATGACCTGATCTGTAATGGGTATGAGGTAGCGGGCGGCAGTATTCGTATCCACGAACGGCCGTTGCAGCGCAAAATCATGGAGCTAATCGGCTTCTCCTGGGAGCAGGCAGAAGCCCAATTCGGCCACATGCTGGAAGCATTCGAGTATGGCGCGCCCCCCCACGGCGGCATTGCCCCCGGTGTGGACCGGCTGGTAGCCCTCATGGCCGGCGAACCCAACATCCGCGAGGTGATGGCCTTCCCCAAAACGGCCCAGGCCGCCGACATCATGGCCGACGCCCCTTCGCCCGTGGAGACCCGCCAGCTTGACGAACTGCATATTCAATTGAAGCCAGGAATAAAGAAGGCGGCCTGACGTTCAGGCATAAACAGTGCGATTTGTGGTATAATTTTGACCGAGGTGAAAGAATCATGTTGGTTGTTGAAGCAAAAGCACCCCCGCTACAAGCCGATCAAGATGGTGTAATCCGTGTTGGCGGCACGCGGGTCACATTAGATACCGTTGTCCATGCGTTTCAGCAAGGGCATTCGGCCGAGGAGATAGCCAGCCATTATCCAGCGTTAAAACTGGCTGATGTCTATGCTGTCATTGCCTATTATCTGGACAATCGGGAATCGGTAAATGATTATTTGCAGCAGCAAGCAACAGAAGCCGAAGAGGTTTGGCGCGAGATTGAGGCTGCTTCCGACTACCAACTATTCCGTGAGCGACTACTGGCACGATACCGGGCCACACAACAAACAAAATGAAGTTTGCCGCTGACGAAAACTTCGACACCCCGCTTTGCTTATGAACGAATTGCACAAGGAAAAAGAGTCGCCGGTGTGATAGTCGCTGGCGACTCTTTGCCTATTGCCGATGTCATTGACGATTTACTGATCATTATCACTTGCAGCACTGCCTCAGAGTGGATCAACCAGGTTCGTCGTTTGCCCCTTTAGTGACCGTCCAAAAATAAGTTCGTAGTGGCGGCTTTAGCCGTTCAGCCCGCTAAAGCGGTTACTACGAGCCAAAAGCGGAAGTTATATTTAGACGCCCCCTTAGTTTCAGACTGCTGCTTACGCTTTCGGGTAATGATTGGCGTACCAGTCGGCCATAACCTTCAACTGTTCCAGGAAGTTAGTGGTTGGGTTATAATTCAATTCCCGCCGGGCAGCGGAAATGTCGGCCAGGGTGTGCCGGACGTCGCCAACGCGAGGTGGTCGCTGTGCCAGGTGCAACGGCCGTCCCGACAGTTCCTCAATCATATCCTTACATTCCAGCAGGGTAGTGTTGTCCCCCTGGGCCACGTTAAAGGCTTCGCCGCTGAAGCCCCGGTCGCGGGTGGCGGCCAGCACGTTGGCCTGGACCACGTTGTCCACAAAGCAAAAGTCGCGGCTTTGGGTGCCGTCATCTTCCAGGAAGGCTTCGTAGGTGGGATCGACGTAAATGTGGTAAAGCCAGGCGGTCAGGACGGTGGAGTAGGCCCCGCCAAAGATGGCGTGGGGACCAAACACATTGAAGTAGCGCAGTGACACGATGTCCAGCCCGTACAGGTTGGCAAAGAGGCGGCCCCACTCTTCAGCCTGGTATTTTTCCAGGGCGTAGGGGGATTTGGGATCGCAGGGATGGCTTTCGGGCGTGGGCATTTGCTCGGCTCCGCCATAGACGGAACTGCTGCTGGTATTGACGATGCGCGTTTTTTCGACCAGCCCGGCTTTGACTACCCCTTCCAAAATGCTGAGCGTGCCCATGACGTTGGCTTCGGCCGTTACAAAGGGGTTTTCTACCGAATAGCTGACGCGGGGAACGGCCGCTAAATGAAAAATAGCGTCCGGTTCAAACTCACGGATCAGCTTTTCCATCCGCTCCTTTTCCTGGATTTTCATGAATTCGTAGCGAAAACCATCAATCACGTTCTCGCGCCGCCCGGAAGAGAGGTCGTCAATGCCGATCACTTCCCATTTTTCCCGGTGCAACTTCTGGCACAAGTTAAAACCAATAAATCCGTTACTACCTGTTACAATTGCTCGCATGTTGTTGTCCTTTGTTAAAAGATGTTACGCGGAGAGGCACGGAGAATGCGCGGAGATTCACGGAGAAAAGCGGAGAAAAAACTGTGCGTACTCTCGCTGAATTGTTGCGTTTAGAATGCTTCTTCCTTCTTCCTTTTTACTTCTTCCTTCTTACTTCTCCCCTTTCCGAAAATACCAGAGGGTGATGAGCAGGGCGCTGAGGGCGACAACGGCCGTAATCGCAAACGTCTCGGCCAACACCTGTACCGTCAGTTGGGTCAGACCGTCAATGATGGCCTGCTGGTAGGCCGGGTCGGTAAAGGGCAGATCGGGCAGGGGGATGTGAGGGCGCAGTTGGTTGAAGCGATTCAGCCCCCAGGCGGTCAGGGCGGCCAGGCCGACACTCATGCCCAACAGGCGCATGACGATGACCAGGCTGGCAGCTACGCCGCGTTGGGCGGCGGGAGCGGCGTTGATAACGGCCGTTGCCATCGGCGCCAGCACCAGGCCAAAGCCCATTCCCACTAAAACGAGTTGGGCAATCATTACGGTATAGGCCGTGTGGACCGACCAGCTTGCGCCCATTAGACCCAATCCGGCGCCGGCCAGGACCAGTCCGGCCAGCGTCACGGGCCGGTAGCCGCAGCGCTCCAGCAAACGGCCGCCGACGTAGGCAAAGAGGGCCATCGTGCCGGTGACGCCGCTGAGCAGATAGCCACTGTACAAAGCCGACTGACTGATGTCTACTTCGCGCACATTGACGATCAGGGGCACATTGACCATCACGATGATAATCATACTGCCCAAAAAGAAATTGACCAGAACGCCCCCGCTAAAGTAGGGCTGGCGCAAGAGACGCAAATCAATCAGGGGTGGGGCCTGCCAGAAGGCGGCCGGCTTGCCCTCCGCGGTCACGCGCTGCTGGTACCGTTGCACGCCCACAAACAGGAGGAGAGCCACAGTTGCCAGCAGATAAAGGCCCCAGGCTGTGCCGCTTGTTTCTACCTCGTCGAAGGCGGTAAAGCCGCCCGCACTTTGCAGGTCGCCGCCGCCTAACAGGGCCACATTGAGACTAAGAAGACAGATGGTGAGCACGGCCGTTCCCAACCAATCCAACCGGGGGCGTTCAGCCGGGCGGGGCCAGTCGCGCAGCACCCACCAGGCCAGCCCCAACCCCAGCAGCCCCAACGGCACGTTCAGATAAAAATGCCAGTGCCAGCTCAAAAAGCGAACCAGCATGGCTCCGTAAATCGGCCCCCAGACCCAGCCGCCCGTTTCCACCGCGCTCAACAGCCCCAACGCCCGGCCCCGCTGTTCTGGCCGGTAGATGTCGGCCACGACGGCCATCGCCACGGGCACCATGGCCCCACCGCCCAGCGCGGCCACCACCCGCCCCACCAGAAAGCCGTTCAGGTCGGGGGCCATTGGCGCCCAAATGGAACCGCCGATAAAGAGGAGGTAAGCCCCAATAAAGACGCTGCGCCGCCCCCACACATCGCTGAGACGGCCGGCCACAGGCATGGCCAGGACGTAGGCAATCAGGTAGGCGTTGACAATCCAGGCCGCCTGGTCCAGGCCGTCGGGCAGGGGGATTTCCAGGTCGACGATGATGGGGCGCAGCATGGTAGCCACCACCGTCAGATCGACGGCGGGCACGAAGACGCCAATGGCGACCACAAAGAGAATCACCCGCTGCGAGGCGGAAAGAGGCTGGTTCAAAGGAAGAAATCCTTGAGCGCGGCCGAAATGTCGGCCACGATGGCGTGCCAGGCGGCGTCGGGTTCGGGGGTGATTACCATTTCATCCCCTGCCAGCCGCAGGTAGGCGATGCCCTCAATGACGGCCAGTGCCTGGGCTACCGGGGAACCGACTTCCATTTCGGCCGTACCGTGATATTCCTCGACAGGCTGGTCGGTCAGGCGCAGGTTGGTGTAAAGAAAGATTTGCGAGCCGTCGTCGCTTAGTTCGGTTTCAATTTCGATGTATTCGGACATGGGGTAAATTATAGCTTGAACCGGTTTATGTAGCACTCAGCTCAATGCGCGTGCGGTGCAGCCGCGCCGCCAGTGGGTCTAGCCTCAAACTGTCTAACACTTCATCCGGCCGGCCGGTTTTTGCTGGTTCTAATGCCAGTTTCATGACAATGGGGGTCGTGGTGTCTGTGGGTCTATCCAGAGCCAATTCATAAATAAGCGGCCGTAGATCATAGGGCTTTTTCTTTTTGCCCCTTAACCGCTGGCGCATATGCCGTTCTGCCCCCAGCAAAGCGTCAATGCGCTGTTGCAATTCCTCAACCGGAACGGGGTCGAGAGGTGTGGCCCGGTAGTATGAGGCCACCGTGATGGTTTGTAGGGCTGGTGCTTGCATATCGATTTCCTCAACCTGATGAATCTCAATACCGGGGGCCATCCGGCTCATCATCTGCTCCCTGGCCGCTTCCGGTTGCATCACTTCCATCAGCCAGACGTCGGCCAATTCGGCTTCGCTGGTGTAACCCAACGGTAGCGCCGAGGCCATTTGCATACGCGGCCGTTTATTAAAGCCCTGCGTATAAGCCACCGGCATTCGGGCGCGGTTCAGCGAGCGCTCCAGCGTGAGGGCCAGGTCCAGATGACCGATGAAGCGGGTTGGCCCCATTTTGCTGAATGTGAGTCGTAGTCTTTGCACGTAGTTTGCTTGCATGGGTCTATTGTAACGTGAACTGCAAAAGGCGAAAGATAAACAAGGCGAGACTTTGCCAACACCTCACGGTTCACGGCTACAGTCTGTTATAATTTGTGGTAACATATGCGGGTGTTTTAGATATTGTCTACTTTACGGCGCGGCTCAAAAACAGATAGATACGCCGCGTTCCAGGAACAAATATAGTCTAGTGAATCTTAAGCCTCTACAAGCTGTCTTATACCTCTGCGGAATCCTCAGTCTCCTGCTATTGGCCGGCTGCGAAAGGCCGGAGCCGGAAGTTACTATTGTTGTTACCCCCGCCAGCATCCCCCCGGCTATGTTGACCGTGCAGGCCGAGCGGGGTGAGCCTCTTGATGAGTTGCTGCTGGTGGATGACCTGCCGCTGGACCTGCCGCCTGACTACGTGGGCACGCCTACGCCCGATCCACCTCGCGCTTTGCCTACCTACGAACCCGGCAGCCTGCTCCATACGGTGAGCGCGGGCGAAACGTTAGGCTATATTGCCCATATGTACCAGACTAGCCTGGATGATCTACAAGAAGCCAACGGTCTGGCCAACCAGGACCTGCTTTTCGTAGGCCAGCAGTTGGTCATACCGCGTGAAGGACCACCCGCCTATGTCAGCCCTGATTTTAAGGTTATCCCCGACAGCGAGTTGGTATATGGGCCGGCCGCCAAAGGGTTTGATGTGCGCCAGGTGGCCAATTTATATGGCGGCTATTTGCTGGAATACGGCGAAACGGTGGAGGGCGAATGGCTGGCCGGGCCGGAGATTGTATCGCTGGTGGCCCACCGCTTTAGCGTCAATCCGCGCTTGCTGCTGGCCGTGCTGGAACATCGGTCCGGCTGGGTAACGCGGCCGGCCGGGGTCGAAACACCCTATCCGCTGGGCGTAAGCCAGGCCAATTTGCAGGGTCTTTACCGCCAACTAAGCTGGACGGCCGATCGGCTCAATTTTGGCTTTTACGGCCGTTCCGAAGGGGGCGTCACCTCATTTACCATCGGGGACGGGCAGCGGTTTGCCTTCAACACCACTATAAACGATGGCACAGCCGGTGTACAGGTCATGCTTGGTGCCCATGCCGGGGCCAGTTACCAGCAATGGCTGCAAGATGTGGGGCCAAACGGCCTATTTGCCACCTACAGCCGTCTGTTTGGCAACCCGTTTGCCTACACGGTTGACCCGCTCTGGCCAGATAATTTGCAACAGCCCGACCTGGTGCTGCCCTGGGCCAGCGACGAAGCCTGGTACATGACCAGTGGGCCACACGGGGGCTGGGCGGCCGGCTCAAGCTGGGCCGCGCTCGATTTTGCGCCACCGGGAGAGCAGTTGGGCTGTGTCCAGTCTGATTATTGGGTCACAGCCATGGCCGATGGTATTGTGACCCGCAGTGATTTTGGTGCAGTTGTGGTAGAATTGTCGGGTGATGGCTACGCAGGTACGGGCTGGGCCATTACCTATATGCACGTCGAGCGGCGCAACCGCGTGCCGGTGGGAACAGAGGTCCGTACCGGCGACCGGTTGGGGCATCCGTCTTGTGAAGGTGGCTTTTCAACCGGCACCCATTTGCACATTGCCCGCACCTATAACGGCCGTTGGGTCGCTGCCGATGGTCCCCTGCCTTTTGTGATGAGCGGTTGGGTGTCAGAAGGAACGGGTCGGGAGTATAACGGCCGTTTAATCCGCGACGGCGTCGTGCGTGAAGCCTGCCAATGCCGTGAAGAAATTAACCGGATTGGTCATTGATGCGGCTTTCGGATTGCGACTCACCGAGAACCGATTACCGATAACGGAGGATTTTATGTCTACTATCTTCAGCAAAATCATCGCCGGAGAACTGCCGGCCGACATAGTGTACCAAGACGATCTGGTAACGGCCTTTCGCGATATTCACCCCCAGGCACCAACCCACATCTTAATTGTGCCCAACAAAGAGATCGCCACTGTCAACGACATAACCACCAATGACGAAGCGATTGCCGGCCGGATGCTCCACGTGGCCAAAAAGCTGGCCCAACAGGAAGGCATTGCCAGCGACGGCTACCGGCTCATCATTAACTGCAATGACCACGGCGGCCAGGAAGTGTATCATCTGCACCTGCACCTGATCGGAGGACGGCCGTTAGGCAGAATGCTACCTTGACGTAGGGCGTATTGCGTATTGCGTAGTGCGTAGTGCGTTGAAAAAGACCCAACTACTCGACTACTCGACTACCTGACTACTCGACTACTTGACTACTCGACTACTCGACTACCCAATCACCATGAACAACAACTTTCCCCTCCGCAGCGTTACCCCGGCCATTGATACCTACATCAAGCTGGCCCTTTACCCCATTTTGTCTGACCAGATTCGGCTGCGAATGCGCGAAGAGCTGTTCCAGCGCGGCATCATCAGCCAGGCCGAGTTCGAGCGCGAGATCAAAGAAAAAGCCATCGAGTCACAACGGCGCGAAGGCTTATACGATCCCTTTGAGAACGAGGAAACCAACGTCTGGCAGCGACGTGTGGACCGCATCCGTGAGTTCCAGACCGACGCTTACTTTTCCGACAACCTGGGCGGCACGCTGCTCAACCAGATTATTGAAGAAGTTCTCAATAATCAACCCGGCCCTACCCACTCCATTGAGCTAACCTTTAACCCGGAGATTTCGCCCTGGGAACTGTTGTTCCGGCAAGGGGAAATTTACGAATCGCTACCCCCGCCCGAACGAGAAAAGGTTAGCCACCATCTGGAAGAGATAAAGGTGGTGTTAATCAAGCGCATGATCAGTGACCAATTGCCCTTTATCGGCGTGGCCAAACAGGTGCTGAGCATCGCCGACTTGCGCCGTATTTATCGCCGCCGCGTTGGTCGGGGCAAAATCGGGGGCAAAGCGGCTGGCATGATTCTGGCCTGGAAAATCTTGCAGCAAAAAGACCCGGCGTTTGGGCCTGATCTAAGTGCCCAGGTAGAAATCCCCGACTCTTATTATATTGGGACGGAGGTGATTTATGAGTTCCGGCTGGAAAACAAGCTGGAAAATTACATGAATCAAAAGTACCGGCCGCTGGAAGAGATTCAGGAACAATATCCCAGCATTGTTGAAGCGCATTTGCAGGGGGAGTTCCCAGATACGGTGGTAGACCAACTGCGGGAACTACTACGCGAAATGGGAGATGACCCCGTGATCGTGCGCTCATCGAGTTTGTTAGAAGACAACTTTGGCTTCTCGTTTGCCGGCAAGTATGAGAGCTATTTCTGCCCCAACCAGGGCACAGAGGAAGAGAATTTGAAGGCCCTGATGGACGCCATTCGGCGGGTGTATGCCAGCACGGTAAACCCGGATGCCATTCTTTACCGGCAGCAAAATGGCTTGATTGACTATGATGAGCGCATGGCGGTTCTAATTCAACGGTTAAGAGGTAAGCGCTACGGCCGTTACTTCATGCCCGTTCTGGCTGGTGTGGCCTTTAGCCGCAACCCCTTCCGCTGGAATCCCAAAATACGACGCGAAGACGGCTTTTTGCGGCTGGTCTGGGGCTTGGGTACACGCGCTGTAGACCGGGTAGACAATGACTACCCGCGCATGATTGCCCTTAGCCATCCTCAACTACGGCCCGAAACCACTGCCAAATCCATTCGCCAATATTCCCAATGGTATATCGACACGATTGACCTGGCTGCCAACGAATTCGTCACCTTGCCCATCGAAGACGTGTTGCAGCATGATTATCCTTTCTTGCGCCACATTGCCTCTATCGATAGAGGAGAATATCTGCAAAGCATACTGTCACAAGGGTCGCTTAAGCCAGATGATCGATTGGTACTCACCTTTAACGAACTGACCAAAGACAGCAAGTTTGTCAAGTTGATGCGGACCTCTTTGATGCGCCTGGAAAAAACATATGGCACGCCTGTTGACGTGGAGTTTACTGTCGAAATCGTCCCTAACTACCCCTATCCCGATTACATATTGCATATCTTGCAATGCCGGCCCCTGAGCCACCGGGCCGAAGATCGCATTACCATTCCGGTTGGGCTACCGGCCGAAGACATTTTGTTCCGCGCCCATTACTTGATTCCCGACGGCAAAGCAGAAGGGATTCGCTACGTGATTTTCGTCGATCCCGAAGTGTATGCCGATATTGGCAGCCAATCTGTTAAGCTGGAGCTGGGACGGGCCGTCAGTCGCCTCAACAAGCGGCTGGAAAAAGAAGCGTTTATTCTAATGGGGCCGGGTCGTTGGGGCAGTGCCAACCTGGACCTGGGCGTGCGCGTAACCTACGCCGACATTTACAATACCAGGGTCTTGATTGAGATCGGTGTCGCCCAGCAAGGCCACATGCCAGAGCTTTCATATGGCACCCATTTTTTCCAGGATTTGGTGGAATCTGGCATTCATTCGCTGCCGCTCCGCCTGGGCACGGATGAAGACTATATGGACTGGACCTTTTTCCGCGAGTCGCCCAATGCGCTGGCCCATCTCTCCCCACAGGATGCCGCGTTGTCGGATTATTTGCGGGTGATTGACGTAGCGGCCGTTTCCAATAATCGCCGCCTGAATATCCTGATGGACGGGACAAATGATGACGCGGTAGGTTTTCTGGCCAAAGGGGATTGGAAGCTAGTCGAAGATCCCCTGGCAACAGTTTCCAACTTTTAGGGCAAGCATTTATGATTGACTCGATTTTTGGCTCTCTACTGCTCCTGCTGGCAATGGTTGTCATTGTCTGGCGGTTTGGGTTGATCATACGCCAGTTGTGGCAGACGGTCGAAGTGCGTGGTCTGTTGTTAGCAACGGCCGTTATCCTATTGGCCGGTATGTTCATCTTCCGCGCCCTGGAAGGTTGGAGCTATCTGGATGCTCTCTACTTTAGCCTTATTACGCTGACAACCGTCGGCTATGGTGATTTTTCACCGGTCACACCACTGGGCAAGATTATGACGATGATCTATATTTTGCTTGGATTGGGCATTATTTCCTCCTTTATTGTAGCCGTTGCTCAGACGTTTAAACCGTTGAGTCAGGCGACAAAAGAGCCAGAGTAAACACCCCTGATGAACCCCAACACCCAAACTGCATCGCTTATAGTCCACGCGCTGGCGCAGGCCGGTCTACGGGCTGTCTGCGTGGCCCCTGGCTCGCGCTCGACGCCGCTGGTGCTGGCCTTTCACGCCCAGCCTGACATTCGAATCTATCGCCATCTGGATGAGCGCAGCGCCGCCTTTTTTGCGCTGGGAATGGCCCTGGAATGGGATGAGCCGGTGGCGCTGCTGTGTACGTCGGGCACGGCCGTTGCCAACTTTTTTCCCGCCCTGATCGAAGCCAAAATGTCACAGGTGCCGCTGCTGCTGCTCACAGCCGACCGCCCACCGGAACTACGTCACAGTGGGGCCAACCAGACGATTGACCAGGTAAAAATCTACGGCGACCAGGTACTATGGTCGGTTGACGTGGCCCTGCCCCAGGCCGACACCCCGGACGTGGCCGTGCGTGCCCTGCAAACCCTGGCCGCCCGCGCCTACGCCACCGCCAACGGGTTGGTCAAAGGACCGGTCCATCTGAATTTTCCCTTTCGTAAACCGCTGGAGCCAGATGACAGTAGTCAGTATGCAGGCGTCAGTAGTCAGCACACAGCCAGCAGTACAGAAACGGCTCTTCATAATTCAAAATTCATAACTCATAATTTCGAACGGGGTGTGTTGCAACCGACGGGGGCACAGCTTGAGTGGCTGGCTAATTTGGTGGAGGAGCATTCGCGGGGGTTGATTGTGTGCGGGCCTCGCTGTCCGGGCGGGGCTTTTGCCGAGGCGGTAGCGGCCCTGTCAGGGCGAGCCGGCTACCCCATTGTGGCCGATCCGCTGTCGGGGCTGCGCTTTGGGCGGCACGTGGCTGATACGGCCGTTCTGTCCGCCTACGAAACTATCCTGCAAAAAGAACCGGGCTGGCCGGAACCGGATATTGTGATCCGCTTTGGGGCTGTGCCCACCAGCAAATGGTTGAACGCCTACCTGGGCCGCGTCCGGCCAGCCGTCCGTCTACACTTACGGGCCAACGGCATCTGGGCCGACGACAGCCATCGCGTCAGCCACTTCTGGCAGGTGGACGAGGCCATTACCTGCCGCCGGCTGGCCGAGCGATTGGACCCACGCTCGAATGCGGACTGGGTGGAACCGTTTGTGACCGCAGAAACGGCCGTCTGGCAAGCGATTGCCAACCATGTCGGCGATCCCTTTTTTGACGCTACGGCCGTTTATGATCTGATCGAGGTGCTGCCAGAAAACGGCCGTTTGTTCATCGGCAACAGTCTACCCATCCGCCAGGTGGACCAGTTTGGCCGGGCCAGTCAGAAGAGAATTCACGCCTTTGCCAATCGGGGCGTGTCGGGCATTGACGGCAATTTGTCTACCGGCCTGGGCCTGGCCGCTGCCAGCCAGCAGCCAACCGTCATCCTGGTTGGTGATGTCACTTTTTACCATGACCTGAACTGCTTGCTGGCGGCCAGTCCGACCTCTCAGATCTCATTGCCGCCGGTGACGATTGTGCTGCTCAACAACAACGGTGGCCACATCTTTCGGCGGCTGCCCATTAGCCAATTCGAGCCACCCTTTACCGACCTGTTTGTGACGCCGCACGGACTGGATTTTGAAACGGCTGTTAAATTATTTGGCCTCAAGTTTATCCGCGCTACCGACCGGACCGGTTTCCAGAAAGCGGTCCGCGCCAGCCTGACCGCTCCCCGGCCCACCGTCATTGAACTCCGCACCGACGGGGAGCGAGATGAACAGCAACGCCAGAGGTTAATAAGAATGGTGAACGGCTAAACCAAACGAGCAGAGCGCTCCCTTAACAATCAAAACTCGACAGGCAGTTTTTCTCAACCTATGATAAAATTAGAGTGAGTAGAAGGGGTTGTGACCAATTCCAAAAAATAGCATTAAATATGGCTAGATGTACCCTTTTCCGCTGCAGAAGTGTGAGAAAAACATTGTACCATTGTATACACAGCTTGCTACAGAACGCACGTTCT
>SLGK01000276.1 GCA_007123775.1 Anaerolineae bacterium | reverse complement strand
TCAGGTACGCTGTGGACTGGTTTTCTAAATGCGTCCGAATTGTTGAAAGATTATCATTGTCAGTCATCATCCTCTTCCTTGTCTGGCACACGCGAATGATTGAGTGCCGGGCATTCACCTTTGGCGGTAGCCTTCGGTATGTGGTCAATTATGATAAAATTAGTGTTGCGTGCAAAAAAATGAAAATCGAGATGTCCTGGCGTCGCTGGTAGCGACGGCCGTTTCCTTACAGCAACCGTCAAATGATAAACCGGAAGTAAGGAAAAACATCATGACTGGAGGAAATAACCCCTGTCCTTGTGGCAGCGGCAAAAAGTATAAAACTTGATGGATTGGTCTTATGAATTGCCGGCCAATGGCTAGGGACGTTGCAAAAAGGAGATAGATCGTTATGCGTCGCCAAAAGACCCGCTCCATACGGAAGCAAATAGAAAAACGTACTTCGCCAGCCGCCTACCCGGACCCGAAAACCTGGCGGGAAATTGTGGCCCAACGGGACCAGATATTAAGGGATTTTCTATTTGGCCTGGCAGAAGAGTCTCCAAATATCGTTCATGATCTCATTAAGCGGTATGACTACTATCAGGTGCGCTATGTCCTCGAAAAATACCAGGCGTTCACACGGCCGTCATTTCTGGTTGATGAGGCCACTATCTATCGTCACTATCGCTGGTTGTTCGCCCAATTTGGTGGCGACAGACCATTTCTATCCAAACAAGCGTATGATGCTGCCATCCAGGCCGAAATAAAAGACGCTGAAAAAGTGCAGCGCATGGTGCTTGGCATATCTGGTCCCGATGATAGCATGGAATCGGATCGATTGGTCCATCTGACTTATGCCACCGATATTACGCCGCCAGCCGTACCCCCCAAACCGGCTGATTTTGCCGCGCCGGCCCCACATGGTTACAGCTACCCATTGAAGTCGCTGCTGAACCTGAGTTGGCAGTTAGATGAATCTGCAATTGCGCCACACCTGGCACGCATGGGCAAGTGGCGCAAAGTGCTGCCAGACCTCAGCCGGATGGTTACCGACCCTGGCCTGCTTCGCGGCTGGCCGGGAGAAAAAGCAAGCTGGGCACCCTACCATGCTCTAACCTTGTTAGGTCAGGCACAGCAGCCGGCGTTTGCGGCCGGATTGCTTGATCTTTTGTTAGAGGAGGATGATTGGCTTTCTGACCGCCTGCCCGACATTTGGGCGCAAATGGGACCAGAGGCGGCCGTCTCCCTCTGGCAAGGATTACAGGCGTTAGCGTATGAAGATGACAAGCTGGGGGTACTCGTGGCCGGCTTGCTGAAAATTGCCCAATCTTATCCTGACCAATTTGAGGCAACGGTACACCAGTTCGTCAATCTGTTAGATGCGGGCACGGCTGAACAGGCCGACTTGAATGCTTACATTGTTTATGCTTTGGATCAGCTTGGCGACGAAACGGCCGTTCCCGCAATCGAAAAAGCGCTAGACGAAGGCCGCATAAACAGACGTATCATGGGGTTGGACAGCATTAAACTGCTTGGAGCGACGTTTGATTGGGAGTGACGCCGCTTGTTCCACCCTTTCCACCCTTTTTATTCCCACGAACAGCGATCCCAAATATTAACTGTCTTGACTTAACGGTCCACAACCTTCTCCGAATCGGCTGGCCACAATTCAATGGGCGGCTGGCGATCAGATCTTTAGGCAGGTGTGGCATAAGCAGCAGGTCATCGTAGAGAAACGGCCGTTTCCCAACCATCAGATTGTGCCAGACATCCTACGTATGTTATAATTGCTCGGTATTCTATAATAAATACCGAGAATATAAAACAGACAGCGAATGGATAAAACACACACCGAACAGCTTCTGGCCCTGGTCGAGGCAAAAGGAATTGTACGCGCCAGAGATTTGAACGCCCACGGCATCCCTCAGACTTATTTGAGCCGACTGGTAGAGCAAGGCTTGCTACAACGAGTCGCCCGTGGTTTGTATAGGCTGCCCGATGCGGCCGTTACCGAACACCACAGCCTGGCCAAAGCCCAGCTGCGCGTGTCACACGGCGTCATTTGCCTGCTTTCAGCCCTGGCTTTTCATCGCCTGACCACACAGTTACCATTTGAAGTCTGGCTGGCCATCGAGAACAAAGCCTGGGCCGCCCAGGAAAAGCGCTTGCCCTTGCGCTATGTTCGCTTTTCAGGGGAGGCGTTTACTGAAGGGGTAGAGTACCATACCATTGAGGGAATAGCGGTCAAGATATACAGTCCGGCCAAGACAGTGGCTGATTGCTTCAAGTATCGCCACAAAATTGGGCTGGACGTTGCCCTGGAAGCCTTGCGTGACGGTCTGGGCCAACGCCTTTTTACCGTAGACCGGCTCTGGCACTACGCAGATATTTGCCGGGTACAAAATGTTATGCAGCCCTATCTAGAAGCAACCCTATGAGCCAAAAGAAAGAACCCAATTTGGCTGCCTCTGTCAGGCAGAGACTCTTGAACTTGAGCCACCAGCGTCAAGAAACTTTCAACTTCATATTGGCCCAGTATGCCATCGAACGTTTTCTATTTCGGTTGAGCCAGTCCCCATTTGCCGATCAATTTGTTCTCAAAGGAGCAACGCTCTTTACTGTTTGGAGCGGAAAACTTCACCGGCCAACACGAGACGTTGACCTGTTAGGCTATGGGGAAAGTTCAAACGACCACTTGAGAGAGCTATTTACCACCCTCTGCCAGCTTCAAGTAGATGCGGACGGGTTGCTTTTTGAAGCCAGCAATATTCGTATTGAAGAAATACGGGAATTGCAAGCATACGGTGGCAAGCGAATTACTTTGCCGGTGTACCTGGATACGGCCGTTATTCCTTTACAAATCGACGTCGCTTTTGGCGACGTAGTGACACCAGGCGCAACCTGGTTGAGTTATCCCACACTCCTGCCATTTCCAGAGCCATACCTGCGAGCTTATCCCAAAGAAAGTGTCGTAGCCGAAAAACTTCAAGCGATGGTCATGCTGGGTATGCTGAACAGCCGCATGAAAGATTTTTACGATCTTTGGGTTCTCTCCCGTCAATTCTCTTTTGATGGAGAAACATTGGCCCGGGCCATCCAGGCTACGTTCAAGCAGCGCCAAACGGCCATTACCATGACTGTCCCAATCGCGCTAACCATGGAATTTGCTGAACATCCCGACAAAATGAAACAATGGCAGGCTTTTCTTAACCGAAATCGCCTGGAAACAACAGATCTTTTACTTCCAGAAGTTTTAACCCAACTCCAGAATTTTTTATTGCCACCCTGGCAAGCAATTGCCAATGATCAGCCTTTCCAGGCAACCTGGACAGCCAAAGGGCCCTGGCAAATGAGCGGATAGAACGTCTCAATAGATTGTGCTGCCACGCCCTACCCAACCAATGCCTTCATTTCAGAAACGAGCGATTTCGCGGACGTAAGCGACACTTTCTCCCTGGAAACCCAAACCACACACCTATGCCCACGGTGTGATGGAGGCCCGTCGTCCCCGTTCCCGATCGCGGGTTCGAAAGCTCTCGATTCAGTCGAGAGCTTTTTCTTTTTCGAACCCGCGTCCCGCATTTT
>SLGK01000129.1 GCA_007123775.1 Anaerolineae bacterium | reverse complement strand
TTATGAAAACCTACCACTACTTCTGGCGGCTCATACGTTACAAGCCCCACCTCTACTTCACCGATACGTTCAACATCACCCTCCACTACGTGGCTATGACGGCCGCCGGGTTAATCATGCAGGCTTATTTCAACCTGCTGACCGGCGACGACGGCTGGACGCTGTCGCTGGGGCAGGTAGTGGTTTTGCAAGCCAGCTACTTCACCTTCATCAGCGTCACCATGATGATTGCCGTCCTGGCCCACATCGCCTTTAAGATGCGGGTGATGGGGCTGCTCATTCGTAACCTGTTTGGCCACATCCTGACCCGGCCGGGGGCCGATGCCCTGCCTCGCCATGCCGACGGTACGCCCATGGGTTCAGGCCAGATTATCAGCACCATGCGCGACGACACCGACGGTATGGTCCTGGCCATGACCTGGATTGAGGATATGGTGGGGCTGATTATCATGACCATTATTGCCGTCTGGATCATGGCCCGCATCAGCGTCGTGGTCACAGTTGGCACTTTTCTACCCCTCTTTTTGGTTGTTTTTATTGCCCAACGGCTGGAAAAGCGGATCAAGCAATACCGCGCTGCCGCCCGCCAGGCCACCAGCAACGTCACGGGGTTGATCGCCGACATGTTCACCAATACCCAGGCTATCAAGGTGGGCGATGCTGAGGCACGCATTGTCAACCAGTTTCGCCGCCTCAACGACACCCGCCGCCAGGCGATGGTCAAGGACCGGGTGTTGGCTCAGTTGATTGATACGCTCAACGGCGGCACCGTCAATCTGGGGATGGGCTTGGTCCTGCTGCTGGCAGCGCAGGCGATGTACCAGGGGGCCTTTACCATTGGGGATTTTGCCCTCTTTGCCGCCTACATCTGGCCGGTGACGAATCTGATGCGGATGTTGAGCCGGGTGCTGGTCTATTACCGGCAGGCGGACGTGGCCGTGGAGCGCATGGAACGGGTCACGGCCGATCGGCCCCCCGGCAGCGTCACTACCCATCGGCGACTGTACCTGTCGGGCAATGCGCCTGAACCCGTTTATCCGACCAAGACGGCCGCCGACCACCTGCACCAGTTTGAAGCCCGCAATTTGAGCTATACCTATCCGGGCAGTGGGGAAACGGCCGTTTCTGACATCAACCTCTCTATCCGGCGCGGCGAATTTGTAGTGATTACGGGGCAAATTGGGGCAGGTAAAACAACGCTGCTGCGCCTGCTGCTGGGGCTGCTGCCGGCCGATGCGGGTCAACTGTTCTGGAATGGGGCATTGATTACCAATCCGGGCGATTTTATGGTGCCGCCCCGCGTGGCCTACACGGGGCAAATTCCACGCCTCTTCAGCGAGAGCCTGCGCGACAATATCTTGCTGGGATTGCAGGTGGGGGATGAAGCGGTGTGGCAGGCAGTGGCTACGGCCGTTCTTACCCCCGACGTAGCCCAGATGGAGCAAGGATTGGACACGCTGGTGGGGCCGCGTGGAATGCGTCTGTCCGGCGGCCAGGTGCAGCGAGCGGCCGCCGCCCGCATGTTCGTGCGCCAGCCGGAACTGCTGGTGGTGGACGACCTCTCCAGCGCGCTGGACGTGGAAACGGAGCGTGTCCTGTGGCAAAATATTCCCCCGGCCACCACCTGCCTGGTCGTCTCCCACCGGCGACCGGCCCTAGAACGGGCGGACCGGATTGTGTTGCTGGAGAACGGCCGTGTTGCTACCAGCGGCCCCTTTGCAGCGTCCTGAGCGTGGTGCGTAGTGCGTAGAACGTAATACGTGACTAGCCGCCTTTTACGTTTCACGTTTTGCGTTCCACAAAAAAAGGCACAGCGATTGCCCGCTGTGCCCTTTTGAGTTTCAGGTTGTTGCCAGATTACAAAAGTCTGCCAGACTTTTGTAATCTTAGTGGTCTTAGGGCACAGAAATCTGCCCGACTTTTGTCCACCTTCTGGTTAGATTGGTTAGGCTGTGACTGTTTGGCGACGACGCACAACCAGCAGCAAACCGGTCAGCAGCGCGAGGACCAGAACACCCATGACCCAGGGCAGGGCCACCGTACTGGTCTGGAAGCCAATCAGACCCACCGCCGTGGGCGTAAAGCCCCAGATGTAGTCTTCTACCTCACCGTTCTCGATGTAGCCAAAGTAATCAATGCCACCATTTAGGCAGTTACCAGCCACGTCGGCTGGGTAGATGCGCCAGCGGCTGGCTAAACCAATTGGTTCACCGCCCTCAGTATCAAAATAACCGGTGGGAACATTGAAAGCGATAGTGTCCGTAAACGGAGGATCACCAATGCCACTTAGACGATGGCCTTGAACGACATGTTTTTCAGCTAAACTATAGACGGCAGTACCACCGCCAGGAATTGGGCCGGTTGTTTCCTCGAATGAATCCGGATTGCCGTTTGTTGCTACGTCGTAATGCCAATCAATCCAACCGTCCAGGCAGGCGCGGCCGTCGTTAAATGGCGAAGTCCAGGTAACTTCTACAGCGCCGCCATTTGCGCCGTTTACCCAACGGGTACCGGTGGCGTCAGTACCAACCGGTACAATACCATCATCCGTATCTCCATCCCCGGTGCCATCTAATGGTACTCTAGCATCTAATTCGCTGCTAACAGTCTCACCGAGGAAGATATTACCACGAGAGTGGCGCGGCCCGTCTTCGGCCAAAGTTGTTTTATAGCTATCCGGCAGGTCGCCAAAGTCTCGCGTAGGACCGGAGGCGGTTAAGTCCAAAACAATATCGGCACCAGACTCTACTGTTTCGACCGTAAGCACAATGGCAACCACACTATCAAAGTTGGCTCCGCTGCCGCCGTGCGTGTCAAAAACACCTATTTCAAAGAAAGGCAAAGAAACTTCATAGTCGCCAATATCACCATCTCCACGAACTTCGTAGGTGGCCTCTGACCAATCGGCTGCACTTGAATATATGCGGAGGGTAATATCAATATTATTTCCTTCCCAACCAACGACCGAGAAAAAGATGCCATCAGCTACTACATCTTCACTAACGTTAATCAAGTCTACGTTCATTTGGTCGAAGGCTATATCTGTGCCATTCCAACCACTGGCGGCGAGTGTGCCATCCCAAATAATTGTCGCAGTCCAATCTATCACGGGATCACCTGTCCCGACGTTTAAATTAGGGTTCGGGATCGAAGCGTTGGGTCGAACTCTTAAACTCGCGTCTACGGAATCTAACCTTGCTTTACGCGACCCACCAATAGCTGCTGAGGCTGAAACTATTGAAAATGCTGGATTACTACCACCAAAATCTTCAGAGGTAAAGACGATTTGCTGGCCAGTATCGAACCCATCAATCATTATTTCTGGTGTCGTTGGTATTGCAGATACAGACCCGGCCAGGGCGAAAAGGAAAAAGAGGGTAAACAACCCGGCGATGAAGGGCAAAAGCCCTCGTTTGGTCTTGAACTTATCCTGTGAATGTTGCATGTTTTACTCCTTGTTAATCGTGGTAGTAACCATTCAGACTGGCAAGGTTAATACCAGACAAGATTGTCGCTGATTACGGACAAAACCTCGCACGTTTCCAGTGGGACTGAGCGCTCCCTCAGAGT
>SLGK01000291.1 GCA_007123775.1 Anaerolineae bacterium | reverse complement strand
TTGGGCGAAACGGCCGTTGTCCCCCAACTGCTCATTCAGTGGCCCAACGGCCGTGAGACCCGCCTTTATGACGTAGATGCCAATCAGCAGTTGTGGTTGGGGCCAGAGTAGAAACGGCCGTTTTTTATCAATTTGCACGATTTTTCACTTTATCTACCTTGACTGACTGTTTGCCACAGGCTAGGATTGGCACATGGATGTAGGAGCAATTCAAAAAAAGATAACGCTTGGTGATTACCGTTTCTCAGACCATGCTATTAAAAGGATGATTGAAAGAAGCATTGAGCGTACTGAAGTTGAAGAGGCTATCCATGACGGCGCAATTATCGAAGAATATCCAGACGATAAATACTCCCCTAGCTGTTTGATTTATGGGCAAAAGCTTATGTAGCGTGATCTGCATATCCAAGCATCTTTGTCACCCAAAATAGTTATTGTCACTACTTATGAACCAGATCCCAGCGAGTGGATTGATTGTAGAGTTAGGAGGTAAAATGAGCTGCGTGTTTTGCGGTGGAAACGTTGTTGCAAAGAAAGCAACATTTATTTATGAACATGGTGAGCAATTACTTGTAATTAGAGGTGTACCGGCGGAAGTCTGTACCACATGTGGCGAAAGGACCTATTCCCCTGAGATTACGGATGAAATCATGAAATTTGCCAAGCAGCGTTTTCAGCCGATTAAATTGATCGAAGTACCTGTATTTGATTATGGCCACAAGGTAGCAACGGCCGTTTAAGTCTGTATAAGTCCCTGGCGGCTGATGGCAACCCCCGCTTTGAGACAATCAGCAAAGTTGTGGAAGCATTAGGGGGGCAATTGTCCGTTGTTCGTCGCTGAGTGGCTGCTGTATACGGCCGTTATCCCCCAACTCCTCATTCAGTGGCCCGACGGCCGTGAGACCCGCCTTTATGACGTAGATGCCAATCAGCAGTTGTGGTTGGGGCCTGAGTAGAAACAACCTGGATTTTTGGCAAGCATAACCCTCCGAGGCTCGCTTTGACGCGGCTTGGGAACTAATCGTCCATTCTGATATACTATGCACATGGAGTTTGAGTGGAACAAAGACAAGGCAAAGGCGAATTCAACCAAGCATGGCGTATCTTTTGCTGAAGCTAAGACGGTCTTTGATGATCTACTTTTCGTCGAGTTCCACGATCCTGACCATTCTGATTCTGAAGAGCGATACATTATTGTGGGTCAATCAGAGCGGGGTCGCCTGTTGGTTGTGTCATACACGGAACGCAACCAGAAGATTCGTTTGATTAGCGCGAGAGAAGCAACGAGATTGGAAAAGATTGCTTATGAAGAAGGGTAAAAGCGAAATGGAAGATGAACTTCGGCCAGAATATGATTTAAGAAGCCTGCGGGTAAGAAGAGTTGGGCCTGAACGAACAGGATTCGGCGGGCAGGTTGTCCATCTAGCACCGGATGTCGCTGAAGTGTTCCCTAATTCTGAAGCAGTGAATGAAGCACTGCGGTTTTTGATCCGAGTAACCCGAGAGAATAAAACATCTCCAGAGCGCATTGGGGCCGGCCGGTAATGCGATAATATTCCCTGCAGGCCAGAAACCAGCCGGTTTCTAACCACAACCCCCATAGCGCCGGCCAGGCTGCTGGCAAAATGGCCGTTTTCTAACCCATTAAAATTGCCTGTTCCCCCACCGTTTGCGCTATAATTTAGGCCATGACAGATTGGTATCAACGCACCGTAGGCTTTCTGCTTATTCTAGTCGGCTGGCTGTGGCTGGGACCAGCGAATACGGCCGTTTCCCAACCCCAAACCCAACCATCAACCCCACCCGACACCCTCTTCCAGGACATCAGCCGGGCCGCCGGGCTGGTCAACACCCGCCAGGGCAATGACCGGGCCATCGGCCTCGCCTGGGGCGACTACAACGGCAACGGTTGGCAAGACCTCTACGTCACCGACACCGACGGCCCCAACATCCTCTTCCGCAACAACGGCGACGGTACCTTCAGCCGCTCCCCCCACTCCGACCAGGTGGCCCTGCCCGACGCCTACAGTGGCGGCGCCACCTTTGTCGATTACGACAACGACGGCTGGCCCGACCTCTACGTGGTCAACTGGGGCGAAAACGTCCTCTTCCGCAACATGGAAGGGCAGGGCTTTGTGGACGTAACGGCCGAAGCCGGCATCGGTGACCCGGCCAACGGTCAATCAGCCGCCTGGGGTGACATTACCAACAACGGCTACCTCGACCTCTACGTGGCTAACTGGGCCTGCTATCCCCGCTGCGGCCGGCAGCTTACCGGGCAAAGCGACCGGCTTTACCTCAACAACGGCGACGGCACTTTCACCGACATCACCCACGTTCTCACCAACAAAATCCTCGGCTCTGGCTTTATTGCCAGCTTTGTCGATTACAACAACAACGGCCGTTTAGACATCTACCTGGTCAACGACGAGTTTATCAACCCGGTAGGCAACGCCCTCTGGCGCAACGACGGCCCCGGCTGCGGCGGCTGGTGCTTCACCGACGTTTCGGCCGAGGCCAACGCCAATACCCGCGTCATGGGCATGGGGTTGGCCATCTTCGACTACGAAAACAACGGCCACTTCGACTTCTTCTTCACCAACGCCGGTCCCATGACCCTGCTGCAAAATCAGGGAGATGGCACCTTTGTCAACCGGGCCGTCGAAGCCGGCGTGCAATTCCGCAACGGCATCGCCTGGGGCGCGGTCCCTATTGATTTCGACAACGACGGCTGGCAAGACCTCTATCTGGCCGTCATGGGCACGGGCGACGGCCGCAGCGTGACCGCCAATCCCCTCTGGCGCAACAACGGCGACGGCACCTTTGAACTGGTCCATACCGGCAGCGGCGCGGGCGCGGTCGGCCCTAGCATGGGCGTGGCCACGGCCGATTTTGACCAGGATGGCTGGGTAGACCTGCTGGTCGGCGACGCCATGCAGGGCTATAGCCTGTACCGCAACCAGGGGGCCGACTTGTTCCCCGACCATCACTGGCTGAGTCTGCGCCTGATCGGAGGCGGGCCGGTCAATCGAGACGCCGTTGGTACGCGCGTCCTGGTCCACACCGCCGACGGCCAGACCCAGATGCAAGAGGTGCGGAATGGGGTCAGCCTGGGCGCGGGCAGTGAACTGGCCCTCCACTTTGGCCTGGGCCTGCATCAGGCAGCCGACATCACCGTCATCTGGCCCAACGGCCGCTCCCAGGAATTTAGCGAGGTGGCCGCCAACCGGCGCATCGAGCTGCCCTATCCCCTGGACGCCGACACCGAAGCGGCCCAACTGCTGGCCCTCTACCCGCCAACCGAGACGGGCCGCGGCCTGGCCTTGCCCGATCTAAACCTCTCCCTGTCGCCGCAGCTGCTGGTTAGCCTCGCGCTGCTGCTGGCGGGATTGTCTTGGCTGCTGGGCGGGCGGCGTTTGCTGGCCCGGCCTGGCTTGCTAGAAGGGGGCGTTTTGTTAGCGGGCTTGCTGCTGGGGGCCTGGTTGGTGGTAAACGGCCGTTTCACCCCCACATCCCAACCGCCAGCACCACCCCCCAATCCCGACGCCGTCAGCCTGGACCAATTGCTGGCCCT
>SLGK01000005.1 GCA_007123775.1 Anaerolineae bacterium | reverse complement strand
CCTGGTGCATTTTCCAGTTGACGGCAACGTTGGCCGGCAGGCGGGACCCGCCCATAAACGTGCCGTTGGTGCTGCCCAGATCAATTACATACCAACTGCCCTCCCGTTCTTCCAAACGGGCGTGTTGACGAGAAACGGCCGTTTCCGGCAGCGTAATATCCACCTCATCGGAACGGCCGATAATCAACGGCGACGAGAGCAGCTTGCGCGTCGCGGGCGTGTCGGTGCCTCTGCTGATCGCCAGCCGGTCGGCACTGTCGTCCGGCTCGGCCATATCGAGCAAAATCTGGGGCAGATGCTCCTCCACCTTCGTGATCAGACTGACCATATCGCTCTCTTCGGCCAGTTCGGCAGCCACCACATCGGCATCCATCTCTTGCGCCGCCTGGCGCAGTGCCCTGGCCAGATCGCCCCCTGTCTGGTAGCGGTCCTCCGGCTTTTTAGCCAGCGCCTTGAGGATGATCTGGCTGACGCTGGCGGGCAGCGCCGGCTGGATGCTCTGCGGCTGGGGCGGCATCTCGTGCAAGTGCTTCATGACGGCGTCGGTGGGCGTCTTGATGTCAAACGGGAGCTGGCCGGTAGCCAGTTGATAGAGAATAACGCCGAGCGAGTAGATGTCGGAACGGCCGTCGAGCGATTTGGCCATTACCTGCTCCGGCGACATATAGGGCAGCGTGCCCATAAATGAATCGGTCTGGGTTTCGATGCCCCCTTCCAGCAGCTTGGCCAGGCCAAAATCGGTCATGACGGCCCGCAGCGGTGGCTCATCGGCCCGGTCCGGCCGGTCCAGGCGCGTAATAATAATGTTGTCCGGCTTGACATCCCGGTGGACCACGCCCTGGCGGTGGGCATAGCCCAGGGCATCGGCCACCTGGGCCAGCAGCGACAGCGTTTCGTTCAGCTTGACCACCTGCTTGCGCTGGGTCAACTGCTTCAGATATGCCCCCAAACTGAGGCCCTGCACATAAGTCATCACAATGTAAAGCAAATCTGGTTGCCGCCCAAAGTGGTAAACGGCTACAATCGAGGGATGATTGAGGCGGGCGGCTGCCTGAGCCTCCTGTTGAAAGCGCTGCTGGAACTCCGGCCGGCTGGCAAACTGCTGGTGCATAATCTTGACTGCCACCGGTCGGGCCAGATTAATATCATAGGCCCGATAAACAGTACCCATGCCGCCACCACCGATCACTTCGACAATTTCATAATGCTCTATCTGTTGGCCAACCATGTCTGATGTCATAAAACCCTAAGTGATACTTTTGCGTAATGTAGTCAAGCATATTGTATGATATTTAAGCGTTAGGGCAACGGCTGGTAGATAGCATAACCCGGCAATCCATCAGCCGTAAAGGGGAATTACGTCATGACCCAAGAAAAATCAAAAATAGTGACAATGGCGAGTCTGGCTTTGTTCATCGCGGGCATAGCCATAACCATTGCTGTTCAGACAGTTTATACGTGGGGCGTGGTTGAGGCGACCCAGTTTGACCGGAACGATCCGGGTTTACAGGTTGCCGACCAACCGGTTGATTCATTTCGCTGCCCCCTTGTGGTAACGACTGGTGAAGTCGGCGTTGTGTCAGCTTCTTTCACCAATCCGACTGAGCTGACACGCCCTCGCCTGGTCCGCACCAACATTAGTGATGGCTTTATCATTGCCCGGCGCGAACTGTCAACTAATTTATCGCTGGCTCCTGGCGAAACGCAAACGCTGACCTGGGAAGTGACGACCGAAGACGCAGTCTGGAATCGTTTTATCATTGTGCGCGTATTTGCCGTGCGCTCGGCGGCGGCGATGCCGGCGCAGGTAAGCACCTGCTCAATTATCGCCGTCGATCTGCCGGGCATACCGGGTAGCTGGCTGGCGACGGCCCTGCTGGCGCTAGGCATCTTTGGCTCAGTTGGTGGGCTGGCAGGCTGGGTCTGGGGAAAACGGCCGTTATCCTACCAAGACAACCGGCACATGAAGCAGATGGGTCTAATTGCGGCGCTGGTCGTTTTCGGCCTGTTTATCAGCCTGGCCGGTTATTGGATACTCAGCATTACAGTACTGTTCCTCTCGCTTTTACTGATCTTCAACATCATGCTGGCCCATTTTGACCTGCTCTAATTGCCTGTGAATGCACCGCAACTTCAACCCCTACTCGCCGGCTGATTGTGTTACATTACCCGTATGGATGATGTGACGATAACCCACGCCGAAGCAGAAACCGTCGCTTTGCTGCGCCGGGAAAAGTTTGCATCCAATAGCAAGGCATGTTATTATTCACGTTCTGGCCCGCAGAGCGGGCTATCTTTATGCTTGAGCAATAACGGAGAGGTCTAATGTCTGACTTACTACTTAAAACATTTGATAACGATACACCAGAATCCTTCCCTGACGTACAGGTTGGCGACAGTGTTACCGTATACCTAAAAATTAACGTGGGCGAGCGCAATGAACGCGTGCAGATGGTACGTGGTACGGTTATTCGGCTGCGCGGCAGTGGCAACAACTGCTCATTTACCGTCCGGCGTATTGCGGCCAATGGCGTGGGCGTTGAGCGAACCTTCTTGTTAAATTCGCCGCGCATCGAAAAGATTGAGATTCATCGTCGTGCCCACGTGCGCCGCGCTCAGCTTTACTATTTACGCAATCGCACCGGTAAATCAGCTCGCCTGAAAGAAAAACGGACGTTTGCCAAATAAGATTTTCGCTTATTCATAGGGCATTGCCGCCATATGTACGTTTTGCCTGAATGGGGTGAAAGGACACTTTCCTTTCACCCTTTTTTGCATTAAGCCTGACAGGAATGCATCTATGCTGCCATCCATCAGTTATTCCAAGCGTAAACCTTTGATTGGTTGCACCACGTACCGCAAAACGGCCGATCAGTCACCCCCTATTGAAATCATTGGTCTGATGCCAGCCTATATTCGGGCTGTGGAGGTGGCGGGTGGCCTACCCGTTCTTATCCCCCTGGGACTTGATGATTCAGACCTGTTGGCCATTTTTGAGCGACTCGATGGGTTGCTTCTGCCGGGTGGCGGGGACATCAACCCGCTCGTCTATGGTGAGCCGGTCAATCCGACCATATGGGGCGTGGACGATGACCGGGACCGAGTGGAACTGCTGCTGGCCCGCCGGGGGGCCGAATCGGACAAGCCGATTCTGGCTATTTGTCGCGGTCACCAGATTTTTAACGTGGCTTTGGGAGGCACACTCTGGTCAGATATTAACTCCCAGATGCCAGACGCGCTGAAGCATGATTATTACAAAATAAGGCCGCGCAACGAGCTGATTCATGACGTGGTGATTCAGCCCGATTCACTGCTGGCCCGTAGCCTCGGTAAGACAAAAACGCTGGTCAATAGCTTACACCATCAGGGGGTAAGGCGGCTGGCGGCTGGATTAACGGCCGTTGCCACCGCCCCCGATGGTTTGATTGAAGGCACTGAGTTAACCGGCCACCCTTTCGCTATCAGCGTCCAATGGCATCCTGAAAACCTGGTAGACGATGACCCGGCTATGCTAGACCTGTTCCGCGCTTTTGTACACGCCGCGGCGAATGGGGGGTGAGTAGCTGGGTAGTCGGGTGGTCGGGTGGTCGGGTGGTTGGTAACTGGCATATGATGGACTACATGACGCATCAGGTCTTACGCTTTACGCCTTACGCTTTACGCAGACGGCCGTATACCCCATGAATGAAACGGCCGTTGGTGTCTTTGATTCCGGTATTGGCGGGCTGTCGGTGCTGCGTCACCTGCAGCAGCTTTTGCCCCACGAGAACTTTGTCTACCTGGCCGACCAGGCCCACGTCCCCTACGGTCCCCGCTCCCATGCAGAAATTCGCCGTCTGAGTGAGGCTGTCACGCACGCGCTGTTGGCCCAGCCCATCAAGCTGCTGGTGGTGGCCTGTAACACGGCTTCGGCCGCCGCCCTCTCCTATTTACGCCAGCAGTTCCCCGCGTTGCCGGTTGTGGGTATGGAGCCGGCGGTTAAACCGGCAGCTATGCAAACACGCACGGGCAAGGTGGGGGTCCTGGCCACGGCCGGGACGTTTGAAAGCCAGCGCTACGCCAGCCTGATGGCCCGCTTTGCCCAGGGTGTCACCCTTTATGAGAACCCGTGCCGGGGGTTGGTAGAGTTGATTGAGGCGGGTAATACGGAGGGGGAGGAAACGGCCGTTCTCCTGCAACAAATCCTGGCCCCCATGATCAACGCCGGGGTGGACACGCTGGTCCTCGGCTGCACCCACTACCCCTTCGTTTTACCCCTGCTCGACCGGCTGCTGGCCAACGCGCCCCAACCCGTAACCATCATTGATCCGGCCCCCGCTGTCGTCCGCCAGACCCGGCGCGTCCTGGCCCAGTCCAACTTGTTGACCACAGCCACCGCTCCGGGCACGACCCGCTACCTGACTACCGGTCCGGCTACCGGTTTGGCCAGCGCCGTGTCGCAGTTGTTGGGGGAAGAGGTGGCGGTGGAAACGGCCGTTTGGCAGGACAGCTTAGCAGGCCCGCCTACGGCTGAAGCCCCAGGCCAGTAAACGACGCCGGTTGAAACCGGCTTAGCCCGGTTCACCGGGCGTTGTTTTCTAGCCGGGGCGTTTACGCCTCGGCGTACCTCCGCCACCCCGCCACCCCGCCACCTCGCTACCTCGCTACTCCGCCACTCCGCCACCCCGCCACTTCGCCACTTCGCCCCCTTGCCGCTATAATCAATCCTGCCATGAAAAGACGCAACCCAGCCCGCTGGCGTGCCCTGGAAGCCCGCCTCACCCGCGAATACCATATCTGGCTGGCAACGGTCCGTGCCGACGGCCGTCCCCATCTGGTTCCCCTCTGGTACGTCTGGCTCAACGATAAAATCTACGTGGCCACCGGCTCTGAGACCCAAAAGTTCACTAACCTGCGCTATAACCAGAACGTGGCCCTGGCCCTGCCCGACGCCCTCAACGTCATTCTCATTGAAGGCGAGGCCCACGTGGCCGACCGCAATACGGTCGAAGTATTAGCCGACTACTTCTTTCACAAATATGAGTGGGATTTTCGCTACGACGAAACGGCCGATTGGCGGCTCATCGAAATCACGCCCCACAAAATCCTGGCCTGGGGCGACGGCTATGAGGGAGAAGGGATGCGCGTTTTGTAGAGGGATGAATTAGGAATTATGAATTATGAAGCGATCTTATGGGAATCAAACGTTTGCTGTGTATAATCAAATTTTAGTTGACAACAAAACCAATTGAACTTTGTTACCATGCAACTTCACCACCATACAACCTTGCTTATCAGGATGAACCTTCATCCTTCATCTTTCATCCTTCATAATTTTCCCAAGGGAGATTCTCCATGAGATTTGACCGCTTTACCGAGCGGGCCCAAGATGCGGCGGCCCGCGCCTATGAAATAGTGCAGCGCTTTCGGCACACTCAGGTTGATACCGAGCATCTATTCCTGGGCCTGCTGGAGCAAAATGAGGGAGCGATTCCCCAACTGCTGGAAGAGTTAAACGTAGACATCAACGCCATCCGTGACCGGCTAACGCGAGAGCTGGAAAGTAGCCCGAAGGTGTCCGTTTACGGCGGTGGCGTGGGCCAGATTTATTACACGCCTCGTATTCGCACCATCCTAGACCTGGCCGACGGTGAGGCTAACCGGCTCAAGGATGAGTACATTTCCACCGAGCATATTTTTCTGGCCATTTTGAGCGAGCGTAACACGCCCACGGCCCGCATTATCAAGGAGTTTGGCATCACGCGGGAGCGGGTGCTGGATGCAATCAAGGGCGTGCGCGGCGGTCAGCGCGTTACTGACCGTCAGGCAGAAAGTCGCTATCGTACGCTAGACAAATACAGCCGCGATTTGACTCAGTTGGCTAAAGATAATCGCCTGGACCCGGTAATCGGTCGTGACAACGAAATCTTGCGCGTCATTCAGGTACTCAGCCGTCGCACCAAGAATAACCCGGTGCTGATTGGTGAAGCTGGTGTGGGCAAGACAGCTATTGTCGAAGGGCTGGCCCAGAAGATAGTGGCCAGCGACGTGCCTGAAAATCTGCTCAACAAGAAAGTGGTTTCCCTCGACCTGGGGGCCATGATTGCCGGCAGCCGTTTCCGGGGCGAATTTGAAGAGCGCCTCAAAGCGGCCGTGGAAGAAATCCAGCGGGCACAGGGTGAGATCATTCTCTTTATCGACGAACTACATACGGTCGTGGGGGCCGGGTCAGCGCAAGGGGCTATGGATGCCAGCAACATGCTCAAGCCGGCCCTGGCCCGAGGCGAGCTGCAATGTGTAGGGGCCACCACTCTGGATGAATTCCGCCAATATATTGAGCGCGATAGCGCCCTGGAGCGTCGCTTCGCCCCTGTTTTTGTCGATGAGCCGTCAGTTGAAGACACCATTGAGATGCTGCGCGGCCTGCAAGACCGCTATGAGCAGCATCATACCGTCAAATATTCTGACGAGGCCCTGGTGGCCGCGGCCAAGCTTTCCTACCGTTACGTCACCGACCGGCGCCTGCCAGACAAGGCCATTGACCTGATCGATGAAGCAGCGGCCAAGCTGCGCGTGGCTTTGCACACCCTGCCGGCCGATCTAAAAGAGCGCAAAATAGCCATCGACAAGCTGGCAGGTGAAGAGGAAGATGCTCACACCGTGCGCGACTATGAGCGGGCTGCCCGTCACCGGGCCGACCGGCTTAGGCTAGAAGGCGAGTTTGAAGAGTTACGCGACAAGTGGCGCTTGGAAAACAAGCTGGACGAATATGTTGAAGAAAGTGACATTGCCGAAGTGGTGGCCTCCTGGACCGGTATTCCTGTTACGCAAATGATGGAAACAGAAGCAGCCAAACTGCTGCAAATGGAAGAACGGCTGCATGAGCGCATTGTGGGGCAGAATCAGGCTATTGAGGCGCTCTCTGACGCTATTCGCCGCAGCCGCTCCGGACTGAGCGATCCGCGTCGCCCCATTGGTACCTTTATCTTTTTGGGTAGTTCGGGCGTTGGTAAAACGGAGTTGGCCAAAGCGCTGGCCGAGTTCCTCTTCGACGATGAGGACGCGCTGGTGCGAATCGACATGAGCGAATTCCGCGAACAGCATACGGTCAGCCGCCTGTTTGGTGCGCCCCCCGGCTATATTGGCTATGAGCAGGGTGGTCAGTTGACAGAGCAGGTGCGTAGACGGCCGTATTCTGTGGTCCTCTTTGACGAAATTGAGAAAGCCCATCCCGACGTCTGGAACGCGTTGTTGCAACTGCTGGATGACGGCCGTTTAACCGACGGTCAGGGGCGGGTGGTCAACTTCCGCAACACGGTCATCGTCATGACCAGCAACGTAGGCACCTCCTTTGTGCAGCGGTCGGGCGCGCTGGGCTTTGCCGGCGTCCGCGACAGCGACGAGGAAGCCCAGCATAAGCGAATTGAGGAAGAGTTGAAGAAGACCTTCCGGCCGGAATTTATCAACCGCATCGACGAGATCATCATCTTTGAGCCGCTGTCTGAGGCGGACGTGGCTGAAATCGTAGACTTGCAGATGAAAGATGTCACAGAGCGACTGACGGAACATGGTGGCATTACCATTGAGTTGACGGAAGCAGCCCAAAAATGGCTGGCCCAGCATGGCTATGACAAAGACTTTGGGGCACGGCCGTTGCGCCGCACCATTCAGCGCTATGTGGAGAGTCCGCTTTCAGTCAGTCTGCTGAAGGGTGACGTTGAGGCAGGCGACCACATTCGTATTGATGTGGACGAAGAAGCGAATAAGCTGGCCTTCATCCGCCTGGAAAAGATGCCGGAGTTAGAGCGGCAGGTAGAAGAAACGGCCGTTTAGACTTCAACAGATTGGACCAAATTTTGGACTGTCGTTGCAGGTAAGGTAAAATTGTTTATGGTTGACCAGACTCCACTTCCGGAAGAAACATTGTCTCAGGTAGCTGAACTGCTGGCTCCATACCGCACGGCCGTTACCTATCCTGACTCTGATGGTGAACCGATGGCTGAAACAGACACCCACCGTGACTTAATGGCCGATGGGCTAATCTACCCACTCAAAGAGCATTTCCGCGCTCAACCTAATGTCTACGTCTCTGGCAATCTGCTGCTCTACTATGAAGAAGACAATCCCCGCGCCAGCGTTGCGCCTGATGTTTTCGTTGTCTTTGGCATTCCAAACCGGGTGCGGCGTGTTTACAAATTATGGGAGGAAGAAAAAGCCCCGGACGTGGTCATTGAACTGACATCGGCCAGCACACGCCAGAAAGATTTGGGCGACAAGCGGTTTTTATATGAAGAATTGGGAGTAGCCGAATACTTTATCTTCGACCCCCTGCATGAATATTTAGAGCCACCCCTACGCGGCTTTCGCTTGGAAGATGGCTTTTATGCCCCCATCGCCGTCCAGCAAACCCCGGATGGCGAATGGGAAATGGCAAGCCGTCTGCTGGGCCTGACGCTGCGAAGCGTGGGCGGCCAGTTGCGCCTTTATGACCCACAAACAGGTGCGTATCTTCGCAATCTGGGCGAAGAAGCAGAAGCCCGCCGCCAGGCGGAGGAACGGCTGGCGGCTTTGGAAGCGGAACTGGCCCGGCTAAAGCAAAAGTAGTGGTTTTTGGGAGCGCAGGCCGTAGTGCGTGGTGCGTAACAGGCCTACGCACCACGCACTACGCACTATTGTTTATCCCCGCTTTTCGACTATAAACGTCGGCACAGAGGAACCGCCCCCCGCCGAAACATTCAGCAGCGGGTCAGTGGAGAGACGGGTCAGGCAGCCGTCCACGTAATTGCCATGAAAGATAAACGGGGCCGTGTCTAACATGCGGTCGTAGATTTGCAGACGGCCGTCTACGATGCTCGGATAAGGCTCTTCAGGAATCACCACCCGCTCCTGCACAATGTACACATCCTCCAGCGCCTCTTGCACCGCGCTTTCCCAGCCGCCAGTGTTGGTTTGCCAGCCCAGCACAATGCCGCGCCCGCCGTAATCATCGTTTGGCTTCAGCACCAGTTGGTCTTTATATTTCAGCATAAAAGGAATCAAATCCACCGGCTGGCCGCCATAGGTGGTGTGCCTCTCTTCCACGCGGCGCGTCCAGGGGATGTGGGTATTGATGGCCAACTGCTCCGTCTCGCTGAACATCTCCTGGTTGCGCTCGTCGCTGAGGACGGCCAGGCTGGTCTTTTTGTAGAGGATTTTGCAGTGGAACGGGTTGACCATGCAGACGGCCCCGTCCAGTACCGCCCGCACCACGGGATGGTCCAGGCCGCCATGCTCTACCAATTCGGTAATTAGCACCCGTTTGTAAATGACGTTGATGTGGAAATCGCCGCAGATTAGCTTGCCGTCTTTGTACTCCACGTCGCGCGGGTCGATAATCTGGCAGTCAAGCCCCTGAGAACGAAAGTAGCGAATAAACAGTTGGAATTCACTCTGGGTGGGCACTTCGCGCCAGTCAAGAATGGCGATGCGCGGCCGCTCTTGACCGCCCCATTGTTTATAAGCCCCGGTCAAGACGTGTAAAACGCTGTGGCGAGTAGGCAACGGCTGTACCACGTACTCTTGCAAGAATGGCCCCATGACCGGCAAGCCGTAAAAGACTTCGGTCAGCACGTCGTTGTAGGCGGAGGCAGCCGGTACTTCGGCGTTGTACTCGGTGAAGCGCAGCTCATTATTGCCGGTGACAAAAAAGGCGTCAAGACGGGTCAGGGGCGTATGGCTGTAATAACCCGGATCATAGTTAAGCAGCTTCTCTTCCCACTCAAAAAGGCCAAACTGCTGGCGAAAGTCAATATCGGCCACAGCCGCCCGTGAGATTTTGTCAAAGGCGGTCAACAACGGCCGTATTCGCTGGCGCAAAAAGGTGTATTGCTGCGGCGTTAGAAAACGGGGACGCAGAACGGTGCATAACGGCCGTTCGCCAAAATAAAGCCCCCGCTGCTGCAATTGTTCATCTAGCTGACCCTGCGACTCCGCTGCCAGATCATCCGTCAGCAGGTCGTGATAGGTGGTAATTGCCTCTCGTAGTGACATTTTGTCTCCCAAAGTTGGTAGTGCATAGTGCGTAGTGCGTAGCAGGCTCACCACCACTATGCACTACGCATTACGCACTATGCTTGCTCAAACAGCCTGTTCCACTTCAACTCCGCCACCTGCGGCTGTGGATCCTTGGCCATCTTGATCACCATGTCGGCCATATGCTGCACCACCCAATCAAAATAATGGGGCGTCAGAGAATAAATGTCCATGTCCGGGGCCGGGTTCATAAAGTCGATGGCATAAGGCACGCCGTCCCGCACGGCAAATTCGACCGTGTTCATGTCGTAGCCTAGCGCCCGCACCAGCGTCAGGCAATCTTCCACAATGCGCTGACCCAATTCAGGACTCAAATGGTCGTGGGAGACGTGATACTTCTTCTCATGCGGGTTATATTTCATAGGCAGCACGTACTCCTGCCCCAACACCATGCAGCGCACGTAATGGTCCCACTCGATAAACTCTTGCAGCACCATTGTCAACAGACCGGACTGGTTGTAAGCGTCCCACAGCTCCGTGAGCGTGTGGCAGACGTACACGTCGCGCCAGCCACCGCCGTGGGCATCTTTGAGAACGCAGGGCAGGCCAATGTAGTCGAGAATGCCTTGCCAGTCAAGCGGATAAACCAGGTTGCGCAGGCTCTCATCGTGAACAATGCCGGGCACGTAATCTTTGTTGGGCAAGACGATGGTTTTGGGGCTGGCTACGCCCAGTTTGGTGGCCAGCGAGGCCTCGAAAAATTTGTCGTCGGCCGTCCACATGAAGGGGTTATTGACCACGCGCACACCCTGCAGTACAGCATTTTTCAAATAGGAGCGGTAGTAGGGCACCTCGTGAGAGATGCGGTCCACAATAACCGCAAACTGATTGGGTTCATCCATGCGCGTACCGCCCAGTTTGACATATTCGGCCGTGACGCCTTCGTTACGGCCGTTGACCTCCTCAATAAACGCTGGCGGAAAAGACCATTCTCGCCCCACCATGAGTCCTACTTTTAACGTCATCTCGACCTCCCGTACAGAATTACGAATTATGAATTACGAATTACGAAATATTGGAACGCGGAGATACGCTGAGGACCACGGGCTTGTGCTGAGCCAGTCGAAGTAGATACACGGAGAACTACTTTTTACTTTGCTTTTCTCCGCGAATCTCTGCGTAATCTCCGTGAATCTCTGCGTTCCTCTCTTTAATCATGCCCGCCGACGTAGAGGTGGAGCATGTGCTGCCAGTAAGGCCAATCGTGGGCCCAGCCGTCCCAAATACGCAGAGCGTTGCCGATGCCTCTGTTCCACAAAACCGTAGACATCTCCTCACTACTGTAGCGCAGCCGGTCATCTTGCCCTGCTACCAGAATAATATCCAGCCGGCGCAGTGCCTCCAGCCGGCCCCAATCATGCTCGTTGGCAATAAATTCTACTGGATTCAAAAAATAGATAGTGTCATTGTGGTAGCCATCGGTCCAGTCCCGAATGTCATAAATGCCGCTCAGCCCAATGGTCCGGCTGAAAACGTGCGGATGGCGCAGGGCCATAGAGAGAGCATGGAACGCGCCAAAACTGGCCCCGGTCGTAATCAGGAACGGGTTACCGTTCTTCTGCATACTCAGGGGCAGTACCTCACGCAAGATATAATTCTCATACTCTACGTGCCGCCAGGCCCGCGCCCCCGGATGCTTCCAGCGGGCATACCAGCTTTCGGCGTCCACGCTGTCCACGCAGTAAACCTGAATCCAGCCCCGCTCAATATGCTCGCCTAAAGCCAGCATCATTTGCCGATCTTCCCACTCATAAAAGCGGCCCTGCGACGTGGGAAAAACCAGCAGCCTGGCGCCCGCATGACCAAAAATCAACAACTCCATGTCCCGCTGCAAGGAGGGACTAAACCAACGGTGATGTTCACGATTCATCTGTTACCTCAACTCTGTAGGATTTGTGGCTAGATTGTAACACAAGCTTTTGATAGGGAATAGGAAATGAATCGTATTGCGTAGTGCGTATTGCGTAGGGATTCTACGCAATGCGTAGCGTGTAATTAGATGCTTTGTCTCTTTAATTGATGATCGTTACAATAAACTGGCGAACAACATTGCTTAATAGGAGAACGGCCGTAGCCTAAACGGCAGGTACTTTTACTTATGTTAGATAAAATAGCCAAAGTAGTGGCTCGCTTTGAAGAAATTGAAATGCAGATGAGTGATCCGGCTGTATTGGCCGATCACGTGCGTCTGACCGAACTGGCTCAGGAACGGTCTGATTTACACCCATTGGCCAACGCCTACCGCCAATACCAGGAAGCAGAAGCGGAACTGGCCGGGGCCAACGAGATGCTCGATCTGGATGATCCCGATATGGTGGCCCTGGCCGAGGATGAGATCGAGCGGCTGGAAAACCATCTGGAAGAACTGCGCGGCCAGATGCGTTCCTACCTGGTGCCCAAAGACCCACGCGACAATCGCAACGTCTTTGTCGAAATTCGGGCAGGCACGGGCGGTGATGAGGCGACCATTTTCGCCGCCGACCTGCTGCGGATGTACACCCGCTACGCCGAGGCCCAGGGCTGGCGTACCGAACTGGTGGATGAAAACAGCACGGGCGTCGGTGGCTACAAAGAAGCCATTCTGGCCGTCAAAGGGCGCGGGGCCTATTCTCGTTTCAAGTTCGAGAGCGGCGTCCATCGGGTGCAACGCGTGCCTCAGACAGAATCGCAGGGGCGTATTCACACCAGCGCGGCTACCGTGGCCGTCATTCCCGAACTGGACGCCGTGGAGGTGACGCTGGACCCGAATGACCTGGAAATAACGGCTGAATTCTCCTCCGGTCCCGGTGGGCAGCATATGCAAAAGAACGCCACCGCGGCCCGCATTGTCCACAAGCCGTCGGGCATGATGGTCAAGATTCAGTCAGAACGCAGCCTGACGCAAAACAAGCAGTTGGGCATGGCCATTATCCAGGCCCGGCTGCAAGAAATGGAAGAGAGCAAACAACATGCGGCCGTTTCTGCCGACCGTCGTTCTCAAGTAGGCAGCGGCGACCGTAGTGAGAAGATTCGGACCTATAACTATCCCCAGAGTCGCGTCACTGACCATCGCGTCGGCTTCACCAGCTACAACCTGGCCGCCGTGATGGATGGCGACCTGGATGACTTTATCAACGCCCTGACCGTCGCCGACGAAGCGGAAAAGCTGGCGGCAGCGGGGATTGAGGAGTGAGACGTAAAACGTAAAGAGTAAAACGTAATGATCGGCCACCAAAGCATTACGCTTTACGCATTACGTTTTGCGTTACCACATTCGGACACAATCAGGAGAACACTATGGCTTACCAACCACGCGGCCGTTATTTTGAGGAGTTTTCTGTGGGTGACAGGGTGACGACGGTCGGCCGGACCATTACCGAGGCGGACGTGGTCAACTTTGCCGGGCTGTCGGGCGACTATAATCAGATTCACACTGACGCCCACTACGCTGCCCAATATGATTTTGGCCAGCGCATTGCCCACGGGCTGCTGGTGCAATCTATTGCCAGCGGCCTGGCCGTGCAGACCGGCTTTATCGAGGGCACGGTAATGGCCTTCCGCGAGCTGGATTGTAAATTTAGCCTGCCAACCTTTATCGGCGATACCATTCTCGTCGAGTTAGAGATTGTTGAAACCAAGCCTCTGCGCCGCCTGGGCGGCGGCAGCATCACCATGAAGTACAGCGTCCTCAATCAGGACGGCAAAGTGACGCAGCGGGGGAATTGGGTGATGCTGGTCAAGCGTAAAACGTAAGGAGTAAAACGTAAAAAGCGGCACGTCGTTTGCCCATTACGTTTTACGCATTACGCATTACGCTTCATGAAAACCTATGAGTAACAAACAAGAGAAGCGTACCAATAGCGATAGCATTGAGGAACAAGATACCCAGGCCAATAAACGGCCGTCGCCTCCCCCCTCAACCGACGTCAGCGAAGCGGAAACCGTCTCGCTGCTGGATTTGATGGGTGATTTGGACGTCGACCGCAAGGTGGGTACTATTCCGCCGCCACCGCCCGCTTTCCCGCCAGATGCGGATGACAATGCGCCAACATTAACGGGGAGCATACCCATGCCCTCCCCGCCGGCTGAGCGGCCTCGCCGCCCGCCACCACCGCCTCCGTTGACGCCACCAGATGAACGGCCGTTAGTCGAAGACATCGACGCGACCCAAATTCGGCCCGGCGTCGCCTTCCCTGGCGACACACAACCTCCTCACGATCTCCCTGTTCACGAAGCGCCCACCCAGCTCTATCAGCATGGCCAACCTGTCCGCGAACAACCCCAGCCACAGCGGCAGCCGCCGCAGCAAACGGCCAGGCGGGAGAAGTTGCCCCCACCACGCCATGCGCCGCGCCGTCAGCAGTCACAGCCGCCCCCGGCGCGTCCGTCGCAGCGACAGGTCCAACCACAAACCCCTCAACCACAGCGTGCCCGGCCCATACCTCAACCGCCACCGGCTAAAGTGATGGGCCATCCCAAAGTGATGGGCCATCCCAAAGTGATGGGCCATCCCAAGGTGATGGGCCATCCCCAACCCACCCCTAAGCCCGAATCCCGGCGCAACTGGCGCGGCTGCATGAGCCGTTTCCTGGTGATCACTTTTTTGTTGGGGATTATCGGCTTTGCTCTGAGCGTGGCCGGGGCCGCTCTGGGCTACAGCATTATCGCCCGCGGCCTGCCCTCACCGGCCGAACTGCGGGCCAAAGCCAGCACGTTTGAAACAGCCCGCATCTATGACCGCGAAGGCCAGTTGCTTTACTCTTTGGCCGACCCCAACATGGGCAACCGCACCTACGTCACGCTGGACAACATCGCCCTGGATTTGCAGAACGCCACCATTGCTACCGAAGATTCCCGCTTTTACGAGAATCCCGGTTTTGACGTGATTGGCATTGGCCGGGCCATCGTACAGGCGGCGCAAGAGCGGGAGATTGTCTCCGGGGCCAGTACCATCACGCAGCAGTTGGTACGTGCCGTCCTGCTGGAGGAGGATGAGCGCACCCAGCGTACCTTTAACCGCAAGGTTCGGGAAATTATTCTGGCGGCAGAAGTCGGCCGTTTATACAGCAAAGAAGAAATTCTGGAACTTTATCTCAACGAAATATACTACGGCAATCTGGCCTACGGCATTGAGGCCGCCTCCCAGACCTACTTTAACAAATCGGCCCGCGACCTGACTCTGGCTGAAGCCTCGCTGCTGGCGGGTCTGCCGCAGGCCCCTGCGCTGTGGGACCCCTACACCGCGCCCGACAAAGCGCTGGGCCGCCAGACAGAAGTGTTAAACCTGATGGTGGCCAGCGGCTTTATCACAATTGAAGAGGCCCGCGCCGCTCAAAACGAAGCCAGCCTCTTTGTCTACGAAATGCGTAAGGCCCCTGTCACCATTCGCCATCCCCATTTCAGCCTGACCGTGTTGCAGCAGGCTGAGGCACTATTAGGGTCTCAGGCCATTTATCGCGGCGGCCTGAACATTCATACCACCCTGGACCCCAGCGCCCAACGACTGGCCGAACAGACCATCGCCGAGCAGCGCAACCTGATCAACAGTGCCGGAGCTAATAATGCTGCCCTTGTTTCTATCCATCCACAAACGGCCGAAATTTTGGCCCTGGTTGGCAGTCTGGATTTTCGAGATGAGGCGATCAGCGGCCAGGTTAATATGGCTCTGTCCCCGCGCCAGCCTGGTTCCTCACTAAAGCCCATCGTTTACCTGACAGCCATGGAGCAAGGCTGGACGCCAGCCACGCTCATCTGGGACGTGCCGACGGCGTTCCCCGACGGGACCAATCCCCCTTATGAGCCGAAGAATTTTGATGACCGCTTCCGCGGCCCGTTGACGCTACGCTACGCTCTGGGTAATTCTTACAACATTCCGGCAGTCAAAGCGTTGGAGTATGTGGGTGTTTGCCCCTTTATTGCCAGGGCGCAGCAGGTGGGTATCACCAGCCTACAAGATGAAGGCTGCCAGGAATTCGGCCGGCCGCGCAATTATGGGCTGGCCCTGTCGCTGGGTGGCGGCGAAATCAGTCCGTTAGAAATGGCGTCCGCTTACGCGGTCCTGGCCAACCAGGGCCGGTATCAAGAGCCATACACCATCAGCCGCATTGAGGATAACGCAGGCAACATCCGTTATGAACATGAAACGGCCGTACCGCGCCAGGCGGCCCGTGCTGAACATGCCTATCTTTTGAGCGATATTTTGTCTGACAACAATGCCCGCACGGCTGCTTTTGGGGCCACCAACAATCTGACCGTTTCGGGCCACCGGGTGGCGGTCAAAACGGGTACGTCGGGCACGACCCGCTTTGACGTGCGCGATGGCTGGACAATTGGTTATACGCCACAGATCGTAACGGCCGTTTGGGTGGGCAATACCGACAATCAACCTATTGGCGAGGGTCAATCAGGTTATCGGGTCGCTTCACCTATCTGGAACCGGTACATGACTCAATATCTGAGCAGTCAGGCGGCCGTTGACTTCATTCGTCCACCCGCTATTGTCGATGCCGAAATCTGCCTCGATTCGGGCGTGGCGTCTGGCCCTAACTGTCCTGACCGGCGGCGCGTGGAGCGTTTTGCGGGTGATCAGCGGCCTTTGCCCCACGAAGACCACTTCCTACAGCGAGAAACAGTAGACTTGTGGACCAACTTATTGGCCAATGAGCATTGTACCGAGGCCGTTTATGAGACCAACTTTGTCAATTTGCTGGTCACTGGCCATGAAAACGTACAGGTACGCGAGCAGCGTGATGCCATCACGTGGGTGGAAACCACCACCGCGGGGCAGAGTTGGGCCGAGCGCAACAATATCGGCCTGCCTTTACAGCTTCCGCCAGAGCAAGAATGTGATCCCAACACACCCCGGCCAGAAGTGGCCATCAGTCAACCGCGCCAGGGAGACGAGGTGTCAGATATAGTCGAAGTGCGCGGCACGGCTAAAGGCCCTAATTTTGGCGGCTACGTGGTGGAGTGGGGCATTAGCGCCGACCCCGGTGGCTGGGGCAGCGTGCGCGAGCGGCAGCCCAATCAGGTCGAAGACGGTTTGCTGGCCCAATGGGATGTGTCCGGCATTGATGCCAGTGGACCATTAACCCTGCGCGTCATTATCATTGGCCCCAATAATCCTTACACGCCGGAAGATGACCCGGTCCTGCAAGAAGCTCGCGTAACGGTTGTTTTGCTGGAGCCGACGCCGACACCCACGCCTACGGCCACCGAAACAGCGACACCAACCCAAACGCCAACAGTTACCGCGACACCAACGATGACATTGACACCATCGCCAACGCCAACGGTGACGCCAACAACGGCCGTTATCATTCCGCCAACCGCTACTGCAACACCGGAGGCAACGCCCACTGTTGAACCGCCCACGGCCACTCCGGAGCCGGAAGATTAACGCCTGACATAGACACAGTTCAGGTCAGCGCTATAATTTGCCGACGCAAAGATAGAATAGCGATAACCGGAAACCTTTCTTTAGAAACATGATTGCCTGGAGCTTTGCGTGAGTAGAGAAAACATTGCAGCCGTTTGGTTTGATTGGGACCGTACCTTAGTCCGTGTAGTTGGGGATGTATCTGGGCATGAACGTTTAGCCGCACTGTTCCAGCGGGAAGGTATGCGCTTTACGCCAGTACAGGTGGCAGCCGCGATAGATCAGTACCGGTCTGACGTGGCTCAACAGAAGTTGCCCTTTTTGGGCGACCCACCACAGGAGCAGCATGATATCATGGCATACTACAACCATTTGTTGCGTAACCTGGGTGTACAAAAGGTAGATGAAGCGCTGCTCGAGCGCCTGTACAACGGTTATGCTTTGCTGCCCACTATGCTGTATGGTGACGCCCTGCCTACGTTGGCGGCGCTGCGCGAGCGGAACCTGGCCCTGGGTATCATTTCCAATCACTCCTTGACGGCACGTCCAGTAATGGAGAAGATGGTGGGGAATTATATCTCTCCTGAACATATAGTGATTAGTCAAGAATTGGGATCAACTAAACCATCACCCCGCATTTTTCGTAAAGCGGTAGAGTGTATCTCTATCAGTCCCGAGCGCAGCATTTGTGTAGGCGACAATCTGGAAGTAGATGCAATTGGCGCAGTCCGATATGGCGGCTTTGCTCGCGGCTTCTGGCTAGATCGGCCAAGTGCGGGCACAGCCAGCACGAATCAAGGGCAAGGGCCACAACCGCTGCCCGACAGCGTCACCCGCATTACCAACCTGTGGCAATTATTGGATTGGCTGTAGTTTGAACAACCCAACTCACGCCTCTTGTTTCACCCACTCATTGATGTATTCCAGCGATTGATGCCGGAAGTAGGTGTTGTACAGGTCGGCATAATGCCCGCTCTGGGCCAGCAGCGATTCGTGGTCCCCTTCTTCAATAATCTCCCCATCGGCCATAACGATAATACGGTCGGCGTTTTTCACCGTGGAGAGACGGTGGGCAATGATCAAGGCCGTCCGCTCCTGCATAATGGCGTCGAGGCCCTCTTGAATCTGGGTTTCGGTGAAGGGGTCGATGCTGGCCGTGGCCTCGTCCAGAATGAAGATGGCCGGGTCTTTGAGCAACACACGGGCCAGGGCCACCAACTGGCGCTGCCCCATAGACAGGCTGCTACCCCGCTCGCCCACGTCGCTGTCCAGACCGTTGGGTAGGGCGTTCAGCCATTCGCCGTCGCTGATGCGGCTGGCGGCCTCTAACACTTGCTCGTCGTTGGCGTCAGGACGGCCGTAACGTATATTATCCCGCACTGTGCCCGAAAAGAGGAACGGCTCTTGCGGCACCAGCCCGATTTGCTGCCGGTATTGGCCTAAATCGAGGGTGCGGATGTTACGGCCGTCTACCAATAGCCGGCCATCCTGAAACTCATAGAAGCGCGTCACCAGCTTGGCGATGCTGCTCTTGCCCGCGCCGGTATGGCCCACCAGGGCAACGGTTTCCCCGGCCTCGATTTCTAGCGAGAAGTTGGGCAGGACCACTTCCTTGTCGGTGTAGCTGAAACGAACGTTTCTAAACTCAATATGACCGGCTAAACGGCCGACCGGCTCGTTGGCCGTCTGCACCACTTTGGGGTCGGCATCAATCAGGGCAAAGACCCGCTCGGACGCGCTCAGGCCGTCCTGAAACTGGCTCCAAAAGCTGGCGATGTTCATCATGGGCCACCAGTAAAAGCCGACGCCTTGCATAAACAGGTACCAGTCGCCCGGCGTCATGCCCTCGACGCCCCGTGTGGCCAGGCCGCCAAAGTAGATGAGAACGGCCGTGCCCAACCCCGACGCCAGCCCCATAATGGGAAAAATCGACATGAGGGTCAGGCCGCGCTGCCAGCCGACGCGGTAGCCTTGCTGGTTGTTGGCGTCAAAGGTGGCATAGATGGCCGCCTCTTGCCGGAAACTCTTGGCCACCGTAATGCCGCTGATGGATTCCTGGATTTGGGCGTTGATAACGGCCGTTACCCGCCGCGCATTTTGGGTGACTCTACGGGCAATACGGCGAAAGCTGAGGGCAATGGCTACCGCTACCGGCGTCATGCCAATCATCAGCAGCGTCAGCCAGGGACTAATGAAGGTCAGCCAGGCAGTCAGCAGTATGACCAGCAATCCCTGGCTGAGCAGATTCATCGTCAGGTCTACCACCGCCGAAAAATCCTGCGTGTCGGAAGTAATACGGCTAACCACCTTGCCCGATGGATGCTCGTCGTAAAAGGACATGTCGTGGCCGATGGTGGCCTCGAACACATCCTTGCGTAGCTGTAAAACGACGTTGCCGATGACCCGCGCCGAGAAAAGCTGGCGCACGTAGTTGAACACCCAGGCCGAGGCCCCCACCAGCGAAATACCCAGCCCCATCAGGACGATGGCCGTTGTGGTGGGTGTGGCAGCCACAATGTCAATGCCCCGCGCAATGATAATCGGGCCGGCCGTGCTGGCCACCGAGTTGAGCGTGAGCATGGCCGCCACCAAAATCATGTAGCGGGTATACGGCCGAAAATAGCTCAGAATCCGCTGCAGCAGTTCCCGGTCATTGTATTTGCGGTCATAACTTTCAGTATCTAAGCCGTCTAGGATGAAGCCCATGTGTCAGTGTCCAGTGTTAAGTATTCGGTATTGAGTGTACAGTTTTGATTAAAAACAGAGGTTGTCGCCCTCCCAGCATTAAGCATAGGCAAACACATCTAGTTGAATGGTGCCAACCGGCTCTGCCTCACCGTGTACCATGCGCCGCACTTTCTCGGTAGTTTCACGGCTAAATGTGGGTTCGCCGCAATGCGTACAAACCTGGGCCGGAATATTTTCAACGAGAATACGACGGCCGTTTATCTCGAAAATTTCTGTGACCAACGCCTGTTTTGCTTCTATTCCACCACATACATGACATTGAAACATTACGACCTCCGTTTGCTATATGTCTCATCCCATTCTTCAGGATCAGGCTCATAAAGCGTAATAATCTTGAGCAATGGCGTCTCAGCCTGTGATACTTGCAAGTGCAATACACGGCTTGCTTGAGTATAACCCAATAACAAACAGCTTGGAGAGTATTTGTCCGTCGGATATAACTCAATGATAGTAGCTATCGAGCCAGCCTGTCGAATCTCAGCCTCGCTAATGTTACGTTCCACAGCCCGACGAAAAGCATGGTTACTGAACTCAAATTCACCATCTGCTAATTGTTTTCGGATTGCTGCTATCTCTTTCATTGTGATTAGCCAGGCTTAAATACATGTTCTCCGCGAATCTCAGCGGTCCTCAGCGTACCTCTGCGTTCCCCTCACTCATAACGGGCGAAGATACGGCCGTAATCAGGACTCCGCGCCAACAATTCCTCATGCGACCCCTGATCCACCAGTTCCCCCTGCTTCAACACCAAAATGCGGTCCGCCCAGCGAATCTGGCTCAGGCGATGGGTGATGAGAAAAGTGGTCTGCTGCTGGCTGACCCGGCGCATCGCCTGCTGAATACGGTCCTCGGTGGCGCTGTCAATGGCGCTGGTGCTGTCATCCAAAACCAAAATGCGCGGATTGGTCAGGAAAGCGCGGGCAATGGCAATCCGCTGCCGCTGCCCGCCAGAGAGCATCACGCCCCGCTCCCCCACTTCCGTCTCATAGCCATCCTTGAAGCCCATGATAAAGTCGTGGGCCTGCGCTTCTCTGGCAGCCATCTCAATTTCTTCCGGCGAGGCGTCGACATTACCAAAAGCAATGTTCTCGGCCAGCGTCTTGGAAAACAGGAAAACGTCCTGCTCGATAGTCGAAATCTGGGAACGGAGCGACTCCAGATTCCAGTCGCGCACCTTAATGCCGTCAATCAGCACGCGCCCCTCGTCGGCGTCAAAAATGCGGTTGATGAGCCGGGTCAGGGTCGTTTTACCGCTGCCCGTTTGCCCTACAATGGCCACAGTCTCGCCCGGATTGGCCTCAAAGCTGATATTTTTGAGAACCGGGCTGCCGTTGTAGGCAAAGCTGACATTTTCAAACTTTACCTGGCCTACAATGGGCTGGCTGACGCCGGCCTCATTTTCGTCCAGGTCGGTCTCGGTATTGACCATTTCCAGAATGCGGTTGGCGCTGGCAATACCTAACTGGACCAGGTTGAAAGAGAAGATGGAGATAAAGGTCGGGAAACGCAAAAAGCCGACCAGTCCGATAAAAGCGACCACTTCGCCCAGCGTAACCACATCGGCTCGCCACAGCCACATGCCGTGCAAAAAGGCCAGGCCCCAGGCGATGCTAAAGACCAACATGGGCAGATAGCGGGCCTGGATTTCCCCCTGCCTGATGAAATGGTCGCGGAAGAGGCTGGCGTCTTTGACAAACTTCTCTAACTCTTGTTTTTCTTGGGCGCTGCCCTTGACCACCTCGATACCGGCGATGGCTTCGGCCAGGCCAGCGTTCATGACGCCAAACTGCTGGCGCAGGGCAATGCTGACCGGGTTGAGCTTGCGGGCGTAGTCGGCTACGGTAATGACCAGACCGACTAAAAAGAGGCTGGGAACCAGCAGTAACTGCCAGTGGATGTTGGCAATAAGAATGATGGGAGCTACGATGGCCATGAAAGAGTCGGTAATGAGCATCAGGCCGGGACTAAACATAATCTTTAGCGTCCGCACGTCGTTGGTAGCGCGGGCCATGATGTCGCCGATACGCTGTTTGCCGTGGAAGGTCTGGCTTTTGCCGAGCAGACTGGCGTACAGTTCGTCGCGGGCGTTGCGCTCAAACAGTTGGGCGATGAATTCGTTGGCGTAATTGCGGGCCAGTCCTAGAATACCCTGCACGGCCGATGCGGCAAAAGCCATCACCGCAATCGCTAACAAAACGGCCGTTTCCCAATCTGGCTCTACAATCAGATCAAACGCCTGGCCAATCAGCACCTGTATATAGCTGGCGGCAAAGTTGTTGACAACGGCCGCCAACAGCACAATCAGCGGCAGCCACAGATAGCGGCGTAAATGGGAGATAATCCAGCGCACCGCGCCACGCCGGTCATATTGGTGTTCATTTTCGAGTCGGAATTCTCTGCTGGTCAAGGTTGCCTTTAGCGTGTTGCGTATTGCGTATTGCGTAGTGCGTATGGGGCTAACCTGCTACGCACTACGCACTACGGATATTTATCAAAGTCAGGCATTATACCTGATTTGAGCCATTCTGACGCATAGGAAAACGGCCGTTTCTCACCAAATTTTGACATCGTTTGTCAAAAGACCGATGACGAAAGACCGATGACCGAAACAATTCCTCCGTCCTCCGTCCATCGTCTTCGGTCTCAAAGTGCCACTGGCACAGCCCGCCAGCCTGGATATAATGACGCCATGTCAATGTTAATCAAGTTGCTGATCAAAACCGGCAGAGTTGTGGCCCACACCATCGCCCGCATCGACGTGGAAGGGATGGAGCGTATCCCTCAGGCAGGTGGTTGCGTCGTGGTCTCGAACCATATCGGCCGTTTAGACGCCATGCTGGGCATGGTGCTGGCCGAGCGGGACGACGTGATCATGTTCGTGGCTGAAAAATATCAGAAGTATGCTTTCTGGCGCTGGGTGGTGGGCCGGGTGGACGGTATCTGGCTCAACCGCTTCGATACCGACTTCCACGCCCTGCGCGAGGTCCACAAGCGGCTGAAAGCGGGCGGCATTCTGGCCATTGCCCCTGAAGGTACCCGTAGTCAGTCGGGCAAGCTGCTGCCGGGCAAGCATGGCGCCGCCTTTTTAGCGGCCAAAGCGGGCGTACCCATCGTGCCCGTGGCCTTGACCGGCACCGAAGATGCCGTGGTCAAGGCCCGCTTACGCCGCTTCCACCGACTCGACGTCACGATTCGCGTCGGTGAACCATTTGAGCTGCCGCCACTCGACCGCAAGGACCGGGACGCCTATCTGGAAGCCCAAACCACCGAAATTATGTGCCGCATCGCCGCCCTGCTGCCGCCCGATTATCATGGGCATTATGCGGAACATCCCAGGCTACTGGCGTTGAGTGATGGGTGATGTAATTATTCCTCCCACCTGTTTTTAACCACGGCACGGATAAAACAGATTTTTACGGATTTTTATCCGTGTCGATCCGTAACATCCGTCAAATCCGTGGTTGTTTTTCAGGGGAGTGAACGGTTACTGCGTAATGCTCAAAGCACGGGAACATTTTGCGGCTCCGGCACGTTATATAGACAGCGCGGCCAAAAAACGGCCGTTTCATTCTATAAACGGACAGAGAACAACCAACGTTCTTTGTCACAACCGGAGGTTTGACCAAAATGTATTTCGTGAAACAACAACTGCAATTGCAGCTGCAACGGCCACTTCGGCTGGTTCAGCGCAAGCCGTTTATCTGGCTACTTACTCTTTTATTGACCGCAATCTTAGTGGCCTGCGCCCCGCCGGCCGGCGAACCCGGCGTGGAAACCCTGCCCACCGACACCCCACCTACCGACACCACCGACACCGATGACCGGGAAGTCGCTATTGATTGGGCCATCGCCGATCTGACTGGTGGCCCCGTCTGGCAGTTGGTTGAATCTGGTCCGGCTGGGGAGTTAACGGCCGTTTTACCCAACACAACCATCACCCTCAACTTTGATGAAGAAGGGCAGTTGTTTGGTTCGGCCGGCTGCAACAATTACAGCGGCGGCTACGAACTGGACGGCCGTGCCCTCACCATCGGCCCCCTGGCCAGTACGCGCATGGCCTGCCCGGAAGATGGCGTCATGGCACAGGAAACCGCCTTCTTGCAGGCCCTCGAAGCAGCCCACAGCATCAGCCTGATTGAAGACCGCTTGACCATCAGCTATGCGGGTGGCGAACTCCATTTTGTACCTCAGGCAGAGCCGGAAGCGTTGCCATTGGAAGGGACTGAGTGGCGTTTGGATACGGCCGTTCAAATTGAGGGCGACGTACTCAGCGCTCTGCCCGTTCCCGGCGACCTGGACGTCACCCTGCTGCTAGAAGATGGTCAACTGGGTGGTTTCAACGGCTGCAACAGCTACGGCGGTGAATACACCCTGGTCGATGGGGAACTACGTATTGACGGCACCAGCCTGGTCCAAACGCTCATCGCCTGCCTCGACGACATCCCCAACCAACTGGAAATGCAGATGATGACCGGCCTGCGCGAGATGGAAGCCTACGAAATCAGCGGCGAGCAACTGACCATCACCTATCCCGGTGGTGAGCTGATTTTCAGGCCCAAGACGGCTCCCGCAGCTTTGCCGTTGGAAGGAACCGAGTGGCGTTTGGAAACGGCCGTTCAAACTGATAACGAAACCGTTAGCGCGTTGTCCGTTCCCGACGACCTGGAAGTCACGCTGCGGCTCAACGACGGCGAACTGGGCGGCTTCAACGGCTGTAACGGCTACGGCGGCAGCTACACATTGGTCGATGGGGAATTGCAGACCGCAGAGCTTTTCCAGACGTTGATGGCCTGCCTTGACGAGATTCCCAACGAGATAGAATCCCAGATGATGCGCGGCTTAGAGCAAATCGAATCGTACGACATCACCGGCAACCGGCTCACTATCACCTACCCCGGCGGCGAACTCATCTTTGTGGGGAATTGATAATGCGTGTTGCGTAGTGCGTAGTGCGTAGTGCGTAGCCGTCCTACGCACTACGCACTATTTTGACAAATGGGTCAATCATGGCAAGATCAGCCAATGCGAATTGCTATGATTGGCCCTTTTGGTTTTCACCCCAACAAAACGATGCACAGCCGCGCCCTGGGGCTGGCCCGGCCGTTGGTCGCACTGGGCCACCGGGTAGCCATCTTCATGCCCCCCTGGCACACGCCGGCCGAAGCCAATCGCACCTGGGAAGAAGAGGGCGTCACCATCCACTACACCCCCCTCTCCGGCGGCATGATCGGCACATCCCGCCACCTGCTGCACGCCAGCCTCACCTGGCAGCCCGACCTGGTCCACTGCTTCAAGCCCAAAGCCTACAGCGGTCTGGCAGCCTGGTGGCTGTGGCAAACGCGCCGCCACCGGCTGCCCCTGGTGGTAGATACGGATGATTGGGAAGGCTGGGGCGGCTGGAACGAGATCGCGCCCTATTCGCCCTTGCAAAAGCGGTTTTTTCACTGGCAAGAGCAGTGGGGCCTGCGCCACTGCCACGCCGTGACGGTAGCCAGCCGCGCCTTGCAAACGCTGGTCTGGGGAATGGGCGTGGCCCCGCAGCGGGTGGCCTACATCCCCAACGGACCGGGCATTGATCCCACACGGCCGGTAGATCGGGCAGCGATGCGCCGGAAATTGGGCCTGGGCGACCGGCCCGTTTTGCTGCTCTACAGCCGCCTGTTTGAATTTGACACGGCGCGGCTGGTAGACATTTTGGTGGGGGTGAAAACGGCCGTTCCCCACCTCACCATCCTCTCTGTCGGTACCGGGCTGTATGCCGACGATGCCGCCCAATTCCGCCAACAACTAGAGCAAGCTGGTTTGAGTGAGGTGATTGTGGACGTGGGCTGGGTAGAAACGGCCGAACTGCCTCCTATCCTGGCCAGCGCCGACGTGGGCCTCTACCTGATGGAAGATACGCTGCTCAACCGGACCAAATGCCCCGTCAAGCTGGCCGACATGGTTAGCCTGGGTCTGCCGGTAGTGGCCGAAGCGGTGGGACAGGTGGGGGAATATCTGGTAAACGGCCGTACCGGACATCTCCACCCTAGCGGCGACAACGAGGCCATCAGCCGCTCCCTAGTGCGCCTGTTGCAGCAGCCCGACACACGGCAGCAGTTCAGCCAGGCCGCCCGCGCCCACGCCGCACGGTTCGCGTGGCCTCATCTGGCGCAGCAGCTTAAGGAGGTTTATGAACAACTTTGACCGAGGACAGCAAACAGAAGACCGAGAGAACCCACGCCATCCTCGGTCCTCGGTCCTCCGTCTGGTTCATGCCGATTGGAGTGTTAGCCCTAGCAAACGCTGGCTGGCCCAGGCCACGCGCCAGCCAGACGGCCGTTTCCTGGTTGATGATCTGCGTCCGGTGGGGCGGCTGAGCGGCTTCTGGCCCAGTTTGCGGGTTGGATTACCTCAAGATGCGCTGACTGTAGCTGGCTTTGATTTCCCCATCGGCCTACCGTTGGCCTATACTCAGCAGGTAGGCGTGACCGACTTTGTGGCCCTGCTGTCCCAATTGGGCAAGGGGGAATGGGCTGACTTTTATCGTGTGGCGGAAACGGCCGATGAGATTGGGTTGAAACGGCCGTTTTACCCCCAACGTCCCGGTGGCACCAGACGGCAGCACCTGCTCGACGCCCTGAACATGGACCATATCAACCAACTGCGCCGCCGCTGTGACTTGCCCGGCGACCACCATGCCGCCGCTGCGCCGTTGTTCTGGACGCTGGGAGCGCAGCAGGTGGGCAAAGCGGCCATTAGCGGCTGGCGGGATGTGTTGGCCCCGGCGCTGCGTGAGAAAGATACGGCCGTTACGCTTTGGCCCTTTACCGGAGAATGGGACGACCTGTGCCAACCCTGCCAGACTATCGTGGTCGAAGCCTATCCGGCAGCCTACTGCTGGCCGTTGGGCATCAAAAGCGTTAGCAAGCGGGATCCCGTTAGCCGCAAAAAAGCCTGTATGACACTACTAAAGTGGGCTGCGACGAATGATGTGGGGTTGGTGGATTGGGTGGCAACGGCCGTTCGTGACGGTTTCGGCCCCAAACCGGCTGGCGAAGATCCTTTTGATGCGCTGGTGGGTCTGCTGGGCTTGCTCAAACCCATTCTTCATGATGAACTTATTACGACACCGCCAGAAACGGCCGTGCGCCAGGTCGAAGGTTGGATTTTTGGGCTGGAGAAACAGTAACACAGACTTCTACCGGTTTCGTCTGTATTACGCTCCGTTTATCCATGTTCTATTCGGGCGCACGGGGCACATTGAGTAGAGCCAGGTAAAGTGGCCGCAGCGAGCCATCGGGCCGGACCAGACTGTAGCCCGCTTTGCTCGCCTCCGGGCCAAGCAGCGGCGCGAAGTTGAGATTCCACAACATCATTGGTCCAACGCGTTGGTTCTCATGGGCCAGGGCAAAGGCATCCATCGTATAGATCGCCTGTTCCCATTCTGACACATAAGCCATAAAGGGGGCTTCGGGGGCCGGACCGCCACCAAAATTTTCGACGCTGCCCCAGCCAAACTCCGTTACCCAAAGCTGGTGGTTGACTCCATACCGGTCCAGCAGGGCGAGGTAATCCTCGATGGTGTTGCGGAAAAAGAAGCTGGGGTGGTTATTGTGGCTGGGGGCGGGTGAGGTACCATCTCCCACGCGGCTCAGGGCAGGATTGGCCCAGCCATAGGGATGCACACCAATACCGTCTACAACGTTGCCCACGCCGGCCGCCAGCATTTGCTCCAGATAGACGCGATCGTCAACGGCCGTTACCCCATCATTGACGCCAGTAGTAGCCGGGGCCGCGCTGATGATAATCGCGTTAGGATCGCCAGCGCGAATGCCGGCCGCCCCTTCACGGGTCAATGCTACCAACTCAGCCCCATGCAGACGCTTGCCGTTCCACTCCCGGCGCAGGTTTGATTCATTCCACAGCTCATAGGCAGCTACCTGGCCCCGGTAGCGGTTAGCCAGAAAGAAAGCAAATTCCCGGAACTGGCCATAGTCGGCCGGTGGGCCATCCTCCTCGGTGGTAGAGCGGCTCCATTCCGGCGCTTTGGCCAGACCCAGCATCACCTGGATATTGTCGCCGTTGGCCCGCTCAATGAAACGGTCCAATTCTTCGATACGTTCCATGTCATACCCGCCCGGCTCAGGCTCGTAGAGCTTCCAGGATAGCTGCACCTTCACCCAACCCACGTTTAATACGTTCATATGTTCAAAAAGCCAGTTCTGCTCTTCCCCAAACATGTGGACCTGGATGCCGATGTCGCTACGGCGCAGGGGTGGTCCATCGTAGGGGGGAAAGGCAGGCAGGGGCGTGGGAGATGGGGTCAGGTCAATGGTCGGCGTTGGTTCTGGCTCAGGCGTGGGGGTCGGTGTGGGTGTTTCTGGCTCGGTGCTGGTGAAGGGGAGATACAGTTGGGCCACTTCAGTATCGGCCGTTTCGGTGGCGGGGGCAGGGTTGGTGGCAACGGCCGTTTCCAGTTCCGGCATAGGCGGCAAAGTTGGTGTTGGGGTTGATTCGGCCGGCAGCAGGCGGCAGCCAGCAACAAGTAGGGCAAGTATGATTAGATAGCCAATTCGTTTCATAGCGCTTCATTGTAGGGGAAGCCCGGCCGCCAAACGACTTTACTCATAAGAGTTTCACACAGAAACGGGATATTTGTTATAATCTAAACGTACTACATAAGAGAGAGATGGTGATTATGTTACAAAATTCCACACAAATCGAAAGGGCGCTAGAGCGCATTCTGCCCCGCGTCAACAAACCCGGCCGTTACACCGGCGGCGAATACAACCAGGTTGTCAAAAACTGGGATGAGATTGACTACAAAGTCGCTCTGGCCTTCCCCGACATCTACGACCTGGGCATGTCCAACCTGGGGTTGATGATCCTCTACGACATCATCAACCAGCACCGCAATCTGCTGGCCGAGCGCACCTACAACCCCTGGACCGACATGGAAGAAATCATGCGCGAACAGGGTTTGCCCCTCTTCTCGCTGGAAACCAAACACCCCATCCGCGACTTCGACATGCTGGCTATCAGTCTGCCCTACGAGCAGTTGTTCACCAACGCCCTCAACCTGATCGACCTGGCCGGAATGCCCATCCGTGCCGAGGAGCGAGATGCCAGCTACCCGCTGGTCATCGCCGGCGGCCACGCCTGCTACAACCCGGAACCAATGGCCCCCTTCATTGACGTTTTTGTCATTGGCGAAGGGGAAGAGGCCATTCTCAAAATCATCGGCGTCATGCGGGCCGCCCAACATTTGGACCGGGAAACCCAACTGCGCTACATTGCCCAGATCGAGGGTTGCTACGTGCCTCGCTTCTATGACGTCACCTACCAAGACAACGGCACCGTAAAGGCCATCACCCCCAATATGTCTGAAGCCCCGGCCAAAGTGATGAAAACGATTGTACCCGTCATGCCGCCGCCCGTGACCAACTTCATCATCCCCTTCATCGAGACGGTCCACAACCGCGCCCCCATTGAGATTATGCGCGGCTGTACACGGGGCTGCCGCTTCTGCCACGCCGGCATGGTCACGCGCCCCGTGCGCGAACGGCCGGTTGACGAAGTACTCGAAGCGATGGAGGAAATCCTGGAAAAAACGGGCTACGAAGAAATCGCCCTCCTATCTCTCTCCTCCAGCGACTACACCCACGTGCTGGAACTGACGGAAAAGATTGGCGAGCGCTTTGGCCACCTGGGGCTGAACATCTCCCTGCCCTCGCTGCGGACAGAAAGCGTTTCGACCCAGTTGATGGATAATTTGGGCGACAGCAAGCGGGGCGGCTTTACCCTGGCCCCCGAAGCAGCCACGGAAAAGATGCGTAACATCATCAACAAATACGTGACCCACGAGGAGCTGCTGGCAACCGCCCGCGAAATCTACCGGCGCGACTGGCGCACCATCAAGCTCTACTTCATGATCGGCCACCCCCTGGAAGAGATGGAGGATGTAGAGGCGATTGTCGACCTCTCCAGGCAGGTGTTGGCCGAGGGGCGTAAGATTCACGGCAACAAGGCCAGCGTTAACGTGGGCGTCAGCACCTTTATCCCCAAACCCCATACCCCCTTCCAGTGGGAGCCGATGGACCAGATGGAGGCGGTCGAGGCCAAACTGGCTTTGCTCAAGCGGGAAATTCGCGGGGCCGGGCTGCGGCTGCGCTGGAATGATCCCCAAGAGTCGCTCTTTGAGGGCTTTCTGGCACGCGGCGACCGGCGAATGGCTCAGGTAGTGGAGCTGGCCTGGCAGCGCGGGGCTAAATTTGATGCCTGGATGGAGCATTTCAACGAGGATGCCTGGTACGGCGCCATGGCCGAAATAGGCTTAGAGCCTCATTTTTACACCCACCGCAAGCGTACCATTGACGAGATTTTTCCCTGGGAGCATATCGACATCGCCGTAACCAAGAAGTTCTTGACGCAGGATTACCTGATGAGTAAGGAGCAGGAGACGCGCATTGACTGCCGTCACCAATGTTTTGCCTGCGGTATTTTGCCTAAGCTGCGGGATTTGCGTCGGGAAACGGCCGATTCTGGCTGGGAATGTCCGCCCGTACCCACACGCCCCCACCACCAGCCGCGCCAGGAGCCGGTGCCGACGGTGGGCGGGATTCCGCTCAAGGTGCTGTCGTAAGAACAATTCTCGCGCAGAGACGCGGAGGTAAATGTAGGTCAAGCATCCCTGCTTGACCACGCAAACAGGGATGTTTGCGCTACATTTTTCATGCGCTTGTGCGCGAGCAATAAAAAAGACCTGCCCATTTGTTGGCAGGTCTTTTGCTTTTATCCGGAAAGACTACAAAAGTCTGCGAGACTTTTGTAGTCTGGCCTGGTTAGAATCAGACGGCGACCAGTTCTCGCTGCATTGGCTGCGGCTGGCTGATGGGTTGGCTGACGGCCGGCCGGAATTTGTAACCGTAAACAATCATCCCTTCAGCGCCGTCGGTGGTCAGCTTGCGCGTCACCATTTCCACGGGCAGGCCGATGTGGACTTCCTCTTTCATGATGTCGGTCAGTTGCGCCGTGACAATGGGGCCTTCATCCAGCTTGATGAGGGCCACGGTGTAGGGCGCGTTATGCTCAAAACCGGCCGGGGCATCATAGATGGTGGTGTAGGAGTAGACTTCACCCCGCCCGGAAAAGGTAAACAGTTCGTAAGCCGGGGCTTCGCATTCCAGGCAAACGTCGCGCGGCGGGAATAGTTTAACCCCGCAGGTATCGCAGGTCTCGCCGACCAGTTGGTATCTCTGTTGATTTAAGCGCCAATGACGTGAAACTTCCATTATTTTTTCTTAGCCTCCGCAATTGTCCGTAAAGCGCAAAGCGTGAAACGTAATGCGTAAAACGTAATGACTTTTGTGGGATAGCGGGCGTTTCACGCGTAAATTGCTTATTCTTGATTTCAACGTTTGTGGTCCGCGACCCGTTTGGGCCGCTGACCTAACCTTGATTATGAGACGAAAAAGCTCTCATTCGCTGTCAGTCAAGGCCAAAAAGCTATCAAAAGCTATCAGAACAGGGGGAAATAAGGGGAATTGGGGAGTTATGTCAAGCTGCGTAAAGCGTAAAACGTAATGCGTAAACTTCACTCGTTACGTTTTACGTTTTACGCTTTACGTCTCACGACGTCTCACGTTTTCAAAATATGGGTCACGGCCGTTGCCCCATTGCTGCCTAAATTCTGAGCCAGGCCGATTTGGGCGTTGGCAATCTGGCAATCGCCGGCCTGCCCGCGCAGTTGACGGGCTACCTCCACAACCTGGTAGAGGCCGGTGGCCCCGCCCGGATTGCCCCGCGCTTTGAGTCCGCCAAAGGTGCTGATGGGAATACGGCCGTTTGGTCCAATCTCCCCATCACGCGCCAACTGCCAGCCCTGACCCCGCTCGGCAAAGCCACACGCTTCCAACGAGAGCGCGGCCAAAATGGTAAAAGCATCGTGCAGTTCAGCCAGATCAATGTCGGCCGGCGTCACGCCCGCTGCTTGCATCGCTTTGGCCGCGCTCTGTTCGGCCGCCCGCAGCCAGATAGCGTCGCGTCGGTCGTGGAGGGCTAACGGCTCATTGGCCACGGCCGATCCCGCGACCACCACCGGCTGCGGCACCATATCCATAGCCCGCTCCCGATTGGTGACAATAACGGCGGCGGCCCCGTCACCCGTCGGCGCGGCGTCAAACAGGGTAATGGGCGTGGCGACGAGGGGTGCGGCCGTAAACCGTTCCGCCTTCAACTGGTTGCGGAACATCGCCAGCGGATTTTTAGAGCCGTTGGCGTGGGCATTCACGCTAAAACCGGCAAAGTCGGCCAGTTCCAGGCCATATTCGTGCATATAGCGGCGCATCATTAAGGCGCCAATGGCGGCCGGGGTGGCCCCATGCACCGCCTCATAATCGGCGTCCAGGCTGGTGGACAGGGCCGTTGTCAAATTCGCGCCGGTCTGGTCGGTGAACTTTTCCACGCCGACGGCCAGCGCGGTTTGCACCTGGCCGCTGCGGACGGCCAGCACCGCCTGACGCAGCGCCAGCCCGCCGGAGGCATCGGCCGCTTCCACCGTGACCGCCTCAATGCCACGCAGTCCGGCAAAATCGGCGATAAGCGCGCCCAGGTGCATCTGATTGCTCAACTGCCCGGCCAGCATGTTGCCCACAAACAGGGCGTCAATATGCGTCGTATGGGCATCATCCAGCGCCCGCTCGATGGCATACCAGGCCAGATGGCGCAGCGAGGTATCCCAATGTTCCTGTACTTCAATTTGGCCCAGGCCAATGATGGCGACTTCGGTCATGAGGGGAGTATCCTTCTTACTGAGGACGTAAGAAGTAAAACGTAATGAACAGAGTCCAGGCCTTACGTTTTACGCATTACGTTTTACGTTCAATTCATCTTCAACTTATCACGGAAGCGCGTATACGTCGCATAATCAATCTCAGTACGGCGGGCGATATAGGTTTCGGTGCTGGTGGCTCGCTGGCGGGATTCCAGGATGCGGTCGGTGACGATCAGGTCAAAGGCATCAGAGCCGGCCCCGGAGCCGTAGCTGACCATCAGAATACGGTCGCCGGGATCGGCCACGTCCAGAATGGCGGTCAGCCCGATCATGGTGGAGCCGGAGTAGGTGTTGCCGATGCGCGGGCTTAGCAGACCCGGTTCGATTTGGGCCTTGCTGAAGCCGAGCGATTTGGCCGCCCGCTCCGGGAACTTGGCGTTGGGCTGGTGAAAAACGGCCCAGCGATAATCCTCTACTGTTGTGCCGACCGCTTCCATGAGCGCCTGGGCTGCGCCCAGAATGTGCTTGAAGTAGGCCGGTTCGCCCGTAAAGCGGTCGCCGTGCGAGGGGTATTCGGCATGGGCACGCCGCCAAAAGTCGGGCGTGTCGGTGACGAAGGAGAAGGATCCGGTAATGGTGGCGACCGACTCAGCGGCTGGGCCGATAAGGATGGCCGCACCGCCGGCCGCAGCCGTATATTCCAGCGCATCACCGGGGCGACCCTGGGCCGTGTCCATGCCGATGCTCAGGGCATAGCGGGCCATGCCGGAGCCGACAAAGCCGATGGCCGCCTGCATCGCTTCGGTGCCGGCCTTGCAGGCAAACTCCCAGTCGGCGGCCAGGGTGCGCGGCACGGAGCCAATGGCTTCGGCCACGATGGTGCTGCTGGGCTTGACGGCGTAGGGGTGGCTCTCGCTGCCCACCCAGACGGCCCGGATTTCCTGCGGGTCGATTTGGGCGCGTTGCAGCGCGTTGCGGGCCGCCTCGACCGACATGGTGATTACGTCTTCGTCCAGGCCGTTGACCGCCTTTTCGAGAATGGGCACGCCGCCCTCGCCGCCCGTCCACATGCGGGAGACTTCACTGGCGGGCAGCCTGTAGCGGGGCACGTAGGCCCCATAACCGACGATGCCTACGGGCCGGTCGGTTTGCATTAGCCCGTTGTCGGGATAGGGTTTGGTGGATGGGTTGGTCATAAGTTTAGTCCTGTTTTATGGGTTGCGGAGTGGCGAAGTGGCGGAGTGGCGGAGTAACCTTGCCACCTCGCCACTTCGCCACCTCGTTACCTCGCCACTCCGCTACTTTGCAGTAACTCCTGCGCTCGATTGATGCGAATGTTTTGTTCGCGGATAAGCTGGTTGGCGATTTGCTGGACCTGGCCGTCGACAGCCCCGGCGGCGAGAGCCACCTGGCGGGCGTGCATTCGCATGTGGCCCTGCTGGATGCCGGTGGTGGCCAGGGCTTTGATGGCCGCCAGATTTTGGGCCAGGCCGACGGCAACCATGATCTGGGCCAGTTCAGCGGCCGAGCTGACGTTGAGAATTTTCATGACCGCTTTGGCGGTGGGGTGGACTTTGGTGGCTCCACCGACAATGCCCACGGCCAGGGGCAGGGTCATTTCGCCGTAGAGGTCGCCGTTGGGGGTTACGTGCCAGTCGGTGAGGGCGGCGTAACGGCCGTTTCGTGCCGCATAAGCATGGGCACCCGCCTCAACTGCCCGCCAATCATTGCCCGTAGCAATACAGACGGCATCAATGCCGTTCATGATGCCCTTGTTATGGGTGGTGGCCCGGTAGGGGTCTACCAGAGCAAAGGCGTTGGCTTCCTCAATCAATTGGGCTACTTCTCGACCTATCAGTTCTCCTTGAGCCAGTTGGCTGGCGGGGATAGTGCAGCGGGCGGTGGCCGTGCGCCGGTCGCTCAGGTTGGAGAGGATGCGTAGATGGGTACGGCCGTTTGTCAATTCCGCTACTAAAGGGGCCAGATTCTCTACGGCCGTATTGATGGCAT
>SLGK01000087.1 GCA_007123775.1 Anaerolineae bacterium | reverse complement strand
TGCCATCAACCCAACTCTGGACCCAGTGCTTGAGATTAAGGGAATAGAAGCGGTGGTTGTGGCGAGGATTAAAGCTGATGCGCTGGCTGCTGTCGTAAGCCTCAGCCATCGAGTGCCAGGTCGACGTGTATTCGCCCCAGTCGCTGGTGACAGGATGGACGTTGACACTGCCTCGGTCGCCCCATACTACGTAGAGGTTAAGATCGGCTTTAATGATATGGGCGTCGGGCGGGATGGCCGAAAGGTCAACCCGCAGTAGCCCTCGGGAACGGCTTGGGCCGAAAGAGCCTATATCCATGCCTTCCCAATCACCATAGTTGCCATGCGGATGCCCGGACCATAGTTCGTTATCGGCCGTTACCGGCAGATCAACGGTCACAATTTTACCCGGGCCATTCCCCCCACCAGGCGCACTGACATGGACAGCGCTATCGGCAAAGAAGCGGACCACCCGTTCGTCGGCTTCTAGCTGCGCTTTTTGCGCCGCCGTTAGTCTGGCTCCGGCCGCGTTGATAATACCCAATTCATGCGTCACATCGCCACCAACCGCCTGTACGGCGTCCACGGCCGTGGCCAGATCGCCGGCCTGCACAATGTACGCCGGCGTTGGCTCAGTTGGACCGTCTGCTATATCGTGGACCGGCGTTGAGCGGGCCACTAAGAGGAAAGTGACCAGGAAAAGCAGCCAAAGACAATGAGAGCGGCCGTAACCTGTTTTTATTCTTTCCTTGTTCATAATAATTTCTCCAACAAATCGTCTAATTAATACTGCTGACCGCACACTACTGTTGCGGCACCCACTGGTTTATGGCCATATTGGCGCCGCTCCAGGCAAAACCATCTTCCCAGACGTAGCTATCACTCCAGGCAAAGCCACCACTCCAGGCGAAACCGCCGGACCAGGCAAAGCCACCGCTCCAGGCAAAACCACCCGACCAGACAAAACCGCCGCTCCAGGCAAAACCGCCACTCCAGGCAAAACCGTCGCCGTTAAGATCGGTCAGGTAGTAGTTGCCGTCGCTGTCCTGGTTAGCCGGGCCTTGAAAATGCTGCGTACCGGCCAGATCGGCCGTAATGTCTAGCCCCTGGTTGGCGCAGCCGGCCGCCGTGCTGTGGACGGCTTGATAGGCATTGACCAGGCCCGCACCCTGCTGGAAGACGCTATAAACGAGCGTGCCTTCCGAATCTTGGGCTGCCTGCGCCGTAGCCATCAGGCGGCATTTAACGTCATCGGGCGTCAGGTTGGGGTTAGCCTGGAGCATCAAGGCCGCGACACCGCTGGTTACGGCCGCCGCCTGCGACGTGCCGGACATCATAAACTGGCTTTGCCCGCCAAAGTAATGGGGGTAATCCTGGGCGATCCGCCCATGGTTGGGCATGATACCCCGTATATGCCCGCCAGGCGCGACAATATCGGGCTTGACAAACCCCTCTACCGTGGGGCCGGCCGCAGAGAAAGAGGCCAGGAAATCATCGCTGCTGTCATCCGGCGTAAAATTATCCGTCATGGCACCTACGGTAATGATGTAGGGCACATTACCAGGCACGCCGATGGACATCGGCCCCGGCCCCCTGTTGCCAGCCGCCGCCACTACTACCAGACCGGCCTCCCAGGCCCGCATAACGGCCTGGTTGAGCGGGTCATCCCAATAGTATGATTGAGGCGTCGCGCTGAAGGAAAGGTTCAGGACGCGGATATTGTAGGTGTCCTTGTTGGTTACGGCCCAATCAATCGCCCGAATGACGTCCAGGTAGCGGCCGGCGCCGGTAGCGTCGAACGCCTTTAGGGTGGCAATCCGGCTGTTGGGGGCCACGCCCAGGTAATGGCCGTTGGCATCCTGGGCCGCGCTCATGGCGATGCTGGAGACGTGGGCGCCGTGACCGCTCTGATCGGTGCTGACGGCGCAGTTAATGCAGTCCACAGCATTGCGCACGGCATCATACTGCACTCGCGGGCGCGTCTGACCGTTGGCCGTGAAGTCCAGCTCCGGATAATTCCAGTAACCGGTATCTAAGACGGCAATGGTCACGCCCTGACCGGTAATGCCTTGAGCATGAAGCAGATGGGCGTCTATGCGGGGGACGGGGTTGGCCATCTGGGCCGGATCGGTGGGGTAATAGGCATCGTGCTCGACGGTGACGTTATCAATGTAGATATCAAAGACATTACCGCTGGAGCTGTAGGCCGAAAAACGAATGGCGGTGTTGGCCCGGATGGCGTCCGCCAGATCAAAAGTTGCCGTCTGGTAATCGCTGTCGCTACCGGAACCTTCAATACGCGCCGAGCGGAACCAGCTCCGGCCGCCATCTCGTGAGAACCAGACGCTCAAGCGGTCGCCTTCAACAAAGTTGACCCGCTTGTAGTCGAAGCGCAGTTCGGCGGCCGTGGCCCCGGCAATATCGGCCACCCGCCAGATGGCGGCGTTCGATGGCTGTAGATGGAGTCTGTTGTCGCCGCTCTCGTTGGTAATACGAATGTTGCCGCCGGTGGGGCCACCCCAATCCAAAAACTCGCGCCAGGGGCCGGCCCAGGGCTGGTTGCCGTCATTGTTGTCATAGGCAACTGCGTTAAATTCATCCCGAACTTGCCAAAGTTCTATGGGCGGTGATGGCAAAGGTATCTGGTACGCAATTTCAATATTAGACAGATAGACACGGCCGTTGTTGTTGTTGACATTGGCCGAAGAGAGCAGGCGAATCAGGGTATTGGCCGAGGCAAACGGCGTTATATCATAGCTGAACTGGCGTGGACTCTCCTCGTTCATAATACGACCGGCAAAGCGATCAAGCTCGAGCCAGGTATCGCCCCCGTCTGTCGAGATTTGCAACTGCACAAATTGATTACCGTTGCGCAAATGGGCGCGGGCCAGGGTCAGCGTCAGCGTGGCGCTGGTGGCCTCGTCCAGATTGATCGCTCGCTGTATCCCCTTGTTCGCCCCGCGGATGTCCAGACGTTCATCGGCAATGCGGACAGCGCCGTGTTGCGGCCCATCAGCCTCGCCGATTTCCAGCCAGTCGCTGGCCCATGACGCCGTGCCGTCGTTGTTATTATAGGCCGGGTTCGTGAACGCATCCCGCACCGTCTCGTAAGCAACGGACGTGGCGTGAACCATCTGGTCGGCGTAAACTGCCTGAATGTGTGGCTGCTCTTGTAAAGCGCGAACCTGGAACGGAGTCAACGTGGCCCCGGCAGCGTTGATGATGCCCAATTCGTGGGTCACGGTTCCGCCCACCGCCTGTACGGCGGCCACGGCCGTTTCTAAATCCACCGCCTGCACAATATAGGCGTCGGCCGGCTGTTCTGGCCCGGTCACTAGCTGGCTGCCCAACGGTGCGGTAGAAACCAGCAGGGCAATAGTAAAGAAGCAAAGCCACAAAAGGAGATAACGGCCGTTTTGCCAACTCACCCCTTTTTTGCCGAGAGCAGCAGGCGCTGTCTCGTTCCGGTCCCTAAGCTGGGTTTCTGGTTGGTGCTGCATCATGGTTAACTCCGTTAACGATATCAATAAAGTCAGATAGCGGGCTGCTTCAAACCGTTACGCGCCCGATAGTTATTCATGCTCTACCCACTGGTTGACGGCCACATCGGCCGCGCTCCAGGCAAAACCGGCGTCCCAAACGTAGCTGTCACTCCAGGCAAAGCCACCGCTCCAGGCAAAGCCGTCACTCCAGGCAAAACCGCCGCTCCAGGCAAAACCATCGCTCCAGGCGAAGCCACCGCTCCAGGCAAAGCCGCCGCTCCAGGCGAAGCCGTCGCCATTCAAATCGGTCAGGTAGTAGTTGCCGTCGGCGTCCTGGTTGGCCGGGCCTTGAAAATGATTGTTGCTGTTCAGGTCTTGATTAACGTTCAACCCCTGGTTGGCGCAGCCGCTGGCGTTGCTGTAGACAGCCCCGTGCGCATTAACCAGGCCGGCACCCTGCTGGAAGATGCTGTAGGCCGGTTGACCCTGCTCGTCCACCGCGACCCGCGCCGTGGCCATCAGCCGGCATTTCACCGTGTCGGGTGAAAGACCAGGATTGTGGGCCAACATCTGGGCCACGATACCGCTGACAACGGCCGTTGCCTGTGACGTGCCCGACATGGCAAAGTAGTGGTTATTGATGAAGTTGGCGGGGCGTGTCGTCCCTAATGTTGAGTTGGACGCCAACAGGCCAACGACATGGCCGCCGGGAGCCACTACCTCCGGCTTGACAAAACCTTCTACGGTCGGCCCGGCTGAGGAGAAAGAGGTCAAGAAGTTGTCTGACGGATTGTACGGGTTAAAGTTGTCGGAAATCGCACCGACGGTAATAACGTAGGGCACGTTGCCGGGTACGCCAATCGTCATGGGGTCGGGACCGCGGTTACCGGCGGCCGCCACCACCACAATACCTTCCTTCCAGGCACGCATAACGGCCTGGTTCAGGGGATCGTCCCAATAATGGGATTGAGGCTCGGCGCTAAACGAGAGGTTAAGCACTCTGATGTTATGGGCCTGCCGGTTGTTGACGACCCAATCGATTCCCCGAATGACGTCCAGATAGCTGCCACGGCCGTTCTGGTCAAACGCTTTAACTACCACCAGATTACTGTCAGGGGCTACGCTATGGAAGCCGTTCTCGCCCTGGCTGCTATTGGCAATGATACTGGCTACGTGTGCGCCGTGGCCGTGCTGGTCATCGTTTGTCACGCCGCTGTGCTGCTGATCGAGAATGGCATCATACTGGGCCAACAAACGATTCTGCCCATTGCTTTTCTGGTTCAGCGCAGCCGTATTCAACCAGCCGGTGTCGATGACGGCGACCGTCGCGCCACTGCCGGTCTTGCCCTGAGCGTGCAGCGGATTCGCCCCGGCTACTAGTGAGGCATCCGCGGGGCTGGGGACAAGCAAATAATGTACCGTCAGGCGAGGCCGCTGCTGGCTGTTGCTCCATTCACGGCTGGTAAATCTGTAGGTTCTGTTCGGATTACCGTCTGAGATGAGCATAACCCCATTATTAGGCATACTGCCCTCTACCCAGCTTTGGACAAAACCAGTAAGATTTAGCGCATGGTAGCGGTTGTTTTGGCGCGGGCTGAAGCTTACACTCATCTGGCTGTTGTAACTATCTGCTATTGTGTGCCAGTTTACCGACTCTTCCCAGGCCTGGGTGATGGGATAGGCTCGGACCGGGTCCCTATCGCCCTCGGTGGCCCAAACGTTAAAGATTGCCGACAGAATCACGGCATTGGGGGGAATGGATGATAAGTCAAACTGGTACAGCGCCCGCGAACGCTGTTGATTGCTTTCATGCACCGGCAGCTCAGGCGCAGTACCGAAACTATTGTGCGGTGAGCCGGATCTTATAAAGGTATCGGCCGCCACGTCGAGCGTCGCCGAACGCAACATGCCAAAGCTATCTACTTCGGCCACGTGGTCGCTGTAGATATTTGTGACCTGCCCATTGGCCTGTAGTTGGGCCTTTTGCGCCGCCGTAAGCTGCGCACCGGCGGCGTTGATGATACCCAGTTCGTGGGTCACCGTGCCCCCGACGGCAGCAACAGCGGCTTGGGCCGTTGCCAGGTCCGCGGCCTGAACGATGTAGGCAGCGGTCTCCTGGGCTGTGCCCGCCTCTGAAACAGCGTCATCGCGGGTAACGGCCGTCGTGGCCAAGATACCGACCGACAGGACACAAAGAAAAAGCAGCCATTGGAAGCTTCGTCTAAGCTGGAATGTGTGCATAATGAACTCCAATTAAAGGTTAGGAAAAGTGCTTTCCGCGCTTAAAACAATATTTGATTGTAAGGATATACGGATTAGAGGGGAAAGTATATGGCTGGTGTGTAGGAGTTTAGTTAGTATTGTGTAGGAGAAGTGTTATCGCCCGCTCCGGCTGGCACTTGATCCAACAGACTTAAGTAAAAAACAGCCCCCAAACGATTGTACGCTTCCCTGGCGGCGGCCAAATTTTCTCTGGCCAACTGCTCCTGGCCGCTGCGGCTATAGATTTGATACGCCTGGGCGGCCACATGGCCGGCTTCAAGGTGGTCGGTTGTTTCGGATAGCAGCGCCGCTGCTTTTTGAATCAGCGTTTCAGCCAAAGGGAGCGCGTTTTGAGCCAGAGCAGCCCGGGCTGCAACACGCCAGGCGGCGACTTCATAACTGCGATTCCCGGCCGCGGCGGCCAGGGCAGCGGCTTGTTCGGCTGTTGGCAGCGCTTTCTCAGGCGCGGAACTGGCCAGCATGATCTCGGCCTGCACCCGCCGCGCCTCGGCCAAAATATCTTGAGCACCAATCTCCTCAGCCCGACTGGTACCCTTGTCGATATATTCTTCTGCTTCCGCCACCTGGCCCTGCAGCAGCAGCACGTGGGCCAGACCAACCTGCGAATTGGCCAGATGATAGGCGATATTAAACGTTCGTGCCGTAACAATGCTTTCTCTAAAACAGTTTTCGGCTTGTTCCAGGTTGCCCTGGCCACGATAAGCGTTACCCAAATTGTTCTGCGTAATGGCAATGCCTTCGACGTCCCCTATTTCCTGGCGCAGAGCCAGACTGCGTTCAAAGAAGGATACCGACTTATGCCAGTTGCCGGCCACAAAGGCCAGGATGCCCAGATTGCTCAAAGTGCTGGCCACACCCCATGAATACCCCAACTGTTCCCGCAGAATCATGGCCCGGGTCGTGTGGTGAAAGGCTTCACGCCACTCGCCCAACTGGTAGTAGACACCGCCCAGTAAGTTATGGGCCGTGGCCAGTTCGTTTAAGCCGTCCGCAGCCTGGGCGTAAGCCAGGCTTTGTTCGCACGTTTCTAGCGTCTGCGAGAACTGCCCCTGAGAAAAATAGACCCAGGCCAGCTCATTCAGCACGTGGGCTAATTCGGCTATCGCCGGCGGGTCATCGAGATCGGTTAGCAACGCTTCGGCACGCACCAGATAGTCGTGAGCGGCTTGTAAATCCCCTTGTTTGCGGGCCGTCTGCCCCATTCTACGATAGAGCGTGGCCCGGTCTACGGCACGAAGCGGCGCGGTACCGCTACTGTCGAGACCCGTTTGCAGAGCGGCCAGGGATTCTTCGTACTGTCCCACAAATCGATAGGCTTCGCCCAGGCCAACAGCAAGACGTCGCTGCCATTCGGCGTTAGGCCGGTCAAGTTGGGCCAATATGTCAGACGCCTGGCGATAGTAACCGAGCGCTTCCTCAATCGCATATTGGCCGGCCGCCTGGTCACCCGCTTCAATCAAATAGGGCAGGGCTTTTGCCTGTTCGTCTGCCCGCATGTAGTGATAGGCTAACTCTTGGGCGTGGCCTGTTTCCGCGGCCCAAAGCTGCTGCAGCAGTCGTGCCACCCGGTGGTGTCGCTGGCGGCGCTGTACTTTGAGCATACTTTCGTACACAATCGACTCATAGAGTGCATGGCTAAAGTGCCAACGATTGCTGTCCGCTACCGGTGCTAACATCAGTCGCGAAGCCAGGCGTTCTACCAACAGCTTCGTGTTGGCATTATCGGTAACAGAGGCCAACAGGCTGATTTCAAATGTCTGGCCCAGAATGGCCGCGTATTCCAGCGTCTCCTTAAGCTCGGCAGGCAAGGCGTCAATCCGGGAGCGAATCAAAGTTTGCAGAGAGGCGGGAATGGTAGCTGGATCATAGACGCGCTCTGCTGCAAGCTGCCACTTTTCGCCCACCTTTTGCACATGTCCCAGTTCAATGAACATGCGCACGAACTCTTCAATGAAATAGGGGTTGCCTTCACTACGCACAACGATACTCTCTTGCAGGTCCGGGGAGAGATCGGCACCTGGTAGCAGATCGCTGAGTAGTAGCCGGCTGATTTCAGGCGGCAGACGGTCAAGCATAATACGCACGGTCTGTCCGGGCAGCAGGCTATATAGACGCAATAAGCGGTCGTTGGGTGAGTCGCTGCCCTCACGCCGCTGCGCGCAGACGAAGAGGATCGGTACAGAGGAAACGGCCGTGACCATGAACTGTAGCAGCTCGGCCGAAACAGGGTCAATCCAATGCAGGTCATCCAAAAAAACCACGAGCGGCTGCTGCCGCGTCAGGCTAATGACCAGCCGGCGTACGGCCACGAATATCTGCTGGCGTAGCTGCTCTGGCTCCAGGCGGGCCAGACGTTCTCCGGCCAGCCCGGCCGGTTTGATACCGGCCAACGTTTCCAGGTAGGGTTGGGTAGCGCGGCTGTCTTCGGGCCAGGCGGATAATCTTTTTTCAATCTTGCGCCGAACCTGGTCGCTGCTATCCGTTCGCTGCCAGTCAAACAGGGATCTCAGCAGGTCAGAGATGAGGTAGAAGGCATGGTTCACATGTTGGGGGGAACAGCCACCATTCAAAACGAGACATTCTTCTGCGGACAAAGTTGCGTTAAATTCTCGCATTAGCCGGCTTTTGCCAATGCCCGCTTCGCCTTCAATCCAGGCAATGCCGCCTATGCCTTCAGCCAGATTTTGTTTCAGCTTCACCATAGCCTGTAACGAGGCATCGCGGCCCACGAAACGGGTTTGGACACCGGGCAAGCCTCTGGCGGGATCGGGTGCCTGCCGCGGTGCCGCCAACGCCCATAGGGACGCCTCAATCAATTCCGTTACCGGGTCTGGCTGGTAGCTAAACAATCGTTCGGTGGCAACTCGAACAGTTTCAGTAACCCAGACCTGATTAGCCGGTACGGCGGCGGCGGCCTGCCGGGTTTGATCAACCAGGCTGCCGCGAATGACAAAATCCGCCTCACGCCCGGGCACAGGCCGTTGCCCGTAAGCGTCGATGGCCTGTCCGGCAATCACCGTTCCGGAGCTAACGACCACCTTTAGGCCGAAGGGAACCTCAAACTGGTTGGCCGCTTGTTGTGCATACGACCAAATGGAATAAGCTGCCTGAACCGCTCGTTCCGTATCGTCTTCGTAAGCGGTGGGCACACCAAAGGAGGCCGTGAGACCACCAGAACGCTGGCGCACGTAACCACCATGTTCTTGCGTAATAGCCGCTATCGCCGGTAGCACAAAGGCGGCAATTTCAAATACCGCTTCCTCATCAGCCCCAGCGGGATACGTTAGATCAAGCCAGAGGATGGCCGCTTTGTAGCGTTGGCCAGGCACGGCTTCAGTTTGGGCCTGGGCCTGGTCAAAGTCGCTGTCGGTCTGCTGGGGCCGAGGTGGGTTTGTCTGCAAAAATTCCAGCACGCTTTCGGCCAGTTGCTGGTCATGGGCAGCCCCCAAAGCGGAAAAAATAGTGAGGGCTTCTTTAATTGCAGCCAGTGAGCGATGATACTGCTCAGCAGCCCCCTCTTCATCAAAACGGCTCGCCATCTGATACAGCTGGCCCAGCTCGAGCAGGGCCAGCCCGTGGCGATGGGGATCATCGGTTTGCCGGCATAGCTCAAGAGACTCCCGCAGGTTGGTTTCGGCGGCCACGATTTTTCCCGATTGAGCCAGCAAAATACCGGTAACGCGCAGACAGTTGGCTTCCTCGCTGACAAGCCCGGATGTTTTGGCCATTTCGAGCGCCTGGTTGACGGTTGCCAGACCTGCCGACACGTCACCCAGCTCTGCCTGGGCCAGCGCTTTGACCCAACGCCCCTCGATGGCCGTTATTTGTCCACCAATCTGATCGGCCAGGGCGATCGCTTCTAGGGCATAGTCTTGCGCTAATTGGGCCTGCTTCTGCAGCAAGGCATGCTGGCCCAGCATGGCGTAAGCCAGGGCAAGGCTGTATGAATCGTTCGCTTGCCGGGCAATGCCTAGCGCAGCGAGCGTCTCATTTTCGGCCTGGTCAAAATTCCCCATTTGTAGATGCAACTGCCCCAGGTTCAGGCGGCCCAAGGCGATGTTATGCTTGTCGCCAATTTCCAGTTGAACAGCCAATCCTCTGCTCCAATATTGGATGGCCTGGTTCCAGTTGCCCTGCTGCCAACTCAGGACGCCCAGATTGTTGTAAGCATTGGCCATACCGTATGGGTAGTCCAGTTTTTCGTGGAGCCGCAAACATTGCCGAACGTAGTTAATGGCCAGCTTGAGATTACCCTGCTGCCAGGAAATGCCGCCAAGCAGGCTGTAGAGGTTGGCCAGTATCGCCGGGTCTGGCGCTTCGTCAGGGGTAACTGAGGCAACAGCCGACTGAGCCAATGCCAGAGCGTCAACCAGCTTGCCCTGACGGAAATAGGTGTGGACCACTCGTTCAGTAAGGAAGCGATAAAGCGTTGGGTAAGTTTGGGCAGCGTTATCGCCCAGGGCATCTATACCAGCCTCCAAATGGCTGATAGCCTGACCGTAGTTGCCTTTGCGAATTTGAATGTCCGCAAGCTCGCCGAAAGCGGCCGTTGTGATGTGTACCAGCTTGCTTTGGTCTGCCTTTATGCTCCAGGACAACAAGGCGGGCAGCATTTCAGACAAAACAGCGTGGGCTTTGTCGTAGTCGCCCAGGTATTTATGCCCTTTGCCCAGACCGATTTTGGCCCTAAACAGAAACTCTCGGCCCCCAGCCGGCTGCTTGCTGACCAGGTCTACCACCCGTTGATAGTGGGCCACGGCCGTTTCATTGGCCATGCGTTGGGCAGCAGCGTCGGCCACCTGTAACAAATAGGGAATAGCCTTCTGCGGCACCGGGCTTTGGCTGTAATGATGGGCCAACAGCTCTACACGGTCAGCTTTCAGTTCGTCCGATTCAACTTCCAACACCGTGGCCACCTGCTCGTGCAGCGCCTGTCGCTGACGGCGCAGCATCGCACCGTACAATATTTCTTGAACCAGATCATGCCGAAAGCGGAAGTAGCCCTCCTCTTGGGGATCGGGGTCAATGAATTCGCAATAGATGAGATACTCCAGGTGGCTTTTTACTGTCTCCTGGGGCAGGCTATCGAGTGCCTGCAACAGCTTGTCCGAAAACGTGGTGCCGACAACGGCCGCTTTCTCTAACGTTTGTCGATGATAACTATCCAGCCTGTCGAGGCGGGCCAGAATTAACGCCTGCAGCGTACCGGGAACGTCATGCAGCAACGTTTGGACTTGAGAGGCAGCCAGTTGCCCGTCCCCTGCGGCGGCAGCGGCTACGTCATCACCCAACATACGCACGATTTCTTCCATAAAAAACGGGTTGCCGCCAGCCCGCTTAACAATCTGTTCAATGAGGTCGCTGTTAGCGCCATTTGCTGGCCCTACTAGCTGTTCAGCGAGCAGGCGGCCTTCAGCCGTGGTCAGCGCCGGTAAATGCAGCCTGGTTATGGGGCCGGTAGCGTTGAGCGCGTGTTCAGCTTCCGGCTCGCGGGACGTAAAAATGTACAGAATGGGCAGATCATCCGTCGTGTTGAGCAGGTGGCTCAACAAATTCAAGGAAGCCCGATCGACCCACTGAATATCTTCAAATATCAAGATGAGCGGCGATTGCAACCCCAGCGCCAAGGTCAACTGTCGCACCGCATTGTGGATCAGTTTCTGCAGCATATCGGCGTCAAAGAGCGCTAGTCTGGCTTCAATGGTTGGCGACACCGCTGCCAGCCCGAGCAGATAGGCCAAAAAAGGATGGACCTGGTCACGATTAAGTGCCAAACTTTCCAGGAACAGCGTCAGATCACGATATTGCCCCTCAAGAGAATCATACTCGTTGATTCCGGCCATCTGGCGCAGCATGTTGGCAACGATGCCATAGGGGCGGGCACTGGCGTGGGCCTGGCAGCTACCGTGATGCACGGCTAACTGGGGCGAGTCAGATTGAGCCAGCTTGCCTCGAAATTCGGCTAGAAGGCGGCTTTTTCCAACACCGGCTGCACCCGTCAACATAACGATTTGGGGCTGTTGGTGTTTAGACAGCTCGTTACTAATGGTGACCAACTGCGCCAATAGTTCCTGGCGTCCTATCATGGGCAGCGACGCACCACTGCTTTGCCGGTCGGATTCGGGCCGCACGCCAACCAATTGGTAAGCGGCCGCCGGTTCGGCCCGATCGGGCAGGCTGACAGGCTGAGGCTGAAATTCGCATAGCCGTTCAGTTAGCTGATAGGTAGCCGCGCTCGCCAGAATCGTACCGGCCGCTGCCGCCTGGGCCAGAGCCGAAGCAAACGCAACGGTGTCGCCTACAACCATTTGCCCCAGGTTGACCGTCCCGGCGCGCGTCGTCGCAATTACTGTGCCCGAATTAATACCCATCCGAACTTCAAGGAAAGAGCCGTAGCGACGCTCGAAGCGTTCTTGCGCCACCTGCAGGCGCTCCTGTAAACTCAGGGCGGTACGCAAGGCACGCTCAGCATGGTTTTCCTGCATAATGGGAACACCAAAAAGTGCCACCATGCCCTGACTAGACAGGTGGTCAACATGTCCCTCAAATTCATCGACCGCCTGCGCCAGCAGTTTCATGATTGCTCGTTCCAGCAGGTATTGTTTCTCTTCCTCAAAACGCTGGGCGAATGGGGCGGGTGTATGGGTGGTACAGTAGAGGACCGTGACCAATCGTTTTTGACCGGCAACAGTAGACGTGCCCACGTTTGATGGGGGAGGCGTGGCAGGGGTTGGCCCCGCCGCGATAGCCAACGCTCGGCGGCAGTTCAGGCAGGTTCTCGCTCCATCCGGATTGTGATGGTTACAATGTGGACATAGGACCACGGGACAGTTTCCTTGTTACCGTAAACCGGTTTCTGGCTTAATCATTACTCGGATACAACAAATTGGTAGCCAACACCGCGCACATTTTGAATAGGCCCTGTTTCCCCACCGGCATAACCAAGCTTGCGCCGCAGTGAGGCAATTAACGGCCGTAACAAACGGCTGGCATCTTCGGCGTCGGTCTCCAAATCATGAGTGGCCTGTACGATGTCTTCATGAGCAACAACCCAACCAGGTTGTTCGATCAAACAGACCAGCAGCCTGAATTCATGCTGGGTTAGCTGGACCAATTCCTCGTTTACCCACACGCGGTGCTGGGGCACATTAACCCGCAAATCACCCAGGCAGATCTCTGCCTCATGATTATGACTGGTTGGGTCAGGCCCCGGTTCAGCGGTTTGGTGCAATTCAAGCCATCTCTCGGCCCGCTTTAACTTGCCCCGAACCGACGCCAGCAGGTCCGCCCTGTTCAGTGGTTTGGTCAAGTAATCGTCAACGCCAAGCTCTTTGCCAAACTGAATATCGGTGTCCAAATCACGGCCACTCAAAAAGATAAAGGGGATAAAGCGCCAGTCCGGATGCTTGTTGACGGCCGCAAACAGTTGATAGCCATTCATAACGGGCATGGCTATATCCGTTAAGATGAGATTGACCGGCTGTTGTTCAAGAACAGTTAAAGCGTAGCGAGCGTTTTTAGCTGTTACGACGTTAAAACCAGCTTCTTCGAGCGTCAGTTCAATCGTACTCAGAAGCAGGGGATCGTCATCAACAACCAGGATCGTTTTGTCCATATCTAACACGCTACCTTACATCTCAATCGTGAAAACTGCTCCCGTTGGCTGATTATTACCGGCCGTAATTTTACCCGAATGTGCTTCCACAACCAGTCGGCAAAAAGCCAGCCCAAGTCCAACTTGAGGGATACCAGACTTTTCGGCCTCAATTACTTCATACGCATCGAAAATGCTCTGGAGGTACGCTTCCGGTATGCCAGGGCCCTGGTCACCAATCTGCAGGCAAACCCCCGGTTGCTCAGCCCCCGGTTTGTCGCTGTAAGCAAGCAGCAGCGTAATCGTACCACCATCTGGTGAGAATTTGAACGCATTAGACAACAGATTATCTATGACCCGATGCATTAGATTTCTGTCCACGGCAACTCTGAACCGTTGGTCCGGCAGGCTAACGGCTATCGTCACATCGCGTGAATCGGCCATCTCAGAATATTGCTTCCTGGCATTCAGAATAAGATCAGCCAAGTCAACAGGTTCGAGACGGAGCGCCAGCTTCCCAGAATTCATCTTAGCCAGGAGCAGTAGATCGGTGGAATAGGCGTTAAGGCTTTGTGCCAGGAAAGCAATCTGATTAGCCAGATTTTTCTGGGACTCTGACAGGTCATCCTGTCGCCGCAGCAGGTCAGTACACAGCATGAGCGCTGAGAGTGGGCTTCTCATATCGTGTACGACCATAGTAGCCATGTCTTCCCGTAGCTGTAGCGTTTGCACCACCTCGTCGTGCTGTTTCTTTATGCGCAGCATGGACTGCACCCGCGCCCGCAGTTCAGGGCCATGCACCGGTTTGGAAACAAACTCATCGGCCCCGGCGTCTAAGCCAAATACAATGTCATCTTTGCGATCCAGCGCAGTCACCAGAATAATGGGGATGTGCCGCCAGCGTGCATCGGCCTTCAGGCGACGGCACACATCAAAGCCGGTTATATCGGGCATCATGACATCCAGGAGTAAAACGTCCGGCGGCTCCTTCTCAAATTGGGCTAACGTGGCCAGACCACCATTGGCAAATTGCAGATCATAAGCATCTTGCGACAGGAGCATTTCCATGGCGTAGAGTGACCTGGGCTCGTCATCGGTTATGAGAACTCTTGCCTTCTTGTTATTCTTCATCAGTTTTTGTCAGCAGGGCCATTTCCTTGTTTGCCTGTCGATTAGCCTGCTAACCGTATGGCCAGACTTTGCTGAATAGTTTCAACCAGTTTTTTCATAGGTGCCGGTTTGCTCAAATAAGCATTGGCCCCGGCTTGCAGACACCGTTCCTCGTCACCCTCCATCGCCAGCGCCGTGAAGGCCACGATGGGTATATTTTTGACGGCCTGTTGAGACCGAATTTGCCGGATTGTTTCTAGCCCGTCTAACTCTGGCATTTGAATGTCCATTAGAATGATGTCAGGCTTCCGTGATGGCAGCGCTTCCAGCGCTTCCAGGCCGCTGTGAACGACGTTTACCTGAAACCCGCGCAGGGCCAATAACTGCTCAATCAAGGCGGCGTTGGCGTGATCGTCGTCTACAACCAAAACAAACGGCCGTTCCTTTGTTGCGCTGTTAATAGCCACGATCTCTGGGGCCGGCGTGGGGATATCTTGCGGATACCTGACGCTGCCGCTTGCCTGTTTGGCCGGCAGCGTAACGGTAAAACGACTCCCATGATTAAAGGTACTCTCAACGGAAACCTCACCGCCATGCAGCTCGGTCATGCGTTTCACCAGAGCCAGACCCAATCCCGTTCCGGAATAGGGACGCCCCAGCGAGCTGTCCACCTGCTTAAAGGGCTGAAACAGGCCGGGTATATCTCTGGCCCTGATGCCAACACCCTTGTCCCAAACGGAGAAGCGTACAGCGCCTCGTTCCAAATCTTTACTAACAGTCAGGCCAACGGCGCCTGCTTCATCGGTGAACTTGACCGCATTGCTCAATAGATTGATCAAAATCTGTTTGAGACGCCGGGCGTCAGCTTCAATTATATCAACTGTACTCTCAATTTCTAACGCCAGCGAGATACGCTTTTTCAGAGCGGCCTGCCTGACAAATTGCAGGCTGGACTCACAGACATTTTTGACCACTATCGGTTCTAAATCAAGGGTCAGATTGCCTGATTCAACCTTAGCCACGTCCAAAACATCGTTGATCAGGCTCAACAAATGCCAGCCGCTCTCCTCAAGGACTTGTATCGACTCCCGTTGTTTGTCGTTCAGGGGGCCAAAGTACATACCTTTCAAACCTTCGGCAATGCCCAGGATAGCGTTTAGCGGCGTTCGCAATTCGTGGCTCATGTTGGCCAAAAACTCATCCTTCATTTTGGCGGCGCGTTCCAGGTCCTGGTTACTTTGCTGCAAACTTTGGTAAAGGTTAAGCGTGGCAATTGCTACCCCGGCCCGATTGGCTAACGCCAGGATAAAATCTATCTCTTCCTGTGTATAGCGGCGTGGTGTCAATTCAAAGACGTAAAAGACGCCTAAACGTTTGAGCTTGTTGACGATGGGCACGCCTACCAAGCTCCGGATACCATAGGGTTGCAGCCATTGACAAACGTCATGGGAGGCCTCAGCCAGATCAGAAATAATGACTGTATCTTGAATTTCCAAGATTGCTTGTGAGATAGGGACGTGCGGTAGTTGGGGACCCGTCGCCGACGCGGCCGGGGTATCACCGGTCGAGACAGTGGCCGAAAAAGCGGCGGCCGACTCATCCCACAAAGCAATGCTGGCCCCGCCCTCAGCCGGTAGGTAGGTCTGGGCCAGCGTTACCAGCTTCTCCAGCACCAATGTCAGGTCGGCCGGCTGGCTAATAATCGGTTCAATGGTAGCTAAAGCGTGCTGTCGCTTGTATTGAAGCTGCAATTGGGCGGTCCGTTCCTCCACCCGCTGCGAGAGCAGGGCACGTTCGTGCTTCAAGGAGATTTCCGCTTTTTTACGTTCGGCAATTTCATGGCGTGCCCGCTCGTAGAGTCGCGCATTTTCAATGGCGGTCGCCGCCGGACTGGCCAGCGAGGTCAATAAACGCGCATCTTCCTGATCAAACGCACCTTTGCGCTTGTTGAGCGCGTTAATGGCCCCAATGGTGTGTCCTTTAGCCTGTAGGGGAATGCAGAGAATGGAACGGGTCTCTAAGCCGCTGGCCTGGTCAAAATAGGGGGAGTGCCGGGGATCGGCCGTTACGTCAGGCACCACTGCGGGCAGGCCATTACGCACAACCCAGCCCAGAATCCCTTCCGTTATTCTCAACCGTTTGCCTATGATAAAACTGTCTTCACGGCCGGCCGCTGCTACGAATTCCACATGCTCCTGGTCATTGTTCAATAACGCGACCGAGACCGCCTCCACACGCAGTAATTTGAGAGAACCTTCAGTAATCGTCGCCAAAGTTTCAGACAGATTCAGCGTGGAGGCAACAGCCTGACTGATCTGATTAAGGATTAGCAGTTCGTTGGCGGTGGCTTCAAGCCTGGCCACAAGCTGACCATTGACAAGGGCATCGGGTGCCAATTCGGACGGCAACTGACTATCCAATTGACTTCGCGGATGCGTTGCTTTTTTCGGATTGACCCCACGGTCTGGCATCGAGGCTGACATTATCTTCTTACCCCCATCGGGTCTATGGATTGATGCTCGGCGAAAACGCACTGCTCCGAGGTAACGTAAAATAAAAGGTACTGCCCTGCCCCAATTCACTTTCTATGCCCACCTGGCCATCAAGCTTTTCCACAATCCGGCGTACGATAGACAAACCGAGACCATGGCCGGCCACTGAGACCTGGTTGAGGCGCGTGAAAGGCGAGAACAGTTTCGCCTGCTGCTCTGGCGTAAGGCCCTGTCCATTGTCGCGCACCCAATAGCGAACCATCCCATCTTCCTGGAGGGTTGCCCCAACCTCAATACGAGCCGGATGACCGCCGTATTTGATCCCATTACTCAGATAATTGGTCCATACTTCCATGATCCAATCGGCATATCCCCAACAAAGCGGCAGGGTTTCAGGCACGATGATCTCAAACTCACGGTCTTTGTATTGGAGTTCGATTTGATGCCGTGCCTCGCGACAACAGGCAGTCATGTTGACCATTGTCTTTTGTACATCTGCCTTGCGGACAGTAGACAACAAGAGCAGGGCGTTGATAATCTCAGCCATTTTCTTACTGCTGCCCGAGATTATCTCCAGATATTCAGCGCGCTCCTCTTGCGGCATGTTATCTACACCCGTGAGCAACATGTCGGCAAAACCAATGACGAGACCAAGGGGACTTTTCAGGTCATGGGCTACAGTATGGGCAAAGGCATCTAACTCCTGGTTGCTGAACTGCAAGGCTCTGTTCGCTTCATCAATCTCTTCATAAAGTTGGGCATTGACAATGCTGCTGGCCGCCTGACTGGCTAACATTTGGGCTAAGGATACTTCCCAGTCTGAAAAAACGCGCTTCTTCCGGGTTTCCACCAGGCCAATCAGGCCCAAAACCTGCTCGTGATAAACCATAGGCAGCAATAACAACGTCTGCATACCGCTTGTGTGTAACAACTCATGTTCACGCAGCGTGGGCTGTAGTTCCTCAGCAATTAACTGCACAGGAATGCGGTCAATGATGGCTCGTCTAAAAAGGGGCAAGCTATGCAGACTGTAAGCCAGATCAGGTTGGATTTGCGCAAGCTCTTTGTAGGTATCGCGGAAAGAGATGTTATTGCTTTCCTGGTTCCAGGTGAACGCAATGCAGTTCTCAGCCTGGATCAGGTGAACCATTTCCCAGAGCAAGGTGTCGATGACATGCTGGTGGTCAAGACTGGCACTGACGGCCACTATGGCTGATTGCAGCGTCAGCAAGGTGCGATTCAACGATAGTATGTTGTCGTGATTGTCGGTTGTTATCTGTTCTGGGGCGGCGGCTGGTGCTGATTTTGTGGTAACGGGTCGGGCGGGGCGGGGTTGCTCAGCGCGGGCGGGCATTGGTTTCTTGACCGCGGCATCTGAAGCGAGGATGTGACCAATACCGAGGATGCCTTGTATCTGGCCCGACTGACCCTGAAAGGGATGTTTGACAATTTCTAGCGTTTTCTCCTGGCCATGGATTTGCCAGTTTATGGCTACAGTCACCGGTCTGCCCGCAACCAATACCTGGTGATCGCTTTCCCAGCTCTCGATGCCGGCCATCGGGCCAAAGAGGTCTGCTTCAGTTTTGCCAATGACCTCTTCCTGGGTCAACCCAAGCAAACGGGTTCCGGCCTGATTCATCAGGGTAAAGCGACCCTCTTTGTTTTTCACAAAGATGATTCTTTGGGTCTGGTTGGCCAGGGCTTGTAAAGCGTATAAGTTATTCTGATAATCTTTTGTGTCGTCGATCACTTGCGTTTCCATTGACGATACTATACCTCGTACAGCATCTTGTAGACAATCAAGGCTTTGGCACACAGGAATGCTAACGTGAAAAATGTAAAGGATTTGCTGGTGCTATCTAGCAAGCTGTCAGGGTAATTGACAGATGGATCTGCTCATATAGTTCCAGACTAGTAACCAACCGTTAAAAGATTCGTTACAGCAGACAGGTCCATTAGTCCTACCGACAAGAGTTTACCCGATTACAACGAGGGGCAACTGGCAACTGGTACCAATTTGCTATTTGTCAGTGACCGTCGCGTTCTTATTGGATTGGGAATTGCCTGTAGACCAACCGGGTCTGTACGAGCCGCAGCAGCCATTGGCCAGGACAACAGGCGCTTGATGTGGATCGAGCCAACCGCTTCTGCGTTTTCTGCGGCCAAAACCTTAACCATTATCGGGACAGTTGCCCGGAATTGGCGAGTAGGGCGGCCCGTACGGCGGCTGCCAGCGTGATGGCGTCGAACGGTTTTTGCAACCAGGTGATTCCCTCCTGCGACAGCCGGGCGTGTTCGCCCTGCGGGGCATAACCGGTCATCAGGATCAGCTTTGTTTGGGGATACATGGCTTGCAGCTGTTTACTCAACTCGCCACCGCCCATGTGGGGCATCACCAGATCGCTGAGTACCAGGGCCACCGGCTCTTGGGCCAATAGAGCCAGTGCTTCTTCGCCGTGTTGTGCTTGTAGTACGCGATAGCCCAATAGTTCCAGCAGTTCGGCCGTTGCCGCTTGCAGCGTGGTATCATCTTCTACCAACAGGACAGTTTCGCCACTACCCCTGAACGTCATCTGCGGCAACGGCCGTTCCTGTTCAACCTGGGTCTGAGACAGGGCCGGCAGGTAGATCGCAAAAGCAGTCTGCTCACTACCAACCCCGCTCTGCACGTCAATAGCCCCCTCATGCTGCTTGATAATGCCATAAACCTGGGCCAGACCCAGCCCCGTCCCGTCGCCCGGCTTCTTGGTCGTAAAAAATGGCTCAAAAATGTGGGGCAAAACCTCAGGCCGTATGCCTTCGCCCGAATCAGTTACCGTGATCTGCACCCAGTCGCCAGGGGTCAGATCGGGCAGCGGCGGCGGCTGGTTGGGGGCCAGCCTGAGCGTGGTCAGCGTCAGCCGCATCGTCCCACCATTGGGCATAGCGTCCCGTGCGTTTAGGGCCAGGTTCATGAACACCTGCTGCATTTGGGTAGCATCGGCGTTGACAACGTAATCACGCCGATCATAGCCCAGCTCCAGGCGAATGTTTTCAGGCAGGATACGCTCCCACAGCTGGAGCAGCTCTTTGATCAACGGCAACAAATCGAGCGGCTGTCGCTGGCTGACAGACCGGCGGCCAAAATCCAGGATTTGCTGTACCAGATTGGCAGCCCGGTTAGCCTGAACACGGATAGTGTTGAGTTGGCGACGCTGCTGTTCCGAGAATTCAGGTGCCCTTTCCAGGAGGTCGGCGTACAAGGCAATGGTTCCCATAATGTTGTTGAAATCGTGGGCAATGCCGGCGGCCAGTTGGCCGACAACGGCCAGACGCTCTTGCGCCTGCTGATAGCGCTGCCGTTCCCGCAGCTCCGTTTCATCGCTAAACACCAGCACCCAGCGACGGCCGTTTTCTTCCCTGGTTCCCTCCTCCTCCTGGGCCAAAGGCCGCACCATCGCCTGGAAGAACCGCTGCTCTACTTCTAACTCATGCCAGGCACCCAGCGCCGCCGGGGCCGTGAACGCGGCCAACGGCCGACCGGCCAGGTGCGTAATACACTGTTGGTCATCTTGCTGCGCCAGCATGGCCAACGTTTGCGTCGCCACCGGATTGGCCAACAAGACCCGTCCCGACTCATCCAACAGCAGGACCCCCTCGGGCACGGTGTCTAAAATTGTCTGCAACTGCTGCGCCTGGGCGTTAATCGCGGCACGTAGACTTTCCCGCTGAATGGCGTTGGCCACTATGTCGGCCAACGCCTGGAGCAGGCGCAGATCGTAATCTGACAGGGAGCGGTGGCTGCCTGCCCAGAGCAGGCCAATGATACGACCCTGCGCCGTGAGCGGTACACCGGCGATGGCGTGGCAGACCGCCAGGTCATCCGAGCCGTTCAGGTCCGGATCGCTACGGACGTTATTGTTTAGATAAGGCTCACCGTCAACCAGCACCCGCGCCCCCGGCCCGGCTAGCAGGGGATCAGACACGTCGGTGAGCGCTGCCCAACTGCCCCGCCCTAGCTCGGTTGTCAATTCGCCGGTGAGGCGATTGCGTAGTTGCAAGGCAGCCCCAGCCACATCCAGCCGTAACAACACTTGGTCCAATACAACCGGTAGCAATTCATTGAGCGTTTCAGCCTGACGAATGGCGGCACTAAAAGCGGCGATTACCTCTAGTTTGCGTTCTTGCTCCTTGCGTTCTGTGATGTTGGTGATGACGGCGACAGCACCGTTGAAGTGACCGTCCTGGTAACGCGGCGTGCCGGTGATTAAGGCCATCAGTTGACGGCCTTCCGCGTGCAGCAGGCGCGTCTCGTAGGTATTGCTCTGCCCGGTTTCACGTAGCTTCCAGGCCTCATCCAGGGCGGCCTCGGAGTCGCTGTGGACCAGCTCCTTGGGTGAACGCCCCAGCAGGTCAGCCACCGGGCGGCCAAGCATCTCAGCCAGAGCGGGGTTAACGTATTCGAGATACCCGTCGGCATTAACCACCGTCACGCCTTGCCCCATAGCATTCAATATTTGCGCCGAAAAGTCTCGCTCAGCCCGCAGCGTCTGTACCGCCCGCTTGCGCTCAATAGCCACACCGAGGGTATTGACGGCCGCCCTTAGTGATTCCAGTTCAACGGGCGACCAATCCCGCTCCTGGTCACACTGGTCAAACCCGACAAAACCCCACCATTGTTCGTTGGCAAAGACAGGTAATACGGCCAGAGAAAGGATGGCCTGGGGTCTCAACACAGCTTGTTCGTCGGCGGAAAGATCGCGCACGTGGCCATAGATGAGGTCACCCCGACCCAACGTATTGGCCCAAAGGCCGTCGGCCAGCAGTTCAATCGGCAAACTTCGCAGCGCCGGATTATCAATTTGAGGGGCCACATCTGAAGCACACCATTCAAAGCGATGGCTGGTGAGTAGCTTTCCCTCTGGGCTGCGGCTGTTTTCAAACACGTAAACGCGACTGACGCCAGTGGCCTCACCTAAACGGGCCAGGATGCCGTCTATTTCGGCTTCCCAATCTACGGCCGCCAGAAAGCGAGCCGCTACAAAAGCCACGGCTTCCAAAATCGTTTCTCGCTGGCGCAGGGCTGCCTCGGCCTGGTGTCGCTCCTGGCGCAGTTGTCTATCTTCCAGGGCATGGCGCACGGCCTGACCCAGACGGCCAGGGCGGTCTTTGAGAACGTAATCATTAGCCCCGGCCCGCAACAGGTCTACGGCCGTTTCTTCACCAATAGAACCGGAAACCAGAATAAACGGCGTATCGTCGCCCGCTTCGCGCAACATACGCAGCGCCCGCAGACCGTCAAACTGCGGCAGACGCCAGTCACAAAGGATCAGGTCGTAAGGGCGGTTGGCCGAACGGCCGTCTGCCAAAGCGGCCAGATAATCGGCGGCCGTTTCCACCCGCCGCCATTCAGGGGCAAATCCCTCAGCCTCCAGTCGTAGCGCAATCAGTTCCGCATCGTCGCTCTTGTCTTCAACAATCAACAGACGTAAAGGTGTTGCCATACGTGTTGCCTTTCCTATCAATTGCCCGCCATTAGTCGGCCAGGTTGGTGGTTGCCGTCTATGCCGGCGGTCTACGAATAATACTGGCTGAGCCAGCCTCGTCCGGGCGGCAAGCGGCCGGCTCATCCCCACCAGAATAATACGCTTTACCGGCCTCGCAACGGCGGTCCCTCATTCAATAGTAGCCAATATAGCCCCAACTGGCGTACGGCCTTTACAAATTTCTCGAACGCCACCGGTTTGCGGACGTAGCTGTTAGCGCCTAGCCGGTAGCTGGCCAGAATATCTTCTTCCTCGCTGGAGGAGGTCAGGATGACTACCGGGACAAGGGCGGTGCGTTCGTTGGCACGCAGCCGCTGCAGCACGTCCAGACCATCCAACCTGGGCAACTTCAAATCAAGCAAAACTACCTGCGGCAGCTCTGGCGGTTGCGCCGCGTACGGCCCCGTACCCATCAGGTAATCCAGCGCTTCCACCCCATCGCGCACGACCACCACCTCGTTCAGAATGTGGCTTTCGCGTAAGGCCAGCATTGTCAGCTCTTCGTCGTCGGGATTGTCTTCCACCAGCAGAATGGTCTTGTTTCTCATGCGGTGTCTCCAATTGTGAAATAAAAAGTAGCGCCCTGGTTCTCCTGGGCAGTGACCCAAATATGGCCACCATGGCGAGCTAGAATGCGCTGCACCGTCGCCAGACCAATGCCAGTGCCGGGAAACTCAGCCATGGCGTGCAGCCGCTGGAAGGGCGTAAACAACTTGTCGGCATAGGCCATGTCGAACCCGACCCCGTTGTCGCGCACATAATAGACGGACTGCGTGGGCAAGAGGGTGGTGGTGACGGCCGTTGTCTCGGTGTGGGTAAGGTCTCCCGCCGCTATCGCACCGAATTCTACCCTAGCCTGCGCTTGAGTGGTCGTAAATTTCCAGCCATTTGCCAGTAAATTGAAGAGGGCCAGCCGCAACAATTCCCGGTCGCCCCGGACGGTCAGTCCCTCGGCGATAACCCAGTCTACGTCGCGCTGTGGCTCACTCGCCTGCAACTCGGCAATAATCTCGGCTGCCAGGTCGCTGAGACTGACCATTTCGTAAACCGGCTGGCGACGTGTAACGCGGGAAAGGGCCAGCAAGTCATTGATCAACTGACCCATGCGCCGGGCAGCGTTTTGGATGCGGTCCAGATAGTGGCGACCCGTCTCATCCAGGTGGTCGGGGTAGTGGGTAAGCAGGGCGGCACTGAAGCCCTCCATAGCCCGCAGCGGGGCACGCAGGTCGTGCGAGACGGAATAGGCAAAGGCTTCCAGTTCCTTATTGGCCGCTTCCAGTTGCGCCGTGCGCTGGGCAACACGCTGCTCCAGCTCGCTGTTTAGCAGGCGGATTTCTTCCTCAGCCTGCTTGCGCTCGGTAATATCCAGGCCCACCGACTGGAATTCGACGAGCGTGCCGTCAGCATCAAAGATTGGCGTGTCAATCCATTGAAAGTGTCGCATACGGCCGTCTTCAAATATGACCGGGTGTTCATAAACAACCGTGCGCGGATTTTGGGCCACTTCTTGGACAAAAGCGGCCGTCTCGCCACGAGGCCCTTCCGGTAAATATTGCAGCCACTTTTGCCCGCTTGCTTCCCCTTTGATGCCAAACGCCTGACGGTACATCTCGTTGGTGAAGGTCAGCGTTGTGTCTGGCAACCAGCGACACAGCGCAATTTCCAGCGTATCGATAAGGGCACGGTAACGCCTTTCACTCTGGCGCAGCGCCTCTTCGGCCTGTTTCAGTTTGGTGATGTCCTGGACGGTGCCGGTAGAGCGCAGGGGAATGCCGTCATCATCATAAATTGTTTCGGCCTGTTCTTGAACATGTTTCACCTGACCGCCGGGCAGCAGCAGCCGGTGCACAATGGCATAAGAAGTTCTATTTCGCACCGTGCTTCTATAAACCTGATCCACCATGTCTCTATCATCAGGATGAACAAAAGACAAAAAGGCTTCGTAGGTAGCCGTAAATGCCTGCCGCTCGGTTTCAAAAATACGGTACACTTCATCCGACCAGGACAATTTGCCGGTTTGAAGGTCAAGCTCCCAACTGCCCAGGCGGGCAATCCGCTGTGCCCTTTTGAGATGGGCCTCGCTTTCACGCAGTGCCTCTTCCGCCCGCTTCCGTTCGCTAATGTCCCGGTTGACAGTAACCAGGCCACCGGGGTTGCCGGCCGGGTCGTTAATAAGGCTTACAGAAGCAAAAATGTGGCGGAGACGGCCGTCTTTGTCCGACTGTACCACTTCTCCTTTCCAGACGCCCTGTTTTTGAAGCTGCTTGCTGACTGCTTCTAAGTCACCAGCAGCGAAAGTCGTGGGCAGCAGGTCGGCTAGGGGTTGGCCAATGGCTTCTGCGGCGGAATAGCCATAGATAGCAGTGGCACCCCGATTCCAACTGCGGATGGTCGCGGTCGGGTCAGTAGAAATAACAGCGTCAGAGACATTTTCGAGCAGACTGGCCAGGTAACGAATCCGCTTTTCGGCCCCACGCTGCGCCGCTTCTAGCTCGCTGCGTTCGACCAGTTCCTGTTGCGCTCGCGCCAATGCCTCCGTCGTTTCGCCGACGGCCAAGCCCAGCAGGGCCACAATTGCCGCCAGCGTAAAGACAAGTACCACGCTCGTATAGGCTGGCGTAAGCGGTACCAATGAGGGCGGCAGCCAACCCATCAGTTCCAGAAAAGCGATAACGCCCAGGCTAATCACTGTCAGGCCATAGAAGCCATAGCTGGCCGGGCGGGGCAACAATATGGTGGCAACCAGGGCCAGCACCACGTAGCCGGTAGGCAGCAGGCTGCTATACCCGCCAAAGCTGTAAGAAATAATGGTAACGTAGGCCCACAGTGCGAGGCAAAAGAGGAAACTGCTTTCAGACACGTACCCACGGCGCAGAGCCAGCCAGAGGACTACCTGCGCGGCCAGCAGGATACCATTGACCACCAGGCTGGGCGTCGGATTATCGAGGACCAGCACCAGGACCGGGTTAAGCGCCAGGTTGATGGCAATGGTGATGAGCAGAATGGTGTTCAGCAAGCTGGCAACATGAGAGGCGTGCCAGTCGTTGGTAAACGTTGGCGGTGCAAGAAACGGTTTGTGGTTGATTCCCATCACATTCCTGCCTGGTTGCCCATTGCCCCCACAACCAGTGGTTAAAGCAGCGTACAACACCATCACACGAATAATTGCCGAGCAATTATTCTACACTATTTGGCATCAGGGGGAAACCGGCAGGTAGCTGGCGGGCATGACGGAAAGATGGCGTCCCTGGTCAATATCTGCCTGGGAGACGATGATCCATTCCATCATTTCCTCTTCCAGGCGTCGCCATTTACGCAAGTGGGGCATCCAGTCATCATCCTGCATCACCTTCAGCAATACCGCCAACCGATACGGCCGTTTGGTCCGGCCATCATCCATTTCAGAATCAGCGGCGGCCAACCCATCCCAATCATCCAGGATGGCCAGGAATTCATCAAGGGCAATCGTGGCCGCCCTACCCGCTTCATTTCCTGTTGGCGACCGGGCTACCTGGTAGGCCCGTTCCAGGTCGGTAGCCGTGCGAATGCCATAGGTCAGCAGTCGTTTACGACGCATATCGACCTCTTCACTTTTCAGGCCGAGATGGAGATAAAGGATGGCCTGATCAAACAAATCAATCACCCGCTCTGTCGGCAAGCGCGTATTCAATATCAGCGCCGGCAAATCATTGTGGGCCAGGTTGGCTACATTTTCGATACCCTCTTCCAACAGGCGAGCCTGGTCATAGATGTTGACACCCTCAAGCTGGGTCAATGGATGCTCCTCGGCGGTGACGCCGGGCAAACTGCCCCCCAGGCGGCTGCGCAACGTCTCTCGTATGAGCAGCAACCCGGTATCCGGAAAAATGGCCACCAGAAAAACGAGAGCATAGAGCAGCGTCGCGCCCGTTGTGGCCAACAGACCAGACTCCGTATCCAGAAAGACGCCCATCGTGGCCAATATCCAGCCCAGGATAAGCGCCAGCAAAAGGCGCAAAATCATCTGGGTGTACGCTTTAGGCGTCAGATCGGCGCGGACGTAGCGGCGAAAGGCCATGCCTACGGCAAAGTAATAGGCCCCCAAAAAAGCGAAGTTAACGACGGTTTGGCCGGGCACAAACAGGCGATCAAAGCTGGCGGGCAGCGGGTCGTCAATTGGGCCAAAAGGCAGTAAAACGAGAATCCACCCCAGCAAAATCAACAGCGTGGCCAGGACAATTGGCAGGCCGGACCCTAGCAAGAAGTTTGAACCGCTGCCGCCATACGTTTCCTCAAAGAGCGGCTCATATTTGGCTCTGGCATCGGCTATAGTCCAGACATCGGGGTCCAGACGCAGCATATCTTCCAAAAAGCGCTGCTCCACCGTTTCAATACGGCGGCGGCGGAAGAGGAAATACATCAAGGCGGGCAGTAAGGAGGCGATGACAATGAATAGCGCTTGCAATAGACGGGCCATGCCAACCGGGGAAGCAAAGAACGCCGGCACGGTCTCCTGGACAGCTTCTGCTTCTCCGCGAAAGGCGTAGATCAATCCACCCGTTATCAGGACGACGAGGGCAACAACGACCAGAATATTTATGAGACGCAGGATTGACCTGACGAAAGAGGTGAGCAGGGAGGACCAGGACGTATCGCTGCGCTGGTAAACGTAGCGGCCAATATCTATCGTCACGAACAGGACAAGTAAGGCCAGGACGACAAACCCGGCACTGTTCATCACCTGCTGCAACAGGTCGACGCTGGTGAGGTTACTTACCAGCAGCAAAAGGCCAAAACCGACCAATACCCATACGCCACAACCGAGTGAGAAGATCGGGTAGTCCTGCTCGTCGTGGGCAAGAATCGGATCGCACCTGATGGCATTGAGTTCTACCAGTTTTTCTAGCGGACCGCTCAATTTCTCGTGCTGTTCGGCAGAGATGACCCGTGTGGCCAATGGCGGTAGTTCCAGCGTAGCAGCGGTGGCTCGCAGCAACATATAGCGCGGCGTTTCGTTTTTAATGCGCCATTTTTCCTGGCTTGATGGTGCGGCAGCGGTCTGCTGTTTTACCGGCGCGTCCTGCCCATTTTCTGGTAGTGTGCCCATTTCTCTGTTCCTTTTTGACCTACGGCGGAAATATGCGATTTGGAGCCACGCTTTGCTGACTCGTCATGGACCACCCGGCGCGAGCGCAGTGCCGAACGATCCTCTGGGAACGATGATGGTAGTTAACGGCCGTTTGACGTTGGTGGCGTAATTTCCTCCTGACTGTAACCAATCCCGTCATGGGCGTCAATCAATTCGTCTACCAGCGACCAAATCTGATCCAAATCAAGCTCGGCGGCCGTATGCGGGTCAAGCATGGCGGCGTGGTAGATGTGGTCACGCCGCTGCGTCAGGGCGGCCTCAACCGTCAGGGCATGGACGTTGATATTGGTCTGCATCAGCGCGGCCAAATGGGGCGGCAGGCTGCCGATGCGGGTGGGCTGGATGCCGTTCTTATCCACCAGGCAAGGCACTTCCACGGGCACACCGACCGGTAAATTGTCGATCAATTGGTCGTTAGGCACGTTGCCATAGACCACACGCGGCTGGCCCGTTTCCAAACTGTGGATGATTTCCGAACCATATTCGACACTGCGCGAAATCTCAAGCTGGCTGTCGGGGTCTTCCAGATAGTCACGCAGGGCCTCCCAGCCCGCTATCTGATTTTCACAGCGGCGAATGTACTCATCCAGCGGGATGTTGTACCGCTCAATTAAATCGGGCCGCTCGCGTTTGATGAACCAGGGCACGTATTCGCTGAAATGCTCGCTCGATTCGGTGACAAAGTAGCCCAGCCGCTGCAGCATGTCGTAGCGGACCCGGTTGCCGTCCGGGATACGGCCGTTGGCAATCACCTCATGCAGCGCGGGGTAGAGATCAACCCCATCCCGCTCCAGCTTTAGGAAAAAGGCCATGTGGTTGATGCCGGCCACCAGGTAGTTGATTTCCTCGACCGGGATGCCCATGTCGTAGGCCAGTTCCCCGGCGGTGTGGGGCACGCTGTGGCAGAGGCCGACCGTTTTGATGCGGCTGGCCCGGTCGATGGCCCAGCAGTTCATCACCATCGGGTTGACATAGTTAAGAAAAGTAACATCAGGGCACAATTCTTCCATGTCGCGGCACATTTCCAGCAGGACGGGGATGGTGCGCAGGCCGCGCATAATGCCGCCGATACCCAGCGTATCGGCGATGGTCTGACGCAGGCCGTACTTTTTGGGGATTTCAAAGTCGATGACGGTGGCCGGTTTGTAGCCGCCGACCTGAATCATGCAGATGGCGTAGTCGGCCCCGTCGAGGGCGGCGCGGCGGTCGGTGGTGGCCGTGATGGTGGGGCTGGTCCCGGTAGCTTCGGCCACTTTGTGGCCCACAATCTCAGAGGTTCGCAGCCGTTCGGCGTCAATATCGTGTAGTACAATGTGGCTTTGGGCCAATTCGGGGAAACTGAGGATGTCTCCCATCAGATTTTTGGCAAAGACGGTGCTGCCGGCACCGATGAAGGTTATTTTGGGCATCGGGTCTCCTGTTGCGTATTGCGTATTGCGTATTGCGTATTGCGTAGTGCGTAGGGAGGGCATACGGACTACGCACTACGCACTATTTTAACATCACGGCCGTTTACCACCACATCCGATCCGTTGACAACGGCCGTTAGCGATTGGTCGGTGTAGTTGAGCAGAATAAGATAATCACCGCGCTGGCTGGCGAAGAGGCCAGGGGGCAGCCGGTCGGCCAGGGGGGTTAGGCCGTGGCGGGGGGCCAGGTAGCGCAGCAGGGCGATGGCCTGGTCGAGGGTGGGGTACCAGCCGAGGTGATAGACACGGCTGTTGCCCACCACGTTCTCGGTTAAAGCGGCCGTGCCATCAGCATAACGGACCAGGGGAACGGCCGTTTCTGGCTGCAACGTTTCGGTCCAATAGGTGGCTGGGCCGATCAGGTCGGGTATCTCACTGTCGAGCGGCCAGCCAATGCCCGGCGGTAATGATTGCCAATTTGTGACGGTGGTGCCGGTTAACGGCCGTAGCGCCCCCGGCAGGGGGTCCATTGTCACCTTGTTGCTGGCCGTCTTGAAGCCGCTGCGAACGCCGAGAAGTAGACCTGTCAGGTTGGCAATCGCGGATTGCTCAAAACCTGACAGGTCTAGGTGTGACGAATCCAGATGCAGCGTCGGCGCAATGAGCAGCGTGTAGCGGCTCAAGTCGGCCTGGGGCGAGACAATATCGACGGGGATGCCCAGCCGGCTGAGGGCCTGGTAGAAAACAAAGTGGTGGCGCAGATAGTCGAAATCGTGCCGGTGGGGTTGTAGTTGGATGGCCCACAGGTCGTCATAATCAAACAGCAGGGCGACGCGCGGGGTGGGAGGAACGGCCGTTACCTCAGCTAACAAATCCCGCTCAGCCTGCAAACGGAGCAGGTCGCCCCAGGCCACGCCGGGCGAGCCATCATGCTGGCGCAGGCCGGAATGGTACTGCTCCTGCGCCAAAACGGTCGCCCGCCAGCGAAAATAAACCACCCCATCGGCCCCGGCGGCGGCCGCCTGCCAGGTCCACAGGCGCGGCGTACCTGGCCGAATACCGGGGTTGATGTCGCCCCAGTTGATGTGGCCGCACTGCTGCTCCATCACCCAGAAGGGGGCCTGCTTGAGGCCCCGTGTCAGGTCGTGGGCCATGTTGATAAGCAGCGGCTCGCCCACGTCATAGGCATAAACGGGATCGTTTTGGCTGAAATCGCTGCCGGGCGGGTAGAGCAGCTGGCGCCAGCGGTCGGGGTTGCCGGTGGGATAGGCATCCCAGGTGACGAAATCGAGCGCGGCGGCCATATCAAACTGGTCCAGGTCACGGAACAGCCCCATGAAGTTGTGGGTGATAAAACGGCCGGGGGCCAGGCGGCGCAAAATATCTATCTGCTCCTGCTGGTAGCTGACAAAGCTGTCGGAGGCGAAGCGGAAGTAGTCGAGTTCGTGGCTGGGGTTGGGTTTGTCTAGCCCGTCGTGGGGCAGCCCAATTTCGGACCAGTCGGCGTAGGTTTGGGACCAGAAGATGGTGCCCCAGGCTTCGTTGAGCTGCTCGACACGGCCGTATCGCTCGCTCAACCAGGTTTGGAAAACGGCCGTGCAGTGGTCGCAGTAACAGCGGGCCGTGCTGCCGCCGCCAAATTCGTTGTCGATCTGCCAGCCGACGATGCGCTCATCCTGGCCGTACCGTTCGGCCATGGCGGTTACGATGCGGCGGGAGTGGTCGCGGTAGGTGGGGCTGTTGGGGCAGTAATGGCGGCGGGTGCCATGATCGCGGAAACAGCCGTTTTTGTCACGGCGCAAAATATCCGGCTGCTGGCGGGTCAACCAGACGGGTGGGGTGGCGGTAGGTGTGCCCAGCACCACCTCCAGACCGGCCCCGGCCAGAACCTCAATCGCCTCATCCAGCCAGGCCCAGTCATAACGGCCGGGCTGCGGCTCCAGTTTGGCCCAGGCAAATTCCGCCAGCCGCACCAAATCCAGCCCGGCTTCACCCATCAGGCGGGCATCTTCGGCCCACTGTTGGCGCGGCCAATGTTCAGGGTAATAACAAACGCCTAGTTTCATGGGGTGACCTTTGTGGTATAGTATAGGAGGGTAGTTTTTTCAAAATTTGTGACGTGAAACGTAAAACGTAAAGCGTAAGGTCTTTCTGATTACATTTTACGCATTAGCTAGAGGTGTATTATGACTTATCCATCGCCTGTTGTGCAAGAAGAGCGACAAAAAATCATTGCGTTGTTAGATGAACTGCCAGCCGATAGTCTGCCAATGGTTGAAACGTTTATCCGGTTTATGCAAACACAACCGCCGGTCAAGTCAACCGAAAAAAGTGAGGATACGCCCTGGCTATATCCCACCGTGCCTGTCCCGCCGGAGAGTTTAATGAAGTGGACAGACTTGCTCACGGCTGGTTATGAAGGCGACGCTCTGGCTGATACTGAGTCGCTGTACGATGAGGTGTAGTGATTGCCAGTTTTGATGCTGACTTTGATCAGGTTTCGTGGCTGCATCGTTTAGCGGCCCCGGCCGATTTGACTGCCTTGTAACCAGTGCCGGGATGTGCCTGATTGTGCTTAAAATTCCCCATTGCAATTTACGGTGAAAACGGCCGTTTACCACACCCCCCGCTCACCAACACCACTTTAACCACGCCTTGTTCCGCCTAACGGCCGGCATAACCCGCCGAACCGCAAAACCAACACCTGTCCCAACCAAAAACCTGCGGCGGTTCGGTCGGGTTCACGCAACTGTTGGGCGGGACCGCGAGACCTGATCTGTGTTTGTCAAAACGGCCGCAACCGCCCTACTGTCGCCATGCCGCCCAATTTTATCACCAAATGACTGACAACACGCCAGCATTAGTAATCGCTTGATCTCTTGTTATGATCTCTACAGTGTCCCCTAAATCTTGCAAATGAAGACCTGTGCTCACAATAAATCGATCATGTAATTCGGGAATACGCAAACCTTCGGCCGTTAAGCTACGCTCGAAAACATCCCAGGTTAATGGGAAAATCTCAATTCGTTTGTCTTCTTTTATATCGGTAAGCAAATCTGACACGGATGGAATACCAATGCGCCCACGCTCGATAAGAAATGCTGCTTCAGCGACAGCGATCAACGGCAAGACCATTAAACTGCCAGCCGCGCCCATTGTGATTTTGGCTTGCTGACCTAATTTTGGATTTCCTTCCAGGTACCATACCAGCGCGTGCGTATCAAGGATATATTTATTCGCCATTGAGTTCATCGTCCCTTGGATGCCATTCAGCAATAGCAAAGTCTTCTAAGGTGGACATACGATTGCCCTTGTATTTTCCATACTGCAAAGGTTTTGATTGTTGTGGAGGAAAAGGCAATAATGATGCTGTCACACGCTGAATGAGCTTCAGACGATACTCTGGAGATAGTTGATTAACTTGTGTCAGAATGTTTTCAAAAACTTGAGCATCAGCTAACATTTTGAAGCCTCCTTATGCAGATTTTTCTCTATTTTACCATGAAGGCTCGCGCTATGGCGCTGCTAAACTAATCAATTTCTCATTGGTCAACTTTGATCGCCCAACAGCCGTCACCACGCACCGAACCGCAAATCCAATACCTGTCGCGGTCTGGACTGTGTTTGTCAAAACGGCCGTGCCTCACACCAAACCACCCGCTAACCAACGACCCCAAACTACCGCGCCGCATTCAAAACGCCAACCTGCACCGCGCCACCCAACGCCACCGTCAGGTGCGCTGGCGCTGTCGTCCAGAGCCTCAACCGCAGCCAAAACGCTGGCCGTCCGAGGACTCGCGCCAGCGTCACCTGCACGGAATGTTAGGCGGGCTGCCCGCCTGACGCTGGCCTTCTTGCCAGAGTAAATTTGTTAAAACCTACGCCGAAGCCGCCTGACTTGGCCGGGCAGGGCGGTGGCTGTTGCCCGATAGGTTGCTGGCAAACGGCCGTTCCCCTTCCATGATTATCATGCCAACAAAGCCAGCTTTTCTTACCCAATCTCTCGTGATTCCCCAAAACCTTAACCAGTCGGCGGCGTTTGCCTGTTCATGCCTTTGTTTTGCAAAACGGCCGTTCCCATTCCAAACCCCTGTCATTCCCAGCAACTCCAAAAGCTAAACCCCGCTTTCGTGATCTCCCTTGCGGGATGAGGAGGCATTGTCATGGAGGGGCGTTGCCTGGCAACGCACGCACGCCGCCGTTACCAGCGACGCACGCTCCACTAGAGTACCGATGGCAAAACATCGGAGCCTGTGCTGAGCTTGCCGAAGCATTGCATCATTCAGTTTTGAAAGTGCAACAGCTAAACAAGCAACTTTCAGGTCGCACCAAACGATGTTAGGCGGGAAGCTCAATCAGTGCCCTTGTTCGACTCCCTGCTTGGTCCAGGGCTACTCCAAGCTAACTATCTATGGCCTATCGCCACCGCACAGTTCTGTTTGTGTCCCTTTCTACCTTTGCCATCGCTTCTGCAAGCGTGAGAAAAGCTCCTCCACTAGCATTAAAGCGCCCTTGCTCAGTCAATGACTCATACCATACATAATAGCATTTCATGGTACGATTTTCTTGGATTTCTGGTGTGTCTTCGTAGTCACCGGAACCATACCATACAAGGCTTTGGTTAATTCTCACTTCGTATGATAGAGTCTTGTCATAAATAGCAGTGCCTTCCTTGATGACGTCAGAATAGTCGAACATTTGCCTTATCTCTCGGTTCGTGAAGTGGTCTCCTGCTTGCACGCATCTTCTCTTCGCGCAGAAGCACACATTCCGGCTGGTTTTTATGTTCCCGATGTTTCTTGCCAATGTGCTTACTTTCAGTTTTCATCGTTCGCTCACGGCACTTGCCTAACGAACAAGGATTCATGCGGCGCGGAGCTTGCGGAGCCGCCGCATAATCCTTGTTGAACTAAGCCGCTCCAACTTCGAGATGGCGGCTTACCATTCTATATGGAATTTAATCAAGCAAGAATTACAGTGGCAAGTGCAATGCTGACGCCGATTCTGGACTGGATTATAACAGAAGGGCAACTTGGTTGTAAAGTTGTCCGTGTGCAACCAGACAAGTGGTTGGTTTTGGAAAGTGTGCAGGGCAACAAATGACAAAAATCTCGCCAAATACTTTTCACCAGACAGGCGTAAAGTGGGCAACGGCTATGCCCTGTCTGACAAAAAACGAGTTGGCACGTGACGGAACAAAACCCGCCATCAATGATACTCATCAAGGTGGTGCCCGCTGACCGGGTCTCAACGTCGTTTGTAAGCGCATGGCCTGACCGCAGTGGGGGCAAGGGAGAGCAATGTTTGACACAGGCTCAGGTGGCATGAGCGGTAACGGACCAGGCAATTGGGTCAATAGCGAACGCCAGGCTAACCGCAAGCGTTGCCGATTACCGGCGCTGAACAAACCGTAATAGCGCACTTTAACAAAGCCTTTAGGCAGCACATGCTGCAGAAAGCGGTGGATGAATTGGCAAACTGGCAAGGCACAGAATTTTGTTTCACCTGTAGCCGAGGTTTTGTAGCGAAAGGTAACCTGCCCATCGGCCAGCTTCACAAGCCGGTTGTTGCTCAGAGCCACCCGAAAGACGTAGGGGGCCAGATATTTGAGGGCGGCGCGACCATTACCAACCGGTTGGCAATGTACCACCCAATCCTGCTGCCAGAGTGCAGCAGGCACCTGGTCAAACAGGTCGGTTTGGTGTAAGCCATCACGGAATTTAGCCCGGAAGATAGGGGAAAGCGCTTTGACGGGTACCAGGAAAGAATCATTGGCCGAGCGCCAGTAGTCTGTGTTGCGGTCCAGGCCGCCGGCCGGTACCAGAAAATGGACATGGGGATGGTAAGAGAGGTCCCGGGCCCAGGTATGGAGAATACCGACCATGCCAATTTGGCCGCCGACAAAGCGAGGGTCGTTGGCCAGCTTTTGGGTGGCCGCCGCC
>SLGK01000001.1 GCA_007123775.1 Anaerolineae bacterium | reverse complement strand
GGCAGCTAACTTTACAAATTTTGACGGAGGACCGAAGACGAAGGACGGAATTTACTCTGGTTATCGGTCTTTCGTCCTCCGTCCTCGGTCAGTAAATTGTCAAGCTGACTTGAACCATACCAACTTTTGACTTGTTAGCGTAGTAAGCACGCATATCTACGCATAAATCTCACGAAGTGAGGGCGCAATTTGAGTGAATTTAGCATCAAGACAAGAATTGTTACGGACCAGAGTACGACCCTACGCTGGGTTTATTCCCATTTGCGGCAGCATAAACTGCTGCTGACCGTCATGTTTTTGGGTGCTTTGGGCAATGCCGCCCTGGCCGCCCTCGTTCCCGTGTTTATTGGCATTGCCTTTGATGCCATCCAAACGTCGCGTGACAACATGCACATCGTTGGTTGGGCAGCCATTGGCATTGTCGTGAGCCAGTCCGTACGAGCAATCTTGCAGTTGGGGCGTAACTTTTCCAGTGCGGTTGTAGGCGAGCGGCTTGAACGGGACATGCGGGAGGAGTTGTACGTCAGTCTGCTAGGAAAAAGCACCACCTTTCACGATTTGCAGCCGGTAGGGGACACGATGGCCAGAGCCACTAACGATGTCCATGAGCTAAATCTGCTGATGAACCCGGGGATCAATCTGGTGGTTGGTTCGGCCAACTTTATGATCATGCCCGTCTTGTTTGCGCCCCGCTATGATTATTATCTGTTGTTTGCTCCCGTCTTCTTTGTCATTACTTATGGCTGGGCACTCTACTATTACATCAAAGAGCTTCAACAGGTAACAGATTGGGTGCGGCGTTCGTTTGGCGACTTGAATAGCCGCCTGGCTGAGGCTATTGACGGCATCGAAATGGTCAAGGGCGCGGCGCAAGAGGCGCAAGAGATTGCCCGTTTTGGCAGTAACGCACGCGAATATCGAGACGGCGCGGTGGAGCAAGGCAAGATTGAGGCGCGCTTTTTGCCGCTGTTGCTGTTAGGTCTGACGCAGGCGATTGGCTTTACCCACGCCATTTATCTTTTTCAGATCGGCCGCGTGTCGGTTGGGGACGTGATTGCCTACATGGGCTTGCTGGCCCTGTTTGGTTTTCCCACGTTTATCTCGCTGCTGGCCTATTCGCGGGTGTCGCTGGGCATGGCTGGGGCACGCCGTATCCTGGAGCTGATCAACACGGAAACGGACCTGGACCAGAATGAAGCTGGCTTTGCCGGCGAGATTAAAGGGGAAATCTGCTTTGATGGCGTGAACTTTGGCTATGCGGGCCACACGGCCGTTTTGCAGGATATTTCGTTTACGGTCAAACCGGGGCAGACAGTGGCCCTGGTTGGCCAGACCGGCTCCGGCAAAAGCAGCCTGGCCAAGCTGCTCAATCGGACCTATGACGTGTGGGGTGGGCGTCTGTCTATAGACGGCCGTGACGTGCGTGATTGGAATCTGGCCGCCCTCCGCCGCCAGATTTCGATTATCGAGCAAGACATCTTTCTCTTCTCCCGCTCAATCGCCGACAACATTGCCTTTGGCTGTCCTGGTGCCACGCGAGAGATGGTGATCGAGGCCGCCAAAGCGGCCCAGGCCCATCAGTTCATCATGAGCTTTAAGGACGGTTACGAGACCAGGCTGGGGGATCGCGGCGTGACCCTGTCGGGTGGCCAGCGTCAGCGCCTGGCGCTGGCTCGTGCCTTCATGACCCAGCCCCGGATTTTGATTTTGGATGATTCAACCAGTGCCGTTGATAGCGCCACCGAGGATCAGATTCAACAGGCCATTGAGCGTATTGCCGCCGACCGGACGACCATTTTGATTACCCATCGCTTGTCTCAGATTCGCTGGGCAGACCTGGTGCTGGTGGTTCGCCTGGGGCAACTGGAAGCCGTCGGCGATCATGAGTCGCTGATGGCCTCATCCCCCGCCTACCGTCGCATCTTTGAGCAGTATAAATAATAGCGGAAAGGGGCAGAAGCCAGAATGAAACCACTTGTGTATTACTGTCGCTGGCAGAACGTTGTGTTGCGCTTGCGCGGTCGGGATAAAACGGCCGTTTGGGGCCAACTGGTTACAGTTCACGAAGACGGCACTGAATCATCGCAGCCTTTCCACTTTGAGCTGCCAACCAGCCGTCTTACTTTGACCGGGCCAGATGGGGAGAAGGTCCTCACCCTCGACGACATGGGGACTGTTGTCGCCGGTTAAAGACCCCGGTCACGACCAGCGCTGCCTGTAGGCCGTGATCACATTATTCAGCTTCTCGAACTTGGTCAGCAGCCAGTTGAGCTGCTCCAGGTCACTGATTTCCACCACCAGGTAAATGGTGATGATGCTGCGCGAGGTGGTCGTTTTGGTTTTAATGACGTTGATCTTCTGCCCGCGCAGAATGGCTATCATGTCTTCCACCAGATTGGGACGGCGATAGGCCTTAACCACAATAGAAATCGGGTAGGTGTCGGTTTCGCCCCATTCCACCTCAATTAGACGTTCTGGCTCCAGGTCTACCAGTTGGTTACAGTCGTGACGGTGAATCGTGACGCCACGCCCCCGTGTGATGTAGCCCACAATTGCTTCAGGGGCAACCGGGTTACAGCAGCCCGCCATCTTGGTCGGCAGGTCGCTCAACCCCTGTACCTTGAGGCCAGTCTTTTCTTTGGATGGGGGGCGTAACAGCGGCTGCAGGTCATCATCTGGCTTTAGCGACTGGCGCAGCAGGGCAATGGCGCCACTGATTTGCCGGCTGTGAATGTCACCAAAACCAACTTTGGCCAGGAATTCATCTACATCGTCATACTTGAGGGCCTGAGAAATGTCTTCAACGCTGTAGGTGTCGCCCAAACCCAGGCGGCGTAACTCCCGCTCAACCAGTTCGCGCCCCTGTTCGATATTCTGTTCTCGCTCCTGCTGGCGAAACCATTGGCGGATTTTGCTGCGGGTGCGGGCGCTGCCGGTGTAGCCGAGGTTAGGATTCATCCAGTCCCGGCTAGGGCTGCCTCGGTTGGTGGTAATGATCTCGATTTTATCGCCTGAACGTAACTTGTAGTCCAGACTGACCATTTTGCCGTTGACGCGGGCACCGCGACAGCGATGGCCAACAACGGTATGAACCTGGTAGGCGAAGTCTATGGGGGTGGAGCCAGCGGGTAAATCGATCACATCTCCCTTTGGCGTGAAGACGTAAATGCGTTCGGCGACGACTTCTGTCTCGAACAGGTCTTCTTCATCGGGCAGGGCGTCGGGATCGCGTACGATTTTGAGTAGCTCGCGCAGGTTCTGGACGCGCTTTTGAAAAGCGGTGCTGATGCGGGCGTCGCCATGCTCTTTGTAGGCCCAGTGGGCGGCAATCCCTTTTTCGGCCTGCTCGTGCATACGCACGGTACGGATTTGCACCTCTAGTTTTTGGCCGGTTTCGGGGTCGATAACGGCCGTATGCAGCGACTTGTACCCGTTGGCTTTGGGGGTGGCAATATAATCGTCAAACTCGCGGGCAATAGGTTGCCACAGACTGTGAACGGCCCCCAACATTTGGTAACACAGGGCACGTTCTACGTCATCTCTCTCCTTAGGACTCATCGACTCGTATTTTTCATCCTCTTCCGGGTCCAAGACGACGCGCAGGGCTTGAATGTCATGAATTTCTTCGAAGTCCAGCTGTTTGCGCCGCATTTTACGGTAGATGGAGTAGAGATGTTTGGGCCGGCCGGTGACAACGGCCGTAAATCCCATTTCTTTGATGCGCTCTTGGAGCCTGTTAACGGCCGTTTCTACATTGTGCGCTCGTTCGACCCGGCGCGAAGCCAGCTTGCTGGCGATGTCTTTATAGGCCGCTGGTTCCAGGTAACGGAAAGCCAGGTCCTCCAGCTCCCACTTGAGCTGCCAGACACCCAGGCGATTAGCCAGCGGCGCGTATATGTGCATGGCCTCATTGGCAATCTCAAGCTGTTGGTGTGGTGGCAGATAGCTCGCTCGACGCAAGTCATGCAGGCAGTCGGCCATCCTGATGAGTATCACACGGGTATCTCCCTCAATAATGGAGAAAATTGCCCGCCTCATGCTTTCGCGTGCCTTTCGGTTTGTTTCGGCGTCGTGGTCCTGGCGTAGCGGTTTTTGTTCGGCGTAAGCGTATAGCTTATTGAGGCCGTTGACCAGATTGGCTACCTCAGGGCCGAATTTCTTTTCCACCTGTTCGCTGGTAACGTGGGTGTGCGGCGCCAGGATGTCGTGCAGCAGGCTGGCCGTAACTGTCCTGGTGCTGACGTCCAGTTGGGCCATGATGTGGGCGACGGCCAGGCCATGTTCGGCGTATGTTTCACCTGAGGCACGACGCCGGGTGCCGTGTGCCTCCAGGGCAAAATTATAAGCGCGTTGAATGGCAACGGCCGTTTCCCCGTTTTCGCTGTGGGTTGTGGCATTAAGCAGTTCAGCCAGGGTTATTTGGGAAATCTGTGTCATACAAAGGGTGGGCTATAGGAGTCTAAAGTTTTTCATCCGTGCCTAGCGCATCCTCGGCCAACTCTTCCACCTGTTCTACGTAGCTTGCTGCTTGTTCTGATACCTTGGCGGCGCTTTCCTTGCCTGTATCTAGCACAATGCGTGCTTGTTCTTGTACTTGCTCCGATACCTCTTCGGCCCGGTCCAGAAAGTCGTGGGTGTAGGATTCAGCCAGTTCCCGATAGTGGCGTACGCTGGCCTCGCCAGCATCCCGCAGAGCAACGCTCTGGCTTAGCAGTTGTGTCCGCGTTTCTTCGCCTGATTGCGGGGCTAGAATAAGGGCCGTAGCAGCCCCAACCAGACCTCCAATTACAAATCCGGCCAAAAATGCACCTAATTCATTGTTATCGCTCACGTCATGTTCTCCTTTGCGGCGTGTAGCGTATAGAGTGCAGCGTGTCGAGACGCTATCTCTATCTCTACACGCTATCTCTGTACTCTATCTCTACACTCTATCTCTGTACTCTATCTCTACACTCTATCTCTACCTAATCTGGTAAGTTGCGTTTGGGATCACCTACGAGGGCGCGCCAGCCCGCTTTGACGCCGCTCATAAAAGCACCGGCCTTCGTCACCGGTTTGACGACGTTCTGGCTGACAAATTTGGTTGTGCCCTGGATTGTCCCCACGGTCTCGTTGGTCTTTTCCAGTATCGGTTTTATTTCAAACTCAAGCATTGTTATCAGCCGAATCACCATGATCAGCAGCATGATCAACACAATGCCAAACAGACAAAACTCCAGGGCCAGCACGATAATCAAAATATCGCGCAGGGCTTCGATGGTAGGGGCATAGTTACTGGCCAGCCAAATAAGGCCGCCGAAAAAAAGAACGGTCAGGGCCAGACCCAGGATAACGCCCAGGGCAATTTGCCAGTTGGTAATGTGAAAACGGCCGTGTTCAACCCTGGTGGGCGGGGTGTAATTATTGGATGAAAAATCGCTGCTCATGCGGTTAGTTCCATTCTGTTCCGTATCGACTGGTAATGAAATTGGGTAATTTGCCAGTGAAGCACAGGTTATCTAAACAGATTTGACCGGTTTCAGGTCTCGTTGACGACAATTTACTCGCCTGTAATCCCGGTAAATCTGAACGGTTTTATCTTTATGACAATACTGCCTACAGTATAACACTATTAGCTATTTTCTTCATCCTCAGTCATGGGCCAGCCACCAACTGGCAATGAGGGCTATCCACGCGCCCAGACTGGCGCTGAACAGGTAAAGCGCCCCCAGCTTCAGTAGATCGATCTGGAGAAAGTCGCCCAGAACATGGCCGATGATGAAGCCGGTCCAGGCGGCAAACAGGTATAGGATGATACGGCGGGCCGGTCCACCCATTAGAAAGTGAAAGCCCGCACCATAGCTGGTAGCCAGTAAGAAACCGAGGATGAGAGCAGACGCAACACTACTCATAAGACAGGAATATCCGCGATGTTGGTGGTGGGTAAAACGGCCGTTTCTCCCGATCCGTCCCAGTCGCCGATTAAGCCACCACCCAGACAGATGTCGCCCTCATAGAAGACAGCACCCTGACCAGGGGTAGCCCCGGCCACCGGCTCATTAAACAGGATTTCGGCGCGGTTGGCAGAAACGGCCGTGATCTCAGCCGGCACCAGCGTCGCTTTATACCGGATTTTGACCAGTGCCTGGATCGTGGTGTCCGGCGGCGCGCCGGCTACCCAACTTACGTCACGCACGGGCAGCCGTGTCTGGCCCAATGCTTCACGAGGCCCAACCACCAGTCGATTGTGCGTAACGTCTTTACGCAGCACGTAAAGCGGCTCGGCGGCCGAAACGCCCAACCCTTTACGCTGCCCAATCGTGTAAAAAGCCAGCCCCGTATGTTCGCCCAAAACTGTGCCATCACCTGTCACGATCTGGCCCGGCCGGTTGACCCGTTCACTATACTGTTGCAAAAAGCGACGATAATCCCCATCTGCCAGGAAGCACAAATCCTGGCTATCCCCTTTAGAGGCCACGGGTAAATTGAAGCGACGGGCCAGCTCACGAACCTCGGCCTTGGTATATTCTCCCACCGGAAACAGCACGTGGGCCAGATGAGCCTGGGTCAGCATGTGCAGCACGTAAGATTGGTCCTTGTGGCTGTCAACGCCCTGGCGCAGCAGATAACCGTCGGCTGTTTGCTGCACGCGCGCATAATGGCCGGTGGCCAGATAGTTGGCTTCCAGGGCTAGAGCCTGATTGAGCAAATAGGTGAAGCGAATCTGCCGGTTACACTCTATGCAAGGATTGGGCGTACGCCCCAGCGCGTGTTCGTCCAGGAAGAATTGAACGATTGTTTGGCGAAAATAATCCTTTACATCCACCACGTAGAAGGGAATACCCAGCTGGTCGGCAATGCGGCGGGCATCGGCCATCTGCTGGGGCGTGCAGCAGCGATTAGCCGCTGTCTCCCCCTCGCAGTCCGGCTCACTCCAAAGGCGCATCATCATACCAATGACCTCATAGCCGCGCTCTACCAACAAAGCAGCGGCCACCGAGCTGTCTACGCCGCCGCTCATAGCGACGACGACACGGTTGGGATGCAAATAGAGATCGGTTAGAAGTGTCATAGTTTGGGACGTAACACGTAAGGCGCAAAACGTATTGTCTTTCGCTCGTTACGTGTTACGCTTTACGTCAGTAACAAGTTTATCTTATTCAACCGCTCAATAATACCCGGCATGGTGGCCAAAACGTAGTCAATCTCATCTTCTGTGTTTTGTAGCCCGACCGTCAGCCGCAGGCCGCCTTTTGTCCAGGCATCGTCCAACCCCATCGCCTGTAGGATAGCAGACGGTTTGGGATTACCGCTTTTGCAGGCTGAGCCACTGCTGGCAGCAATACCGGCCATATCCAGGTGTATCAACAAGTCGTTGCCGTTTAGATCGCGGAAGGCAAAGCTGGCGTTGTGGGGCGCACGCTGGCTGGGATGACCGGTTAAGATGCAGTCATCGGGAAAGGCAGCCAGCAGGCCATCGATCAGCCGGTCACGCAGGGTTTGGTAATGGGCAATATGGTCGGCTTGATGGCGCAGGCAGGTGTCCAGAGCGGTAGCCGCACCAACTGCAAAAGCGACGTTGGCCGTACCTGCCCGACGGCCGTTTTCATGACCGCCGCCGGTAAGTGAGGGTACTAACGCAACCCCGTCACGCACGTAGAGAATACCTATCCCCTTAGGACCATAGAATTTGTGAGGGGCCAGGCTCATCAAGTCAATAGGCTGCTTGGCCATGTGCCACCGGGTTGTGGTCGCTGACTGAATGGCATCGGTGTGGAACAGAATGCCTCGCTGGCGGGCCAACTGGCCGATAGCTTCAATCGGTTGTAGCGTGCCTACCTCGTTACTGGCGGCCATGATACTGATCAGCATCGTCTCGGGCCGGATGGCGGCTTCAAGGTCAGCTAACGAGACACGGCCGTAGCCGTCCACCGGCAGAACAGTCACTTCAAACCCCATCAAGTCTACTAACTGGGCTGCTGTTTGCAAAATCGCGCTATGTTCGACCGCACTCGTGATGAAATGATTGCCGCGGCCGGCGGCACGGGCGGCCAGCATGACCCCGCGCAGGGCCAGATTGTTACTCTCCGAACCGCAGCCGGTAAAGATAATTTCGTGCGGTTGGGCCTGCAGTAGGTCGGCAACGGTGCGTCGGGCTTCTTCGAGGGCCTGGTTGGCTTGCCGTCCCACTTTGTGGTGCGAAGAGGGATTACCATATTGATCAGACCAAAACGGCCGCATTGCTTCCAAAACGGCGGGTAATACCGGCGTCGAAGCCCCATGATCCAGATAGACTGTTGGTTTATTCATAGTAACTACCTATCACAATCCTTTACACAGTTGCAGCCGGAAAACGCACCGTGACCTTTGTCCCTTCATTCTCTTTACTGTCCACTTGAATGGTTCCATTATAATTCTCAACATTTTCTTTAACCATGTAAAGACCTAGGCCGGTGCCGGCAATACCACGCTCTACCGCATTTTGCGTTCGATAAAATCGCTTGAACAAGTTGGGCATAGCCTGAGCGGGAATGCCAATGCCCTCGTCTTTAATATCAACTTGTACAAAACCATTTAGATGGTGCGCCTCGACAGCCACGGAACCGTTTTCAGTAAACTTAATGGCATTTTCTACTAGATTCTTGAAAATGAGATACAGGGTTTCTCCGTTGCCAAAAACCGGCGGTAAATCTGCGGCGATGCGCTGGCGAAACAGCAACCCTTTTTCAGTAGCCAGGTCGGCCAGAGGCGGCAATATTTCGGCGAGTATGGGGTTAAGTAAAACCGGTTCCTGGCTGCGCTGAAGCTCTCGTGCTTCTAACTTGGCCAGTTCTAACATCTGGCGCACCATCTTTTGTAGCCGGTCACTCTCGCGCTCAATGACGCCCAGGAACCGGTCGGCCTTTTCCTGGCTTTGGGCTTTACCGCCGCGGAGCATCCGGGCATACATCAGGATGGTGGCCAGTGGCGTTCTTAGTTCGTGTACAATGCCGTGGAAGAAATCATCGCGCATTCGTTCAACTTCGCGAACCTGGCGCAAGTCGCTAAACACGAGAATAATCTCATCAACCGTACCGTCTTCCTTGATAATGGGCGAGCCACTAATCAACACGGGTACGCAGTCAACCATGCTTTTGCGCGGACACAGGTCGTCTGCCAGTTGGGGCGATTCCCCTTGTGAAGCCAGCACCGTGTCGACAAATCGGGCAAAGCTGCTCTTTTTCAGGTGAATGACTTTTTTGGCTTGTATGCCCACCAGTGCGGCCGGCTGGCCACCGGTCAATATGCTCATCAGGGCATCATTGGCCTGCGTGATGTAGCCGTCAGCATTGACGGTTAACAGCCCTTCTGACATACTGGCAAAAATTGTCTCAATGCGTCGTTTTTCGGCGATGACGTCGCTGTGCAGGTTTGCGTTTTCAATGGCGGCAGCCAGGGGACCGGCAATGGCTTGCAGCAGGCGCAGGTCGTTTTCGGCAAAACTACCGTCTCGCTTGTTGATGGCTTGCAGCACGCCAATAATGCGCTCTTCAACCTGGAGCGGAATGCAAATCATGGAGTGAGTTACAAAGCCAGACTGCTGATCGACCTCAGCATAAAAGCGAGCATCGTTGTCGATGTCGTTGATAATCAAGGATCGGCCGTTCTCAATAACCCAGCCGGCAATGCCCTGGCCTTGCTTCAGCCGAATGGGGTCCAGATCTCTCAGTTTTGGTCCCAACAGCATATCAACAAAGACAATATCGTTGTTGCTTGGCTCGATGAGGCCAATAGAGACGGCCTCGACATTCAGGGCGCTACACACCGGCCCCACCAGCTGGTGGAAAATATTGCGTAGACTAAGCTTTGAAGCCAGGGCATAGTTTATGTCAGAAACGATGGCGAATTCAACATCCTGACGGTCAATGTGGTGGCGCAAGAAGGCGCGGTCCATAAAGGTGGTGAGCATGGTAGCCAATGGTGCCAGGTTATCGGCCGTTAAGAAACAGGTGTCGTCAGGGTCGATGAGGGCTAGAATACCGGGTGGTGTTTTACCCATGGGCGAATCGCCTGCCGGGTAGGGGAGCGGCACCGACAGAATGCCATGCTGCGGGATTTGCCACAGCTCGCTGTTGACTAATTCTTTGGCCGGCCGGTCGAACTTTCTGGTATAAACGACCGATTTCTCACCGATCAGCGGCCCAAATGCAGCCTGGTGCTGACTCCAACGCTGCTGCTGCATGTCGCCGGACGGGTGACAAACCCAGACGTTGAAAAAAGGATGTTGCGGATCACGAACGCCCACGACCGTGGTCGTGTTTGTCTCCAAAGCGATTTCGTAAGCGACCACAGAGCAGACGCCGTGTGCATCAAAAATATCACGTAATTCAAGCGTCAGCTTGTGCCACAGCTCTTGCAGTTGCGCCAGCCCCGACTCCATAAATGCTTCCATAGTAGCAGGTTATAACGCTGGCGGCGATTTAGTGCAAGGAGAAATAAGTCGTACCCGGTTTCATTGCGCCCGATCGCCAAAAATGCTCTATAATAGAGGCCATAGTTACCATTATTAACCAATTCGTATGGCGTCTGTTGGGCGACAAAACCAATAATGGTTTTTCTCAAATGCCGACGCCACGACGCAAATAAGGAGATACTCTAATGACCTATATCGAATCGATTTACGGACGAGAAGTATTGGATTCGCGCGGTAATCCCACCGTTGAAGTTGAAGTTCATCTCGAAGACGGTGCCAGGGGCATTGCTATTGTGCCCTCCGGAGCTTCAACCGGTGTTCACGAAGCCTGGGAAAAACGAGATGGTGAGGCCGACCGCTACCTGGGCAAAGGCGTACTAGATGCCATTGATGCCGTCAGTGGGGAAATTGCCGACACCCTGTACGGTTGGGAAGCAGTGGATCAGGTGGGTATTGATCTAGCGATGATTGAATTAGACGGCACCGATAATAAACAACGGCTGGGAGCCAACGCTATCCTCGGCGTCTCTATGGCGGTGGCCAAAGCCGCCGCCGCCAGCCAGGAAATGCCCCTATATCGTTATTTAGGTGGTGTTTATGCCCGCACCCTGCCCGTGCCCATGATGAACATCATGAACGGCGGTACACACGCCCCTGGCGGCCCGGACGTTCAAGAGTTTATGATTATGCCGGTCGGTGCGGAAAGCTTCAGCGAGGGCCTGCGTTGGGGCGTCGAAATTTACCACAACCTGAAGAAAGTACTGGTCAGCAAAGGCCATCGGACCCTGGTTGGGGATGAAGGTGGTTTTGCGCCGCAAGTTTCGACCAACGTCGAAGCGTTTGACCTGATTTTGGAAGCGATTGAAAAAGCCGGTTATGTGCCTGGTGACCAGATTATGCTGGCCATGGATCCGGCTGCTTCGGAGTTTTTCAAAGACGGCAAGTATCACCTGTCTACGGAAGGCAAGGTGTTGAGCGGCGAAGAAATGGTTGACCTGTGGGTTTCCTGGTGTGATCAGTATCCCATCATTTCTCTTGAAGATGGGTTACACGAGGATGATTGGGATAGCTGGACGCTGCTGATGGAGAGAGTTGGCGACCGCGTCCAGATTGTGGGTGATGACCTGCTGGTGACGAATGTGAAACGCATCCAGGAAGGGTTTGCCCGCAAAGCGGCCAACAGCTTGCTCTGCAAGGTGAACCAGATCGGCACGTTGACCGAAGCTATTGAGGCGGTTGAACTGGTGCAGCGGCACGGCTGGACGGCCGTTGTCTCGCATCGCAGTGGTGAAAGTGAAGACGCCACCATTGCCGACCTGGTGGTAGCCCTCAACGCTGGCCAGATCAAGACGGGCGCGCCCGCTCGCAGTGATCGCGTGGCCAAGTACAATCAACTGTTGCGTATCGAAGAAGATTTGGGTGAATCGGCCGTATATGCGGGCCGGGCCGCCTTTACCAATTTAGCCTAATGAGCAGCGAGTGGCGAGTAGCGGGTTGCGGGTGTATGCCACTCGCCACCCGCCACTCGCTACCCGCCACTTGAATAAGGAACCAAACCATGATTAGATTTGACGATGATGACCTTGAACCTGACACCATGACCGAGCCAGATGAAGAGAATGGGGAGGAGACAGCAGCCCCACAACCGGAACCGCAACGGCCGTTGCTAGAGCGTATGCTCGAAACACGGACCATTACCATTTTTGGTGAAATTGATATGAAACTGGCTCAGGAGGTCTGCCAAAAATTGCTGGTGCTGGACGGTGACTCCCATGAGCCTATCCGTATCTTCATTAACTCTCCCGGCGGCCACGTCGAGTCAGGCGACACTATTTTTGACATGATTCGCTTTGTGCAATCACCCGTTAAAATTGTCGGCACCGGCTGGGTTGCCAGTGCCGGTGCCTTGATCTATGCGGCAGCCGAGCGCGAGAACCGCTACAGCCTGCCTAACACACGCTTTCTGCTCCACCAACCGATGGGCGGCGTGCGCGGTCAGGCGGCCGACATCGCTATCGAAGCTGAAGAAATTCTCAAGATGCGCCACAGGCTCAACCAAATCTTCGCCGAGCAGACCGGCCAGCCGCTGGAGAAAGTGGAAAAAGACACGGACCGTAACTATTGGATGACGGCTAAAGAGGCCCAGGATTATGGCCTGGTTGGTCAGATTGTAAAGTCGGCTGACGAACTGTAAGCCACGTGGTGCGTAGTGCGTAGTCCTTTTACTACGCACTACGCACAAATACTAGAGTTTCAATGAAAGAACTACTCATTCTTCGCCACGCCAAATCAAGCTGGTCAAACAGCCGCCTGGCTGACCATGACCGACCGCTCAACAAGCGCGGACGGCAAGATGCACCCCGTATGGGCCGCCTGCTGCGGGACGAGGGGCTTACGCCAGATTTAATCATCACCAGTACGGCCGAACGCGCCTTGAGTACGGCCGAATTGGTGGCTCTCAACAGCAATTACGAGGACAGTCTGCAACTGACGCGCTCTTTTTACCATGCCGGGCCTGAGAGCTATCTGGCTCAACTGCGGCAGGTAGATGACGCCTATCAGCGCGTAATGGTGGTTGGTCACAATCCGGGTATGGAAGAATTGGTTGAGGAACTGACTGGCCATTACGAGCGAATGCCTACGGCCGCTCTGGCTCATATCAGGCTGCCGGTTACGCGGTGGGCCGACTGCCATGAGGCTATCACCGGCACGTTGTTAAATATCTGGCGTCCTAAAGAGTTATAACGTAGGGGCAGACCCACGTGTCTGCCCGCATACACCCCTGTGCCTGCCCCTACACACCCGTGTCTGCCCGCATACAGTTGTGTTTGCCGAGAACCAGGGCGCACACGCGGGTGCGCCCCTACTGTGCGTAGAGCCGGCTGAGGCTTTTGTTCTTGGCCGTCCAGAGACCGACCAGTCCGATGCGAAGTTCGTATAGCGTGGTGACCCCCTCCGGTACTTCGCGCATGATGTCTCGCTCAACCAGCCGGTTAAGGGCAGCCGTTACCTCAGCCGGTTCCAGCTTGAAGTCATATGGGGCCAGGTATTGAATCAGGTCTTCAGGGTGGAAAGTGGTGTGACGGTCCATCAGTTGCGAAACGGCCGTTAATAATGCCCGCTCCGTATGAGAAGATCGCTGCCACAAATAGGCAAAGTGGACCTCGCCCAGACTGAGCATTTCGTCGAGCGTGGCATTGACGTCAGAAATAGTTACGTAGCCGCTGCGTTGAGCGTTAGCCCGCTTCACCAGCGTGTAACAGACCAACTGCAAGAAGTAGGGATGGCCGGCCGTTACTCGCAGCACCTTATCCAGCGCCAGGTCATCATAAATCAAATCTGGCGCTACCGGCTCTAGCACCAGTCGCGTGGCAGCTTCTTCACCCAGGTAGCCAATCCTCTGATAAAGCGCGATGTTGAACAGTACAGACCAATAATCCGCGCTCATCTCTTCCAGGCGGCGCGTGCCCACAAACATGAAGCTGAGCCGCTCGCTGTGTTGCATCAGGTGGCGCAGATAAGGGAAAAGGGTCGGCGGTAAAATCCCGTCCTCAACCAGATTCTCAAAGGCCTCGAACTCGTCAAAAACCAGCAACAGCATCATTGGCTCCGGCATCTTGTCCCGTACCAGGGGTAAAAAGTGTCGCTCCAAAACGGCCGTTGGGTTGTGTTCCCAGTCTACCAGCGGTGGAATCTCTACCTCAATATCCTGTTGGGCCAGGGAATCGCTAATTTGCCAGGCCAGTTCATGAAACAGGGCGGGCATACCGGGTGTGACGCCCAGCGATTGGCAATCAATGTAAACGGGAACCAGGTGTTCCGGCAGGTAATGGGAAAGCCGCAGCAGGGCCGACGTTTTGCCGGTGCGTCGCTGTCCGACCAAAATTAGAATGTTGCGCTGGGCCACACGTCCGGCATTTTCCGCAATGAACTTGAACAACTGCTCGCGGCCATAAAAAAGGCTGCTGTTTTGGCGCAAGGGCGTGCCCGGCACGTACGGGTTAACAATAGGGCGGAAGTCGCGCACAGGGGGCAGCAAATGCACCATGTCACCAAAGGCGGTCTGAATGTCGCGTTGATTGCGGTCATCGTAGGTTAACGAGAGCGCCAGCCGAAAGCGGTCTGATACCTGTGGTTCAATGACAAAGTTTACCTGCCGGCTTCGTCCGGATGGCAAAATGGGAATTGCCTGCGGCACACTGTGAACGGTATAGGCTGGATTTTCGTCCAGGGCAATGAGCAGGTTTTCGGCAGGGGCACGGCCGTTATTGTAGATTTCCAGACTGACGTCAGTACGGCCGTTGGGAACCAGTCGCTTTGTTTTCAACCGTACCATCACGTCCGCCCGACCGCGAATCTCCTCCACCTCAGCACTAATCAGTCCTGACCAGCGCCGGGCAATCGTGGCCGCCAGGCGACGTTCCATATTGAGCGGCCACAGTTCCGCCCGTTCTTGCAGCCGTTGCAATCGGGCAGCGGCCTCATTCAGATAAACTAGCCGGTCTTCAAACAACTCCACCCGTTCACTATCGCGCAGGCTGGTCAATACCGGCAGCAGCCGGGACAGCGCCGATTCGGGTGCATCCTGCTCATCAACCGCTGTTAGCATGTGGGCCAACTCAGGTTGCAGCAAGCTAAGCTCAGTTACCGTAGGCGCATCGAGCAGCTTGTGGGCAGTGTGATATATTGACTGCCAACGCTCCAATTCGTCCCACGGTGGCTGCTGTGTGCGTGCCTCGTCCAGCACACTGGTGATAATGGATAGTCCCGCCTGAGGCCGGTCCGCCAGCAAAAAGAGACCATCGGCCAGACTGGCTACCAACCAGGCGCTCTCCTGGCGGGCCCGATTAGCCAATGACAGTAGAAAGTCTGGCGAGCCACCAGTCTGTTCATACTTGTGGGCCAGCAGCGTTAATGTTCTTTGGGGCGTTTGCTGTAAGCGTCGGAAAAAGCGATTGGCCTGGGTTGTCGGGGTTTGTGTCTGGCGCATGAAGACGACTATCATGACAGCACCTGCTACCCCAATAAACAGGAGCAGCGCCGGCATGTTTTGCCACAAGCCGACCGGTCGCACCGGAGCCGGTCCCGCCGGAGGTTGCATATAACCCTGGTGAACGCCATCGTCAAAAAAGAAGCGGTAGCGGACGCCGCCGGCTGTTTCGGGTGGATTAACGATAGACCAGAATAATTCGCCTCGACCATCGCGAGTGCGGCGTGTTTCCTGAGCCAGCCAGCCCTGGCCGTCCGGATCATACAGTTCCAGACGCACGTCAACGCCATCTTGCTCTACGTCTAACACTGATACGCTAATCGAGTATTGGGCTGCACCCGCTTCGGCTGTGGGTTTGGTTAGCAGCGGCGGTCTGTTTTCCTGGGTACGGAATAGCTGGATCAATCCGTTTTCGTTAATGATAAGCAGGTCATCTCTTTGTGTGGGCCGGCGTTGCAATGTGCCGATGGCCTGTATGCTGCTGAACAAATCGATTTCATTGTACAGCAGAGGCAGAGGACTTTGTACGTCTTTGTAGAGACGCACTTTACCCTGACTATTGCCAATGGCCAGATCAGGACGGCTGTCACCGTCGAGGTCTTTCCAGAAAAGACTCGTTATCTGGCCCAGGCCGGTAAGATGCCAGCTAACATCGGGCTGGCTGTCATTCAAATTGAACCGTTGCAGCCGGTCATTTGCGGTAGCAATGAGAAAAGATTGGCGGCTGCTGGTAGCGGCGATGGTGGCCAGGTCAACGCTCTCGAACGGCAGGTCTAGGGCTGGCTGGCTGATAGTCGGGCTGGCACTGAGGGTGAAGGGCCAGCCCAGATGAGTCAGCTCAATGCCCCGCCAGTTAAGACCATGAATACGGCCGTTTTCCAGTAGTACCAGATAAGCTACCTCTAGCTCGCCATAGCGCTGGGCCACGTGGTGAACCTGAACAATGGGTGCGTCAAAGCGCATAATCTCGTTGACCTGGGGATTTTGACTCAGATGGCGCAGTTTGAGCAACTGGTCGCCGCTGGCTAGGACCAGTCTGGCTCCTTGAGGATCGGGTTGTGGCAGCAGCAAAAGCTGGTTGATGGCTTCGCTCTGCTGCTGGCCCATTCCGACTGACCAGATGCGCTCCCCGTTACTGCCGTAGGCGATCACGGTGCCGGAGGCTGTGCCCAGTAGAATTTCCGGCTGGCTGTCGGCACCCGTACTGCTAATGAGCAGGCTGGTGATCGGTTCGAGGAGCGGCTGCTGCCATAACATATGGCTGTCGCTGCGGCGTCGTTCCAACCGTCCCTCACCATCCTGATAGCGAACCACGATAATATCTGGGCTGCCGCTGCCGTGGGTTAGCAGGGCCAGGTGGGTAATAGGCAGGTCAAAATCAGTCACCCAGCGGTGTAGGCCACTGCTGGTTGGGGCATTACGAAGGCGATGTAAACGGCCGTCTTCCCCCCCCACCAGTAGATCATCCTCACCATCCCGGTCCAAATCGGCGATTAGCTGAGCGGTAGGCCGCGTACCCAGCGAATACTCCCATTCTCTGGCGTTGTCGCTGGCGCCGATGCCCAGGCCGGTCAGCTCAATGGTGGGGAAGCGCAGCAGCAGCATTTCGCTGTGGCGATCCCGATTGACGTCGAGCAGGCGCGAAAAAGGGCTGAGGGCGTCCACACTGGCCGATTCGCCCAGGATACGGCCGTCTGCATCTAACAAAACCATGTCGGCACTCTGCGTATCGGTAGCTGACGCAAGTAGTGCTGCCAGGGCCGGCCGGCCCGGTAGCGGCGGCAGGGGCGGAGCCGAGAGAGCCAATATGCGCCGGTTGGCGTCCGCAGCCAGGTTGGTGGTCCACAGACGACGGCCGTTTTCATCAAATAGAATGACGCTGCCCACGTCGTTAGCGACCGCGAGGGCCTGGCCATCGTTCAAGGGCACTGCACTCAAGGCCGTGACCGGCCGGTTGATGGTGCGCGGCCACAAGCGGCTCTGGTTTTTGCTATACAGCAATACCTGGCCCTGGCTGTTGCCTATAGCCAAATGGCGTTGCGGTGTTGGGCCTGGCAGTATGGGGTCGGGTTCAAACTGGACAAAGGTCAGGGCGGTCAACCGGCCGGAAATCGACTGTGACCAGGCAGTCTGACCGGCGCTATCCAGAAGAACCACCCGGCTAAAGCGGAGACGGTTGTCAAAAAAGCCAAGCAGTATCTCATCCTGGCCATTGTTGTCCATATCATCGACCAGCAGCTTGAGGCTGGCGTCGCCGCTGGCAATACCCGGCTCTTGATGGCTCCACAGAAAACGGCCGTTGCGTTCATAGCGATGCAGTTGCCCGTTTTGCAGTAAAACCAGTATATCTTGCCGCCCATCATTGACCTGATAGCGGCTGACAGCCAGCGGTTGTGCCTGTCGCTGATCTAGCCAGGATTGTGCGCTGCCGATATGGCCGCTGGTAAGCAAACTGAGTGGCACGGGGGCCAGCGACAGCGGGATTTCGGCGGCAAGCTGGCCCTCATTGTCAAGCACCAGCAATCGATTGGTGACGCCTAACACAATTTCTGATTGGGCTGTGCCCTCGTGCAGGACGGCCGTGGTGTAGACTGGTTCCCCGACGTTGAAGCTCCACTGGCGCAGGCCGTCGGCAGTCAGCAAGTCTATCTGGCCATTTTGGGTAATGATGAGGATGTCATCTACCCCGTCGCCGCGCAGATCGACCGTGATGACCTGGCGCATGGTGCTGGCTGCTGAATATTGCCAGTAGGCCGTTGCCTGGGCCTGGGCCGTAACGGGCCAACCGTAGGCCAGCAGCCCCCAGCCGAGCAATAGCAGTAGTCCTGCCAGCAAAGGCCGACTAATAGGCAACCGCCTATCGCTCTTTGTCAACTGTTGGTTGTCAGTCGGGTGTTCGTAACGCATAGCCTACCCCCCGTTCGCTGACAATCCAGTGGCCGAAGGGGTCAAGAGAGCGGCGCAACCGCTTGATCAAGGTTTTGAGTCGGTCGGGATCATCCACCAGCACATCCCCCCAAACGGCCGTTTCCAAATCAGCTCCATGCACCACTTGCTGCGCTTGCTCAGCCAGCCGTACAAAAAGGCTGAATTGCGAAGTAGTCAGGCTTAATTCCTGGCCATCACCCCATACCTGGTGACGTTGCTGGTCGATGACGAAGGGGCCAAACTGAATGACGCCCTCTACCTTCTGCCGACGCACAAAGCGGCGCAAAATGTCGCTGGTGTAGTGGTAGCTACCGTTATCGTTTTCCAGCAGGCATTGTTGTTCCAGCAGCCGCAGGCAGTCAATGGGGCCGGTGCCAATGGTCAGCGCGTATTGTTCTTCCGCGCTCAGGTTTTGCCACAGATAGCTCAAGTGAGAGGCGGCTTCCATTTCGATGGGATCATCGAGCCAGGCGAACTGGCCGTTGGCCAACGATGGTTGCTCTTGCAGCAGGGCTTGATAGGCGTGGTAGCCAGCTACATGGAGAAAGAAGGGGTGGCTGCCAGCCAGGTGGAGGAGATGATCAATAAGTGCTTCACTGAACTGCACCGATGTTTCGTGTAGTCGCTGGTTTACCAGGCCGCGTGCTTCGGTGGCGGTGAACAGTCCCAAAGGCAGAGTGACGAAAATGTTGAAGAAAGGGGAGCTGAGGATTTCTTCTTCAGCGGTGACGGCGAATAACGGCCGTTGCGTCGCCGTCAGATACGCTAAGCCATATTTGGTGGTCAGGCCGCGCAGCCGGGCAAAAAAGTAGGGGGTTAAATGGCTGTTGGCGGCCAGTAGCTCAAATTCGTCGAGGAGAACGACAACGGTCGTGCCACGGTCGGTAATCTGTTGCAACACGCGGTCCAGAGCGCGGTAGGTGGCCTGCTGCGAGTCACCCCTGACGGCAATGTTGGCTGCCTGGGCCGCGTCGAGCAGGTTGTCGAGCAATACCTCGTACACCTCTTCGGGGGGTGAACCGCCCAGTTCCTGGCAGTCGAGCAGGACAAAGAGGGCCTGCGGCGGGGCCAGGTTGAGGTTGGCGCGTACTTCGGGCCGGCACAGGTGCAGCAGCAGCGAACTCTTGCCGATGCGGCGTGGTCCGATCAGGGATACGCTCTGCCCGTTTTGCAGCAGGCCCAGTATCTGATTGATTTCGGCGGAACGGCCGTAAAAGTCGTCCGCCTGCCGGATCGCGCCCCGATGGTAGAAAGGATTGTGGATGCTCATGGCTTTATTGTAGTCTGACATTGCGTATCTCCTCCGCAATCTTTTTCAAAATGTGTGCTGGAATAGATTCTCGATCACTTTTCCCATACATAGTCAGGGCTGCGTTAATGGTTATTTGAAACATGCCGATTTTAGGCAGTGAACCTAAGTAGCTGCCAACCGGTTCAAAATGCAGGGCCATTATCTGGTCAGGACGCAAGCCAATAGACTCATAGGTACGGCCGTTGCGGTCACTAAACTCCACTTCAAAAGCTTTGCCGTCGGCCAGAATTTCCACAACAGTACCTACCTGTCCTCGCCACAGATTATACTCTGGCAAATCGACAGTAAGGGCTACGACATCTAGCAAATTGATTTTTGTCTTCATTACATCTCCGCGCCTTATTATAGCACTGTTTGTGTTGATCACTTTTCCATTTTGAACCAAACCATCTTTCTTTGCACCTTTGTCCCCTTTATCTATTTGCGTTAACTCTTTTGGTTGTGGTTGGTCCACACTACGCACTACGCATTACGCATCACGTTTTACGTTTTACGTTTCACGCTTCAAATATTGATACAGAACCCCCAATACCGTCGCTGGTTCGGCGTTTTGTTCCCGGTTGTAGCGACGGGTGGCCCGGCTGCGGCTGATGTGCAGGTAGCGGCGGGCGCGGGTGATGCCCACGTAGAGCAGGCGCAGCCGCTCACTGATGATGTCAATGTGGGCTGATTCGGTGGCGCTGCGGCCGGAATAAATCCCCGCCTCACCTGCCATCAGGTAACGCAGTTGGGCCACCACTTCGGCCGTGGGGTCGCCGCCGAGGAAATCGTGGACGCCCAGGAAAGGGGCCTCCAGGCTGCCGGGAATCCAGAAGCCATCAATGCCCACCAGGAAAACGGCGTCCCATTCCAGCCCTTTGGCGCTGTGCTGCGTGGCCAGGGTGATGCGGCCCGGCTGCGGTTCGTAGCCCAGGTCGGTGGGGGTGGTCACGGGCAGGCGACGACGGCCGGTGGCCACCTCTTCCAGTTCGTTGACCAGGTCGGGCAGCCGCCAGTCCGGTTCCATGTCGCGCCAGCGGCGCAGCAGGGTGGCAATTTGATAGGCCAGCGACAAATCCCCTTCGTGGACCTCGCCGCGAGCGAACAGTTCGTCGCCCAGCGTCAGGGCCAGGTCGTCGATGGGCAGCGCCCGCAGCTCAAAGAGGGGCCGGATGAAGCGAATAAAGCGGTCAACGGCCGTTAAATCATCTTCAGTCGCCACGCCATCGGGGAGGGAAGCGGCCGTTTCTGCCTCATCCCAGGGAAAAAGGAGCGACTCCGGCCGGTGGGCGCTGCGTAACAGGCTGTAAAAGCGGTTGAGGTCGTCTTCGGCCGGCAGCAGGGCGGCGGGGTGGCCCAGGTCGCGCAGGCTGGCGTGGGCGTTGACCAGCGCTTTGGTGTTGAGCGGCTCGGCCAGCAGGGCCAGCAGGGCGTGCATGGCGGCCGCAATCTCCCGCTCGCGGCCGCTGCTGCGCAGCAGGTTGTCGTAAGGAGCTTTGGCCTCGTCCAGGTAGTCGGCGATCTGGTAGCCGATCTGGTTGGTCGGCACCAAAATAGCCAGCGTGTGGTGGGGGAATTTGTGGGCATAGAGCGGCCCCAGTTGGGCAATGCGCGGCAGTTCTTCATCCTCGCGGTGCTTGAATACCTTGATACGGATGTCGGCCTCGCTGTCGGGGGGATTGGGCTGGGCATCGCCGGGCGGGGTGGGCAAAATATCCTGGCGGCGGAAGGTGGTGGCCCGCACTTCGGGCACGGGGTGGTTGTCGCTGACCCAATGGAGCATGGCATTAGCCGCGCCGATGATGAGCGGGGCGCAGCGGCCGCTGTTGGGCAGGGGTAGGGAGACCACATCCTCCCGTTCGGTAAAGGCGTTAAAGTAGCGGGGATGGGCGGCCGTAAAGGTGCTGGTGATGGCCTGGTTGGGATCGCCCACGCGCACCCAGTTACCGTCAGAGCCGGTGAGCTGGTTGAGCAGCAGCTCTTGCAGGGGTACGCTGTCCTGGGCTTCGTCTTCGAGGACGTAGGGCCAGCGCTGGCGCAGTTGGTCGCTGAGGCCGGGGCGCGTTTCCAGCAGGCGGGTGGCTTCCCAGATCAGGTCGTCAAAGTCGTGGGCACCCTGGCGGTGGAGGATGGATTGGTAACGGCCGTATATCTCCGCCATCATCTTAAGCAGCAGCCACTCACCCTCTTGGGGTGGTGCGAGGCACTGGCCGGACGATTCTGGTGAATCGGACTCTTGTGGCCAGTGCCTTGCACCGCTGATGGCATACCGTATCTCTTCCGGCCCATACCGCTCATTCTTGGCCGCGCGAATAAAGGCGCGAGCCGTTTGCTCGGTGATGTCGCGCCAGCGGGCCTTCATACGCGGGCTGTTGTCGGGTAGAAAGGCGTGCCACAGGTCGGGGTGGCTCTCAATCCAGCCATCGACGGCCAGGGCCAGAAAGTGGCTGCTCTGGCTCTCGTCCAGGACGACAAAGGTCTCTTCACCGGCATCGCCGCCGTGGGCGGTGCGTAAAATTTCCAGGGCCAGGCTGTGCAGAGTCCGCACGTCAAAGCCAATGGTGGGCAGGTCGCGCTCCATGAGCCGCTGCCGGATGCGGGCTTTGAAGGTATCGACGCTGGCGTTGAGGTAGGTGACGATCAGGATTTGCTGGTCGGCGTGGGGGTCAATACGGCCGTTTTCAATCAACTGCGCCGCCAATAGGGAGAGGGTAAAGGTCTTGCCGCTCCCCGGCACGGCGCTGATGGCTAAACGGCCGTGTTCGTACTGTAATATCTTTTCTTGAGCCGGTCGTAGTTGGAACATGTTGCGTATTGCGTATTGCGTATTGCGTAGTGCGTAGTCCGTCTGCTTGCGCACTACGCACTACGCACTACGTACTATGAGTGACCTACCTTTCCCTGAATGGCTGTATTATAATTCTGGTCGTTTATAAAGGAAAGAGAACAGCGGATTAGGGGAAGGAACAGATAAAAAATCCGTTCCTTCTCCTAATCCGTTGTCCTCACAGGAAAAAATAGATGATCTGGTTAAAACGAACAGTTCCTCTCATCACCATATTGATTTTTATGAGCCCATTCCTCGCCGGGCGGCCGGCCGGGGCGCAGACGGCCACACCCACCCCCGCACCCCAAATGCTGGACCATCGTTTTGGCGCGGTGGAATCCTTTTGGGCCGCCGAGGAAGCGGCCGATCTGGGCGTTGGCTGGGAGCGCATTCTCTTCTACTGGAACGAGATTCAGCCCTTTGGCCCCGATTCCTGGAACACGCTGCACGTCATGGAAGAGTGGCTGCACGAGGCTAACGCCCACAACAGGACCGTCCTGGGGGTGCTGAAAAACACGCCCTCGTGGGCCACCGATTCCCCCTATGCTTCCGGCGTGCCCTATGGCCTCTACCTGCCCGACGATGATCCCGACAATTTGTGGGCCAACTACGTGCGCCGGGTTGTCGAATATTACGCGCCGCTGGGCGTCCACAACTGGATTATCTGGAACGAGCCGGAAATTGCCCCCGGCGTGTATGGTCACGAGTTTAGCGGCACGATGGCAGATTATTACCAGTTGAAAAAGGTGGCCTACCGCGTCATCAAAGCGCATGATCCGCAGGGCGTGGTCCACCTGGGCGGCATAACCTACTGGCATGACCCCACCTTTTTGGACCGTTACCTGGCCATGGTGGCGGCCGATCCCACCGCGCCGGACCACGATTATTATTTTGACGTCATTTCGCTGCACATTTATTTCCGGCCGGAAACGGTGCCGCTGATTTTAGAGAGCGCCTTTACTGCCCAAGAGGCGGCCGGCATTTCGCCCGCCAAACCGGTCTGGATCAATGAGACCAACGCCCGGCCCAGTATGGACCCGGAATGGCCGGTGGAGGTAGAGCTGTTCCAGATTGACCTGGATCAGCAGGCGTGGTACATCATTCAGGCATTCTCGCTGGGTTTTGCGGCGGGGGCGGAGCGGATTTCGGTCTATAAGCTGGTGGACGTCAATTTGCCGCCGGGCGGAGAGTCGTGGGGGCTGATACGGCCGCATGATTTCAGCAAGCGGCCGGCTTATTACGCCTACCACACGCTCATCCGGCAAACGGCCGGTTTTATACCCCCGGTACGGCAGCAGCAGGGCGACCTGTACCAACTGGTGACGTTTGAACGGCCGCAGGGTCTGACGCGGGTGTTGTGGGCACGGGGTCAGGCCCCGGTTTCTGTGACGCTGCCAGCCACGGCCGCCTCCGCCTCATTGGTGTCAGCGCTCGGTGAAGTGCAGACGATCCTGGCCGAGGAGGGGGTGTATCGTCTGGAGCTGGCCGGGGCGCGCTGTTATGGGGAGTGCTATATGGGTGGCCCGCCCGTTTTTGTGGTGGAGCCTGAGATTTCATCCGCACCGCCGCCCACGGCCACGGCCGTTCCCTCTACCACGGCAACTGTTACCCCAGCCCCCGGTATAGCGGCCTCACCCGAACCGACTATGATGGCTACGGCCGTTGCTTCGCCCCTGCCATCCGCCACACCCTGGCCGGTGGTGGCCGAGGAGATGGACGTAGATACGTTCGTAGATACGGCCGTAGATACGTGGCCTGGGCCGCTGACAGGATTGTATGTGCTGCTGGTCGGGTTGTTGTTGGGTTCAGGCTTGTTGTTTATCTGGCGACGGCGGGCGTAGATTGGACCAATCTGCCAGATTGGTCCAATCTAAATGAGGAAAAGGCCGTGGTAAATATGATTACCACGGCCTTTTATGTCGCTTTATCATCTACTTAATCATGCTAGTTACATACGGGGGCCATCATTTGCACATCATCCAATCTTACGAAAGAATTATTATTCTGGAAATTGTTGGCACCTATCCAGAGGACGACATGCGCCGTATTGGCAGGCGCTGTTGCCGTGTGGCTGTTGAAGCGGTAATTATTTTGGTCAACTATCAAGTTGCTACTGCTTACCGCCAGTTCATTCCAGTTGCTATCAAAGAAAGTAAGTCCGATACCAGCCCAACCAGCCTGCCGTCTTTTGGCCCAAACACTGGCTGTATACGTATAGCCAGGAATGGCGGCATGCACTTGGGAGATGGTATGGTCCGCGTTTGTGCCCGACAATTGGGCTGCCAGGTTGCCGCTCCTGGCGTCAGTAGTTGTGTTCACGTTGCCCTGCGTATTCCAGTGGGTTAGACCAGACTCAAAGCCAGGGTTTAAGATGATATTGCTGGGCGAGCAGGGTGAAAAAGCGGCCGTTATATTCAAAGGATTATCAACGGTTAGGTTGCGAGGATTGTTTGTGCCACTTAGGTCGCCACCCCAACCGTCGAACTGATAGCCAGCGTTGGGGAGGGCGGTAAGCGTGACTGATGTGCCGCTGGTATAGCCGCCGTCACAGTTAAACGGTGGCGTCATATTTATGGAACCGCTGCCCGCTGGCGTAACGGCCGTTGTGACCGCATGACAGGCTGGTGTGGCTTCAATAGAGACGTTGGTGAAAACGGCCGTTGACGCATTGTTGTTGTGCGATGATACCGCCAGTCCATAATAGACCGTACTGCCCATGTCAACTTCCTGCGACTCATATTGCGTCCAAGTAACACCATTGCTGGAGTAATAGGCGGTAAAGGTGTTGCCCAGCCGCTCTAGCTTTAGAAAGCGCGGCGCTGTGCCACCCACACCGGAACTGTTAGAGTTGTTGTTGGCGGTTGCCCGGTATTGGAAGCGTGTACCGTTGCCTGGCGTCACGGCGGCGAAGGCATAGCGTGACCCCGCACTCAGGTTTTCGCGGATCATGACGCCCGCTTTGGCCCAGGCGGCCGTGTTGGTCTGGCTGTTGACGCGGGCTACAATGGTAAAGTCGCCCGTTCGCTGCTGGTAGGCGTAATGGAACCTGTCCGCTGATCCCCAGATGTCACCGCCTGAGCCGGTGACGACATAGGTACCCAGTGATTCACAAGCCTGGCCGCCGGCACCGCTACCAATACTGCTGTTTTGCCAGGGAGCATACAGCTCGCAGATAAAGTTGGCGGTGACGCTGCTGTTGTCGTTGATGACAAAGGTGGTGGGATTCTGCGTGCCGCTGATGTCGCCGCTCCACGAACCAAACTGGTAGCCATTGTTGGGATCAGGGTCGGCCCGAAGGCCCACTTCCGTGCCCGGCAGGTAGTAGTCGCCATTACAGTTCGTGGAGTAGCCCGTCAGCCGGTTTACCTCACCCATGTTGGCTGGCGAAACGTTGGTCGTCAGGGCAAAGCATTGGGTAAAGTTAGCCGTCACCGTTTCATCTTGATTGATAATGATGGTGGTGATGGGATCATTGCCCGAGGCGGCACCACCCCAACTGACAAAGCCGTGACCAGGGGCAGACGTGGCGGCCAGTTGTACCGGTGTTCCTGTTTGGAACCGTTCGCCGCTGCAATTATAGTCAGTTGCGGGTGTGATGTTGCCGTTACCTATAGCCGTTCTGGTCAGCGTATGGCATTGGTTAAAGGTCGCCGTCAGGTCCACGTTCTGATTCAAGACGATTTCAATCGTCTCGTCGTTGCCGGTGGCCGAACCACTCCAGCCACCAAAAACGTACGACTCGTCACCGGGAACGGCCGTAAATGTAGCGATTGTTCCGGCCGGGTAGCCACCACCGTGACAGGGATCGTTAGGGTTATATGATTCATTAATAGACCCATCGCCGACGACGTTCAGGCTAACCTGGTAACAATGCTCCACAAAAACGGCCGTGAAGTTCAGGTCGCCGTCAATGATCTTGGCGTGCGGGTTGTTGCTGCCGCTAAAGTCGCCGGTCCACTGTTCAAAGATATAGCCGCTTTCGGGCACGGCTGTAAAGTGGACTCCCAGACCATTGGTAAATTGATTCTCACCACAGTTAAATGGCTGATCTGGCTGAACGCTACCGGCCCCTTCTGGCGTCACCGAATAAGTGACGGTTGAGCAATCCGTTTCATCCAGAAACGTAGCCGTGACGTCCTTATTGCCGTCCATGAGTAGCTGAGCCGGATTGATCGTGCCGGTGAGCGCCTGACTCCACCCGCCAAAGAGAAAACCGGGCTGCGCCACTGCTTCCAGGGTGATAATAGTACCCGTGTTATATTTGTCTGGTTCATTCTCATCATCACAATTGGGGTTGGGTGGATCGGTTACGTAAATGGTTCCCTGTCCTATTTCGGTCCTGTTAAGGCTGTAACAAACCGGTTCCGGTGGTTCGGGCGGCGCGGGTGGGGCCGGGGGGGTGTATTCCATCAAGGCAGGGGGTGCTACGGCCGCCCGCTCTACAAAGCGTGAGAAGACATCGGCAATCGCCGGCCGCATCGTGTTTACCACAGCTACCAGGATAATGGCTACCAAAGCCAGAATAATCAGGTATTCGACAATTCCCTGGCCACTTTCTGCTTTGTTGGTGATCAATGAATGAAAAAGTCGGCCCCGTTTTGACATGAGATTTTCCTTTTGGTTACATCCCCGTTGGGACCGGCGCGGTTGGGACGAAAGCGGGTTACTGCCAATGATGGGCGGCAACCGCGCCGGTCTGCGGAGAGGCTGAATGCTTACACAGTTACATTAACGGACGAGATAAGGTATACCCTCCAGGCGGATTTCCCAACCGTACGTATCAGCAAAGTTGCTGGCATAGCGGGCATGGAGGCGGCCGCCGTAGAAAGGGGTGCAGTTGTCCATCAAATATTGGCGATACTCGGCCGTGCCTGGTGTTAGCGTGGCCAGATGCCCATAGTCACAACGGCTAACATCACCCGGAATGGTCAGTCCGTAGGACGGATCGATCCATTGGTTGGTGCAGCGATTGTTGCCCGATACACTGACGTGGAAGCAACGGCCGTCCGGATTCGGATCTGTGGCGTCTCCGTACAAAAAGCCCCAATCCGTTTGGTTCCAGTTGACGCCAACGGTGTTTCCTGTCGTCGGCTGGAAGGCAATGGAGTCAAAGAAAAAAGCGATAGGTGGCTGGGTGCCGGCGTCGGGGTCAAACAGGCTGACAAACACCCGCTGCCCGGCCATCTCCGGCCCGATGTATACCAGCGGAATATCGACCGGCTGGCTATAAATCGAGTTCATGGGCAGGTTGCCCATGGCGAACACGGTAACACCTTGCGAAAAATGGGCGCTGGCCGCCGCCGGACTTTCAACCAGGTTAAGGTTGCGTGTATTGACGTCAGATGCCCGATTGTCGTTGGGTGGGCCGGCCCAGATGCTGTACCCATTTTCGGAAGCGCCGCTGAGGGAGGTGATGTCCAGGTAGATATATCTGGCGCCTGTGGCCGGATCTTCCAAAATATCAGGAATGCTGCTGAGGCTAATGTCAAACGAGCCGAAATCAGCCGGCACCACAATTGGATTGCCGTTTTCATCAACGTAGTCATCATATGGCTGAGGACCGGGACGAGGGCTAACCCAGCGCATATCTGTCATATGGTCGCCGCCGCCGCGAATGCCGTCATCCACCTGGCCCGTGTAACTGGCCAGCGGTATGCGTGTAATGGTACCGTCTGACTCCTGGCGATAGTAGAACAGCTCAAACACGGTCTGTGTGTTGTAACGAGGTGTGTAGACGCTTGGCGTGCCACATGTGCCGTTGCCATGACCAGCGCCCGCTCCCCGATTTTCGTCAATGCGGACAAACCAGTAAGGGTTGATCTGGTCTAAACTGATGGAATCATCTTCCTCGAGGATGTCTAGCTCGCCAGTTCTGAGAACGCAGGGCTGCCAGCGCTGGTGGGGATTACCGCCAACCGAGTGCTCTTGACAATTCAAGACCTTGCCCTCGGCCGGAAAGCGCCGATTGTCGGGCGGATCGTTATCAAGCGAATATTGAATAGCGGTCGCGCTGAAGAAGACGGTGTGGCTGTTTTCAGCCGTGTTGATCGAATCCGGGTCAAACAGCTCGACGCGAACGATATCATGGTTGTAGTCAGGCGGTATGTAAATGCGATACTTCCAGGTGTATTCTCCGGGCGCCCAAACGCTGTTAAGCGGTGAGAACGAGTCGCCATAGCTGGTACAGATATTCGGCCCAAAAACACTCTGATTGGCCGTTTCGATAAAGCCATACTCGCTGCGCCGGCCGGTAAAAATGTCGGCCAGGGGGAAATAGGCGGCCGTGGCCGAGCGGGTTACGTTCACTTCCTCCAGCCCAATCAGACGCAGGAAGAAGAGTTCGACAGGCCAGGTACCCGTCACTGAATACTCGACACCGTCTAAGGAGTTTACGTCCCGGTCACTGACGATTGTTTGGGTGACGCTGATAGGAATGCCGTTGGCCCGCAAAAATTGGGCCGCCCGGTTGTCGGCATCGTTCAGGTCGCCATCGGCTAGCTCGGTTACACCGGCCAGGGCAGCCGCATCAATACCCGACTGCAACTGGGTGGCACGGGCAAACACAAGGCCAACGTCAACCGCTATACCCACGAAGGCCAACAGCCCGATGAAGACAAAAGCCAGAATGACAATGCTTTGCCCTTCTTCCTCTCTTTCTGCGTTTGCCTGCTGCTTGTTTTGATGTAAAAACCACTTCTTAATCATAGCAATAATCCTTGCCGGGAATGGCCGAAGGCAGCCCGCGTACGGCGCGGGCTGCCCGGTCTGCAATCACTTTGTGAGGTTAAATCTACTGTTGGCCGCAGGAATCATCCCAGCGGATAAACTCAGCCAGAATCCAGCCGTTGTTGCCGGGTAAATCAAAACCATGTAGCTGGAACACGGCGAAGCGTTCAACCTGATAGCGTACGTTGGAACCTGTTCCTTCTTTATTGTCGAAAACAATGACGCGCAGTTGCCGTTCTCTGGCAACGTGGTCCGCGAGTGTATTACGTACAGCGTTAGAATTCACCACGCCAGGACCGGCTGCTACCCAGTTGCCGATGTTGAGCGACAGGTCAGTGTTGTCGTGGTAATCGACAAAGCCGCGCACGACGTGGGGTATACCGGCGGCAACGGCTTGCCCGCCATCACCATGGTTGTGGTAATCTTTGCTGTTGCCGGGCCAGCTCAGACTGTTTACGAGTGTACCGCTGCTACCACCTGAGCCGGTGTTGATGCCGCGATTCCAGCGCAGCCAGCCGAAGTTGCCGGGGCCACCACCATCCCAGATACGGAAGAGATCGCCTGTGCGGGCGTTAGCTAACTCAACGTTGTCACGATGAAGGGTAAAGCTATCGTAGGTGGGTGGGTTTGGGTTCCAAAATTCGTTGCTGTTGGGGTAAGGGTTGCCACCTTGGCTACCCGGAGGGCCACTGATAGAGCGGTTGTCACTCTTTACGGCGATGGGGAAGGCGTCACAGCCGCGGGTCGCTTCTAACACTTCGCCGACAATCCGCATCACGTTGAGGCTCGACACAGAGTTGAAGCCGTCCAGGCCGGGCAGGGCGCTCAGGCCCAGAATGGTATCCACGTCATGCTGGACAAAAGTGCCCACAAAACGCAGGTCGGCTGGCGAACGGCCGTCTACGCTAAGCTCATCAATGACCCGCTGGTGCAGCGTCGCCTCATCAACGGCGCCAAAGCGAACGGTATTGGAGATGCCATAAATATGGTCAAACTCCCAGTTCAGAATGTCGTCGCCAGCTTCATTGATCTGCCCCCGTAAGATCCAGATGTCCCACAATGCTTCGTTGAGGTCTAGCGTCTGGGTTACGTTGTTCATGATGACGCGGCGTATCCCTTCATTCTCACCGCCATTGGCCCCAAAACGAGCCGCTGCCCGCGAAGCGGTCGTCACTCGATTCTGGGTAACCAGGAGCTGGCTGACTTCCACGACGCCAGCAATAATGATGATAAGAATCGGGAGGAACAGAGCAACCTCGACCAGGCTCTGGCCGCGCTGTTTCTGTTCGGGAACAAGGTACTCGTGTTGTTGGTTCATCGTATTTTGCCTCCGATGTGGTACTATAAATCGTGTAAAAACCATTTATAGTACAAAAAGTGAAATAAGTAGATTGACTCTAAAAAGGTTTAACGAATTAGAGTGCGCGATGTTACAATTTATTGGATGTAGTCAATTGCTCTCACTTCACCATTCGCTGCGTCGATTTTCATCTTGAACATTTCTTCAGTTAGTTCAGCCAGCAAGGAGATCGACCAGACGTAACGGCCGTCTTCCGCATCAATCCCCAACGTCATATGTAAGGTGGTGACCGGATGCTGGCGCATGAACTCCTGGCCACCTTCTGCCAGAAAAATTTGCACGGCCCGGTCGCTGTCAATCTCCCAAGCGGTCACAGAAGTTAGATCCGGAACGGCCGTAAAGCGGCTTTCGGCCATCAAAGTGACTTGCTCTTCAACCACGGCCGCCGGGCGTGCTGTCTGGTTTGCGGGCGAGTAAAACGTCAAGGACCAGGTTGAAGCACCGTCAATTAGTTCCTGAATGGTAGCACCCTGGGGCCAGGTGGCTGTTGCACTAAACAAGATGGCATCAGCCTGCCAGCTTTGAATCTGCGCCTCGGCCCGGGCGTAGGCTGTCCTGGCCGTGTCGCCCTGAAAAACCGGCGTAGGGGCAACCAGGGCGGCTCTGTCTGATAGCCCGCTTGCGGCCAGGTCGTCGGGGCTGGTGGGCTGTGTCCAGAGCATAATGCCCAGGCCCACCATAACCAGCAGCAGCACAACTAAGAAAATGCCTAAAACCCACTCAAGTCGATTCATAAGAATGCCTACCGCCTGATAATTGGCAAATACAGCCTGCTAAGGGGCACAATGTCTACCTGCGCCCGCCGAAAATGGACCTGACGATAGCCCGCGCCCAGTGGTGCGGACTCGTAGACCAGAAACAACCAGTCGTCGTGTGTCGCCAGTGCCGGGTAGAGTGAACGGCTGTTATACTCAGTCGTCTGGTCCCGCCCATCGTCCCAGCCCAGGCCACAACTGTTGATGCCCCACACGATCTCACTGTTCTGGTTAACGTTGGGGTCGGTGGGGTTGGTGCCGTGGAAATAACTGTATAGACAGCCCTGATTGACAACGGCCGTTGACTCCACGTAAAACGGGTCATTGGTGTTGGCCCCAACCAGCGTGCCCGATACCGGGTTGCCGCTGGCGCTGACCCAGTTGTCCGGGTTGGCGCAGTTCGTGGCGCAAATAGCCAGATAGATATATTGGTAGACCTCGTTGTTGCCCTGATCATCGCGCCAGGTATAGAAAACCTGTACGGCGTTGTTGTGCATAACAACCGTGGGGCTGGTGGTATACGGCAAATTGGGGTTAGAGACGATGATGGCCTCACTCCAGGTGATGGTTGAGCCGGCTACCGTGCCCTGCGCATACATGATTCTTTCATTGCCTAGAGCGGTTTCTTCGGCCCAGACAACGTGCCGTGTACCGTCGGGGCCAACCGCCAAAGAGGGAAACAAGGAAGATGGTAATGTGCTGGCCACAACTGAAGCCGTCTGCCAGGTGGCCCCATTGTTGGTCGAAAAAGTGTGAAAGATGTTGCTGTTGTTATCTTCCGGGAGGCGCAAACCAGCCCACACCGCGTCCAGTTGGCCGGAACCGCTGGCCACAAGCTTGGGGAAACTGGGAACGCCAACGTCTGAGCTAAAGAGCAGCGTAGACACCGCACCGCCCCAATCAGACTGAGCGGCATAGCGGATTTCAAATGGTCCCTCGCGCCACACGGCATGACCGTTGTTGTTCTGGTCCAAAACGGCGTGAACCTGTCTTGAGTCGCCACTGGCGTTATAGATGGGTGCCGGTGCTGTCCACGTCGTACCGAAATTGTTAGACAGGCGGTACGTGGGATACGCGGCTGCGCCACCGTCTATCTGGGTGTACACCAGCAGCAGACGTTCGCCCGCGCCGGCGGCAATGTAGGGCCGCTCGGCGCCCTGAGGCGCGTCAGAGAGTATGGCCGCTTCTGACCAGGTGGGATGGACGTTACTGCCGGTTGTTACGGCCGTTGTTGCCGTATCGGGCGACAGCCACCACAAACCTAGAAAGACAAGCAGCGTCAACGCAGTGAAGTATCTCATGGCAAACAAGGTAGCTCCAGGCTCAAGTAAACGGTGGCAAACTCATTGGAAGGCGGCACGGAAATGCCGGCTCGTGAACCACCGGCGCTGCCTCCGTCGAGCGGAATACAACCGTACACCGTATAAACACCATCCGGCACATCGGCAAACGTATAGAAGCCGTTGGCGTCAGACTCAGTGGTCCGGATAATGATGCCGCCCGCATCGGCCAGCGCCATTTGTGCCCGGTTCTGACGTGTGCCCGTTTCCGCCAGGCGCACCACACCACTGATGAAGTTGCCGCCCGGACTGGGCGTAAACGTCGGCGTAGGAGTCGCTGCCGGTGTCACCTGGTCGTAAAACGCCGGTGTAGAAATGTTGTTGTCCTCAATCAGCTCAGGCACCTGCTCTAACGAGTCGACCATGGCATAAATCCAGTTTTCAGTTGGCTCGTTTTGGAAGCCAAACGGTGCCGTAATGCTGATGACCCGACTGGCCCCGCCGGGCAAACCGCCCACGGCCCGATAGCCGGAACTATGCTCAACTGGAATGTAAATGGGAAAAATCTCGGCCGGATTCAGGTACAGGTCAACAAAAAACTGCTGGTTGACGTCAATATCGCCCGTATTGCTAATCACAACGCGATATTGCACCGGTTGGTAAGCGACAATTGGCGGCGTGCTGATTAACTCCGGCGGACCAACGACGATCAGGTCAGCCGGATTGGGCGTACTGGTCGGCGTGGCCGTCGTCGTGGGCACGGGCGTCGTGTCGGAGCAGGGCACCGTAAAAAGATCCGTCGCCTGACCGGCGCCAATGGCCGCGGCCATCAACGTATAGGTGCCCGGCCCCACATTATTGCGGACGATTGAGCGCGAGAAAGAGCCGCTGTGTTCACTGGCCGGAATTGTTAAGAGCAGCGTGCTGACATTCCAGTAGAGGGCAATGTCTGAATTCGGCGGCCAGTTGGCGCCGGAAACATTAAACTGCACGTTAGGGCCGGGACCACAATTGGGTCGTACGCTGATGAAGGGGTTAGATGGCGTTGGCGTCATCGTTTCCGTCGGCTCAACCGTTGGCGTTGAGGTCGGCGTTACGGTTGGGGTGTGAGTTTGCGTCGGCGTGGGTTCGGCCGCCAGCACCATTCTGAGGTCGGTTGTTCCGTTTGCGCTTTCAATCAGCAGGATGTTGCCCGCTACCAGCGGTGCCAGACTGTTGTCAAAGTTGGTGTAGCCTTCACAGGCGCGTACTGGATTAGGACCGGGGTTGGTCAGAGTAGCTGTTCCCAAAACGGCCATGCCATCTGAAAGATTATAAAGCGTTACCTCTTCATCCACTTCGCCCGTGATCAACACAAAAGCCTGGTTTTGTAGGGGACTTTGCATAAAGCGCGTACCACAAATCACGGGCGTGGGAGAGGGAGTCCACGTATTCGTCGGTGTGGCTGTAGGTGTCTCGGTGGGATCGGCGTCAGGCGGCGGCGTGTCGGTTGGCGTGGGTGAAGGTCCGGCCGTAGGCACGGGTGGCACACTAGGCGGAAGACCGGTACCGCTAGGGTTGCCCAACTGGCCAAAATTTTCGTTGTACTCCGTTACCTGCCCCACCACCGGCACCGAAGGGACAATGGTGTTAAAAAACGGCGTGATAATGGGCACCCGATACATGGCCCGCACGACGACCGGATGGCCCGGCAGTCCGCCATAATCACTCACGAGCTGCAAACCATCAGCAGTCACCATGCCGCCCCATACTTGAATGATGTAGTAGTTGTCATCTTCCATAATGCCTGAGGTTTCATCCAGCGGCAGCCCCGACAGGCCGCGGTGGGTGACGCTGATGATGCCCGCCGTCCGCAGTTTGGTCTGATTGACGTCCTGGCAAATATGTTGGAACTTGGGCAGGTCTTGCACGGCGCACTCTGGCCCCATGAATTGGCCGGTAATGGCATAGCGTGCCCCTTCACGGGCGGCATTCTGCACCGTCGTCCAGGCCCACAAAATGCGGCTGGCTTCGATGATTAGAAATATCAGCATTAGCACGACCGTAATCATGAGGGCGAATTCAACCAGGGCCTGACCATTTGTTGCCTTTGGCTTGTTGTTCATCATAGGACTATCCGCTTATAGGTTATAATTGACGATTTATTGCTCACGCTTTACTATCTGTTACTGATACCGGTTGTATGTTGTTCGTTAGCTTTGATCGGTTTTCCGATACCAGTTACCAAACACCGAGTAACGATAACTGTGACTACATGATACCACACCTTTGCCAATTGAAAGTTGCTGTAGCGTTGATCTGGCGTTGATTTCAGAATTGAGCGTAAGAAAATGGTACTAAAGCTGGCCTTAATGGGACAATTGAAGCTGAGTTTGGCCGATCGGCCGCTGTCTGACCTGGCCTCGGTGAAGGCGCAGGCGCTGCTATGTTTTCTGGCGGTAGACGGCCGTTCTCACACCCGTCAATATCTAGCCCACCTGCTGTGGAGTGATCTGCCAGACAGTGATGCCCGGCGCAATCTGCGCGGCGACTTGCTCAAGCTGCGCCAGTTTGTGGCCCCTTACCTGGATATTTCTAGCCACAGCCTCCGCTTTAAGCGCGAAGCGGACCATTGGCTAGACGTGACCCAATTTCGCCAACTGGTAGATTCACCCCAGCCTACCGCCGACGACCTGGTGGCGGCGGTGGCCCTCTACCGTGGCGAGTTTCTGGAAGAGTTCTATGTGCGTGATGCCCCCGTTTTTGAGGAATGGTTGGCGCAGCAGCGGTTGTCTCTGCAAGATGAACTGTTGTCTGTCTGCCAGCGGCTGGTGGTTGACGCGACGGCCAGGGCTGCTTATGAAACGGCCGTTACCTACGCCCGCCAGATGATCCGCCTGGACCCCGTGCGCGAAGAAGCCCATCGCTACTTGATGACGGCTCTGGCGCTCAACGGTCAGCGCGGGGCGGCGCTCTCACATTACGAAACCTGCCGCCAGATTATGATGGACGAACTGGGCGTTGAGCCGGCCGCCGCTACCAGCGAACTCCGTGAGCAAATTCGCAGCGGCGAATTGGAAAATTACGAATTACGCATTACGAATTACGAAAACCCCAGACACGCTCCGTCACCACGTCCAGGGGTAATAGATCAGCCCACAACTTTCAGTTTTCAACCTTCTCAACCCTTTATTGCCGGTCCGCCTATCACCCATCCCGCCCAATTCTTCGGCCGGCAGCGAGAGCTGAAGCGGCTCTGCCATTTAGTCAGGCGTCCACCTTTACAGAACGGTGCCATTATTGGGCCGCGACGCAGCGGTAAAACCTCTTTGCTGCGCTTTCTGCACACAATCAGCCAGGTATCGGCCGCTCAGCGTCGGCCCGACCAAAAGGCCGACTGGCTGCCCCAGCCCGGACAGCAGCGCTGGATCTTTGTCGATTTTCAGGACCCACGCTTAGGTGGCAGAGAACCATTGATGCGTTACTTGCTGAATCAGATGGAGATACCCGTCCCTGATCCTTGTTATGTGGAAGATTTCCTGGATGCCGTCAGTGATCATCTGCGCCAGCCTACCGTTATTTTGCTTGATGAAATCGGCGTGGCTTTACAACGCTATCCTGACCTTGACGATGCCTTCTGGGAAAGCCTGCGCTCGTTAGCCACCAATCAGGTCAGCGGCAACCTGGGTTTTATTATGGCTGGTCCCCAACCACCCGACCAACTGGCTCAGCACAGTGGTTACGGTTCTCCCTTCTTTAATATATTCGGCTATATGGCCACGCTAGGCCCGTTTAGCGAGGAGGAGGCGGTGGCCCTGATCGGCAGCTCCCCGATACCCTTTGCCGCCGATGACGTGGCCTGGATTTTGGCGCAGAGCGACGGCTGGCCTGTGCTGCTACAAATTCTTTGTCGCGAGCGGCTGTTTGCCCTGGAAGAAGGGGATGATAGCGATGCCTGGCGGGACGAGGCCCTACAGCAGCTTGCGCCGTTCATAAGGATAAAGGATGAAGCCTAACGGCCATCAGTTGTTCACCGACGCTCCTCGGCTGCATAGCAGCTTTATTATAGGTAGCCTGCAACTCCTTTTTTGGCTGTTTGTTCATCCCTCGGCCTGGCGGCATCATTTGGAGCGGCTTGAGGTTGGCTTGTCCCCCTCATTTTCCCTGTCTGACCTGACGCTGCGCCATCTGACAACCTGGTCTGTCTGGCGCTTCTTGTTGATGAGCTATCTCATCTGGCCGCTGCTGTTAGGGGGCGTCGTGGCCCTTTTTGCCTGGCTTGCGGGCGCACCGCCGCCAGCAGCCCTGACCGGCATCATCCTGGGCGTGAGCATCAGTCTGGTGATCAGTCTGGCGGTCAGTATTGTGGCCAGTTTGCCCGTAGGCATTGCCGTGGGCATGGCCGTTGGCCTTCTTATCGGTCCGGCGGTCATCATGACATTAGGCCACAGTGCCCTCTTCTCGACACAGGTGTCAGAACTGCCCTTTGACCTGTTAGCCAGCACGCTGATCGGTTTGGCCGGCGGCCTGGCCGGCGGCCTGGCCTTTGCCGTGGCTGCCGGTATTTCCGGTTCGGCTACCAATGTCAGCCGCATATACTCCTTGACCCGACAGACCGGGGGTGTGTTGGTGGGCAGCCTGATCGGTCTTGGATTTGGCCTGTTGGTAACAATGGTTGAAGGACAGTTAGCCACCGCCCTGACCATTGGCGTACCCTTTGGCCTGGCTCTCTTTGGGCGCACCGGCCGCTGGATTTATTCGCTTACCGGCGGGGCCGTTGTTGGCCTGGCGGGCAGCCTGGCCGGCACGCTGTTGAATGTCGTCACTCTGCCTGGTCCCTGGACAATGTTGGCCCTGGTCGCCCTGCTGGCAGCACTTTTCGCGCTGCCCTATGTGCTGGCCGAGCGCATGGCCGGCACCGCCGCCGGTGCGTTGGCTGGCTCGCTGGGCGGCGCCGGTGGCCTGTTTATGCTGGTGGCTTCGCCCCAGTCGATTTTGCCGCTGATGGTTTTTAGCTTTTTGGGCTTGCTTTTGGGATTGGTCCTGGCCTGGTGGCGACCTGTGGTGCTGTATCCGCTGACCGCGCTGTGGAACAAGCTGCTCTGGCAGTTGGATGAGCCGCGACTGGCGGCCGGTCGCCGGCCGCTTTTGCGCTGGCACTCTGCCTTCTGGGATGAGTTTCAACGGCTGCCGCTGCTGGGTCTGGATGGTCATCTATTACTCGTTTTGGAACAGCAGCCGTCGTTTGGCACGGCCGCTCTCGATTATCTCTCAACCAGCCGGCAGCGTTGGGCAGCGCAGGCCGCTCAGATTGAGCTAGACGCCCGCACGATGGCCAATTGCCAGACGGTCGCCGACGTGGGGCGAGTGCATCATGACGTGGCGGTCGGAGAATTGTCCGGCCCGGCCAGCGCCCTGCTGCGCAGCTTTAGCCGGGTCAGCCGCGATATTGAGGCTGCCCTGCGGCAGGAAAGCATCTACAACCGGCGGCTGGCGCTGGGCGCGGCCGAAGAGCGGCTGGACGGTCTGCTGCGTGAGCTGACCCGCAGTAATGATGAATATGCCATTCGGTTTCGGCCGATTGCCGCCCGCTGGCGGCGGCTGGTGGCCGGGCAAAAGCAGCAGTTGGCCGAGGAGGCAGAGCTGCGCCAGGAGATTGATAGTCCTTACATCATCGGCGTGCCGCTGACCGACCAGCAAGAGATTTTTGTGGGGCGTACCGACATCAGCAGCCGTATTGAGCAGTTGTTGGTTGACCGTCGTCAACCGCCGTTATTGCTCTATGGCCAGCGGCGCGTGGGCAAAACGTCGCTGCTGAATAATCTGGGCCGCCTGTTACCCACCACGGTGGTGCCCCTGTTTGTGGACCTGCAGGGACCGGCTTCACGAGCGCAGGATGAGGTAGGCTTTTTGTACAATATCGGCCGTAGTATCGCCCGTTCGGCCCGGCGGCAGCGGCTTCTGACCATCCCGCCGCTGGGACGGGATGAATTGGCGGTCGATCCCTTTACGCGCTTTGATGAGTGGCTGGATGAGGTAGAGGTGGCGCTGGATGACCAACTGGCCCTGCTGATGCTGGATGAATTTGAGGTATTGGCTACGGCTCTGGCCAACGGCCGTTTCAACGAAAGCGCCATTCTTGGTATGCTGCGCCACCTGATTCAGCATCGGCCACGCTTCAAGGTGCTGTTTGCCGGCTCGCACACGCTCGATGAGTTTCAACGCTGGTCCAGCTACCTGATCAACGTGCAGTTAATCCACATTGGCTACCTGAGCCAGGCGGAAACGCGCCAACTGGTAGAGCAGCCGGTGCATGACTTTGCCCTGCGCTATGAAACGGCCGCCAGCGAGCGCGTGTGGGCCTTAACAGCCGGTCACCCTTTCCTGGTGCAGCTTCTCTGTGCGGAGGTGGTTGCGCTAAAAAATGAGCAGGAGCCAGCGGTGCGTCGTCTGGCTACCGTGGCGGATGTGGAAACGGCCGTACCCGCCGCGCTCACGCATGGCAGCTTCTTTTTTGCCGATATTGAACAAAATCAGGTTGACAACGTGGGGCGCGAAGTCTTACGTCTGTTGGCGCAGTCGCCTGCAGGTGAGATCGTTCCCCGGCAAAGATTGGTAGAGTACATTCCCAGCCTGATGGCGCTGGAAGAAAGCCTGAGTCGGTTGCAGCGTCGGGAACTGATTACGGCCGTTGCGGATGGATACATGTTCCGCGTTGAGCTGGTGCGCCACTGGTTTGCTGGCGCCATGTAATTGGCAGCGGCTTGCCGCTAACCGGCCGCGGGCAGCCTGATATGAAACGTCGTACCTGCCCCTTGCTGGCTTTCGACCGTAATCTGGCCATGGTGGGCATTGACGATTTCCCTGACCAGGGCCAGACCCAGCCCCGTACCCCCCTGCGGTCGCGCCAGATCCCCGGCGACCTGATAAAAACGCTCAAAAATGCGGTGCAGATGCTCGGCCGGAATGCCTATGCCCGTATCACTGACCTCAATGTGCAGATTCTTGTCAACTGTCTTCAGACGGAGCGTGATCGTGCCCCCTGACGGAGTGAACTTAAAGGCATTAGACATCAGATTGTCGAACATCCGTCGTAGGTTTGTCAGATCACCGTGTACAAATGGGGCTTCTTCCGGCAAATCAGCCGTAATATTTAGCTCATATTCTGCGGCTTGCAGCCGGTAATCATCAACCAATTTGCTGAGGAGGGTCACAGGGTCAATGAGTTCACGACGGAACTCTTGCGTTTCGGCCGCCAGTAGGGCGTTCAGGTCGTTTACCAGATTGGTTAACATTTTGGCGCGGCGAGCAATAATTTCAATCGAGTCTTTTTGTCCATGCGCCAGTTCGCCTAAAGCCCCGCTTGACAGCAGTTCAGCATGACCGTAAATAATGCCCAACGGCGTTCGCAGCTCGTGGGAGATATTTTGCACAAACAGATTCTTTAGCCGGTCCATCTCTTCCTGGCGCATGAGGGCGCTGGCCAGAGAACTGGTGCGCTGTTCGTACTCTGCATAGAGACGGGAGTTCTTGATAGCTACGGCCGTCTGGCGCGCCAGCGATTCGACCAGTTCCAGATCGCGCTGATTAAATCTGTGGCCGGGGGTGGTCTTGAAGAGGTTGATTGTACCCAAACATTGGTCGTCCCAGACCAAGATCGGCACACCCAGGAATGCCGAAGCCCCAGCCGCCACAATCTCCGGGTCAGCCTGGTGATGATTCGCGTAGTCATTAAGAATAAGCGATTGGCCGCTTTCGGCTAAGGTCCAGGGTAAACCCTGGCCGCGTGACAAAGGGCGCAAAATGGCGTCAGCAGGAAAGTTAACAGGATAGAACATCATGACCTGTTCGCCGACAATCAGCCCCATTTTGCCACGATTGGCATCGGTTAACTGGGTGGCGATTTCGGCCACGTAAGAGAGGATAGAGGGCAGGTCTTGTAGTTCGTTGAGGGTGCGGCTAAATTCGTTTAGCTGTTGTTCGCGCTGAAGAGCGCGGGCCTGGGCGGCAAACAAGTTGATATTTTGAATAGTGGCGGCGGCCATTTGGGCCACTAACCGCCCTGCTTCTAGCTGGTCTGGGGTGAGGCTAACGGCCGTTTGCCAGCCGGCCAAAATGCCGCCTTGCAGTGTGTCCTGCGCTACAAACGGAAAGACGGTGGCCCTGGCCAGCGACTCTTGTTGCAGCATGTAGTGGGTGGGGTTGGCCGGTTCCTCTTCTTTAGGGGCTGTAATGATTTGATTTTTGCGCCATAGGGCAGGCTGACTGGCGGCTCGCTTTAGAAATCTGTCTGATATGTTGTAGCCGTAAACGTCTATCTGTCCCAGGCTGTCTGGCGCGTAGTAACAGATGGCCACGGCGTCGGGTTTCAGCGTGGTGCGAATGGCGTTGATAACGGCCGTCCAGAGGTCAGGCAATCTGGTCGCGCTCAGGATTGTGTGGGCAGCTTCTGCCAGTTGGGGTAATGCCTGGCCAGATTCGGGCAGGTGTGTGGGCATCGGTTGAACCATGTTGCCTTTGGCGTTTTACGCCTGAACGCGCCTTTACGTCTTCTCTCGGAAAGGGCCGGTCGCCCGCAGGACAAAGCGGGTCAGGTTTAGGACGGTACCGTCCGCCGCCAATTCCGGTTCGGGCAGGTTGAGCAGTTTAAGAATCACTTCATCAACCGCGCCCACGATGGCTTCGGCCGTGAGACGGCTGTCCTGGTCGGGCAGTTGCTCATTGGTCAGCGCCTCTGTTAACGGCCGTTGCCAGAGCTGCGTCAACTGGTGGCGAAATCGTTGACGCCTGGTGGCCAGCGCGGGCGTGCCGCTGCCGCCAATGAGTAGGAGCTGGATGATAGCCGGTTCAAAGATGGCCAGATTGACGTAGGCCTGGATAATGGCCTGGACCTGCTGGGGCCACAGGCTACGGCTTACGCTGGCTTGTTGCAGCGTCTGTACCAGGAAATCGGCCGTTTCATCATAGAGATGGGTGAATAAGGTCTCCTTGTCGGGAAAATAGAAGTAAAATGTACCGACGGCCACATCGGCGATCTCAACGATGTCGCGCACGGTGGCTGCATGATAACCTTTTTCGGCAAAAACTTGAACGGCCGCCTGCATCATGCTCGTCCGTTTGCTGTCTTTTTTCTGGCGTGTTTTGTCACTGCTTCGATAGGGCATAATTTGACCTTTTTTATGACCCGTGCCTGGTATGCCTTTACGCCACGAACCGTCACCATTAACGGTATAACGTTACCGCAGGCTAGGCAATACGCTTTGGGTACTAATTGACCATGAATTTAAGTATCAACCTACACCTTAAAGATACCGATCTGCCGCTTTATCGGCAAATTTATGCCGAAATACGGCAGGCTATTGTGTCGGGGCGAGTGACGGCCGGGATGCGGTTGCCGGCCACGCGGCGGCTGGCGGCTCAGTTGGGCGTGGCGCGGGTGACGGTGGCTCAGGCATACGCTCAGCTTGAAGCAGAAGGGCTGGTCGTGAGCCGGGTGGGGGCGGGTACGTTTGTGGCCGAGATGTTGCGGCAGGTGATAGCCGGGGAGGAAACGGCCGTTTTCAAACCGACTCTATCAGATTGGGGGCAGCGAGTCGCCTCCCTGCCAGTGGCCCGTAATCGCGTCGGGGATAACCGGGGCTTGATCGATTTTGGTTTCGGCCGTTCTTTTCCCCACACTTTTCCTTATGACATCTGGCGACGACTGTTGGCCCGCTACCTGAGTACGGACGATGCCATGCTGTCCCGCTACGGCTCGGTGGCCGGGTTTTATCCGCTGCGGCAGGCATTAGCCACTTACCTGAGCCAGTGGCGCGGCGTTGTGTGTGAGCCAGAGCAGGTGGTCATTGTCAGTGGGGCGCAGCAGGCACTAGATCTGCTGGCCCGGCTGCTGCTCCCGTCCGGCAGCGAGGTGGTGGTAGAAACGCCGGGCTACACGGACGCCTACGCGCTATTTCAGGTACATGGGGCGCACCTGACTGCCCTGCCTGTGGATGACGAGGGTATTCTGGTAGACCGTCTGCCAGCGGCAAGCGAGGCCAAACTGCTCTTCGTGACGCCCTCTAATCAGTTTCCGCGTGGGGGTACGCTGCCTTTGGCGCGGCGACTGGCGCTGCTGCAATGGGCGCGGCGGCATGACGCGCTGATTGTAGAGGATGATTACGACGGGGAGCTGCGCTATGACAGCCAGCCGCTCGGCGCGTTGCAAGGGCTGGACCGCGACGGCCGTGTCGTTTATCTGGGCACCTTTTCTAAGGTGTTGTTTCCGGCGCTGCGCCTGGGTTACGTGGTGCTGCCGGAGGTGCTGGTACGGCCGTTTCTGCAGGCCAAATCGTTGCTAGACCGGGGCGCACCCACGCTGATGCAGGCCGCCGTGGCTGACTTTATGGCCGAGGGCCACTTTGAACGCCATTTGCGCCAGTTGCGTCAGACCTACGGTGCGCGCCGAGAAGTATTGGAAAATGCACTGCGCGATCAGATGGGGGATCGGGTTAGCTGGACGGCCGTTGCGGCCGGTTTACACATTATGCTCCGGCTACAGCCCCATGAGGATGAGGCGGCCATCATGCGGCGGGCGGCTGAGGCGGGGGTGGTGGTGTATCCGGGTTCGGTCTACTATGTGGAACGGCCGTCGCCCCCGGCGGTTTTGCTGGGCTTTAGCGGGCTGAATGAAGCTGATATTGAGGAAGGAGTAAGGCGATTGGCAGCTATATTAACCTAAAACAGGTAGGGATAAACCGCTGGCCTATCCCTACCTGCCATGAAACTGGTTAAATGTTTACATTAACAATAGCCGAACAGGTGCTGGTACCAGCTTCACATACCTGGTAAGTGAAGGATTGGCCACCACGCGTACCGGTATTGTGGGTATAAGCACCGTTGTTGGCGGTTGTGGTTAACAGCGAGCCGTTGAAGTAGATGTCAACCTGCGACCCGCTGGCTCCGCTCCAGCTAAGATCAACGTGATTCACCCCACGTATCTTATAAGCGGAGGCCGCAAGCTGAATGTCGCCGGGTTCGCCCGGATCAGGTGTGGCTGTTGGATCAGGGGGCGGTGTGGCTGTCGGGTCCGGTGCAGGTGTTGCGGTGGGAGCGGTTGTGGGCGTGGGGGCCGGACCGCCACCATCGCCGCTGTCAATCGTCACGCCAAAGCGATCCAGCACGACGCCAATGGGGTTGGCGATGGTGCGGGTAGAGCTGCCGGCAAAGAGCAAACCTACGGCGTGGCGGTTGTTATTATTGGTCACAATGAGCGAACCGGAATCACCACCGGCGCTGAAACTGCCGGGCGTGATGGTGAACTGGTTGACAAAGGTGGCCGAGCGGGTGCAGAAGATGGTGCCGGCAAAACAGACGTTGACGGTCACATTGACCTCTTCCACGGTGCCGACGGTGCAGCCGGTGGTACGGCCGCATTTTTGCACCGATTGGCCAACGGAGGGATTGACTATCTGGCCGCTGGGTGAGCCATAGCCAGCGGGAAGGGTGCTGCTCAGCAAGTCGGCATCGGGCACGGCCGCAATGGCTGCATCCATCAGGTTGGGGCTGCCGCCAAACACAATCGGCTCAAAGTCGTACAGCGTGCCGATGGCGTCGCCGGGGTTGCTGCCGCCGTCAAAGGGGCCGGGCTGAAGAATGTTGTCACCGATGTTGGCGTTGTTGCTATTGGCCAGCACATGGTTGTTGCTCAGGATGTAGGCGTTGCCGTTAGCGTCTACCACGCGTGCGCCAATGGTGCCCGCGGTAATGCTGGGATGGCCCACGGAGACACCAATGGGCGATGGCCGGTATTTGGAAGTGGTATCCTGTGCCCAGATGATACCGGTTACGACGGTCTGAACCGGGATGCCTTGTAGGCTGGCAGGAATACCCAGAATGCCTTCAGCCTCGGTAAAGATGCGGATGACGGGACGGCCGTCTTCATCCACGGACACAGCAGTGCCCACTACACCAGGCATAGCCAGTAAACCGGGCGTATTGGCTTCCTGTATCTGCTTGGCGCGTTCCAGCCCGGGCGGCCCATCCGCTGGCGGTGCGGCCAGCGCACCAGAGCCGATTATCAAGAACAGAACGGCAATCAGCCCAACGAACAGACTCAGACGCAAGAAATGGGACTTCCTCATGGTGTAACCTCCTTCTGGTTGGTTGTATTGGCCTGCAGTCAGGCCAAGATTATTGAGTCGCTACATCATGTTATGTAGGACATTTGTGGGCTGTGTGTAGGAAATAGACAGACAGTCGCTGTGTGAATACATCAACTTGGAAAACGGCCGTTTCGTCAGAAACGGCCGTTTTTCAAAACTTGTCGGGGCGGCGGGATTCGAACCCACGACCTCACCGACCCGAACGGTGCGCGCTACCAGGCTGCGCCACGCCCCGAACAGTGTGGAATTATAAACGATTTGTGTTTTGGCGCAAGCGCAACAGAGCCTTTGTCTGTTCAAGTAGTTTGCCGTAAAACGTAAAACGTAATGCGTAAAGCCTCCTTGTTACGTTTTACGCATTACGCTTTACGCTACAACGCCCCCTACTCCGCAAACACATTATTCCGAATACCGAAAATATTCTGCGGATCATGCGCCTGCTTCACCTCACGCAGCAGTTCAATGCTCGTCTCGGAGAGCGTACCGGGCATAAAATCCTTACGCAATTTGCCAATGCCGTGATGGTGCGACAGTGACCCGCCGTTAGCCAGAATCGTCTCACGCAACTCATGCTCAATTTTGGAGAAAATTCGGTCGGGGTTGTCTACCCCTTTGCCCGAAAAACCGTGCGTAAAGTAGACGCAGACGCCGGTATGGTAAAGCTGCGTAATACGCGGCGATACATACGGTTTGCCCGGCAGCCCATACGCTTTATGCAATTCGGCCGCTTTTTGCTCGACACTCTTTAGTACATCATCAATTCTGTCCCAGGGGACGGTCGTTTCATACGTTTCGCCCGTTACGTGATAGTCAGCCATAAAGTCACGGATATAGGCAATGGCGTAGGTCAGCATATAGCCCCGCTTGCCGTTCCCCTCGCCACCGGCAATGCCGCCATGCTTACTGGCCAGCCGGTAAACCAGCTTTTCCTGATAGGCTACCTCACTGCGGTCCCCTTCCATTACCAGCGTTGTGGCTACCATTTTGTTTGGATCAAACCCTTTCACCTTGAGCAAGAAGAATTTTTGCAGCTTGTGGATAATAGCCCCCATCGCATCTGGTTTGGGGCGCAGGGCCGAGCCAAAGCGGAATTGGAAGTTGTCAACCAGGCGTACGCTGGCGGGTAAAACACCGGTGCGCGTCAGCTCATACAGAAATTTAATCCCGTGTTCAAGGCTAGGGAAGACAATCGAGCCATACTTTTTGGCTTCGGGCAGCTTGTGGATACGCATCTCGGCTTTGGTAATGATGCCCAAATTGCCCTCATTACCAAACAGGAATTTGGTCGGCTGCATGCCAATAGAAAGGCGCGGCATGGTTGTCTTTTGTTCAATGACGCCTTTGGGGGTGATCAACGTGTAATTGTCGATCATATCTTCAATATTGCCATATTTGTTTTTCTTCATGCCGCTGGCGTTGGTGGCAATCCAGCCGCCCAGCGTTGACAGCTCCATGCTGTCTGGCTCGTGGCCGCTGGTGTAGCCGATCTTTTCTAGCTCTTCTTCCAGCGTTTTGCCGGTAATGCCGGCCTGAATGCAGGCGATATGGTTTTCATGGTCCACCCAGAGAATTCTGTTCATGCGACGCATATCGGCCACCACAATCATGCGCGTCTCGTCGCTCGGCAGCTTGAGGGCGCAACTGACGCTGGTGCCGCCGCCAAAGGGGACCAGGCAAACGTCATGCTCGGCCGCCAGCTTGATCAGCTTGACCACATCTTCGTCTGATTCGGGGTAGAAAACCAGGTCGGCCACCCGGTCTATCTTGTTGTAGAGGACCTGATAGACCTCATCGACGGTGGTTTGACCGTGACTGTGCAGCAGCCGGTCTCCCTTTGCCTGTGAATATTGGCTGGCGGGGAAGCTCGCCCGGAGTGCCTGGTAAAAGGCATCGTTCATGATTGGCGGCGGAACCGGTTTGTCGGCCACTTCCGGTTTGATTTCGTTGGGGTCAATGGTGATGCCCAGCATCTCCTCAACAAAGGGGATGAACTCGGGCATTTCGGTGCCAGAGAGGGCGTACCGCTCGCCGGTAACGGTAACGGTACGGTCTGGCTGCAAAACGAAGCGGGTGTCTTTGAAGCCCCATTTGTGTCCCCAGGGCGTGTCGTCTAGCTGTCCGCTGCGTTTGTCTAATGTTTTATCGGCCATAGGATTTTCCTTTTTCAGTAACAGAGACTACAAAAGTCTAGCCGACTTCTGTAGTCTCTTGATTTCTCCAACTGATTATGGAATAGTTTCGTGTTTAAGGCAATTGCTACATATTCGCTTTGTAATTCCAACAATGGTAGGGGCGGGACAGGCGGGCCATAATCCTCGCTGTTACACATGAGGTCCGCCCCGCCTGTCTCGCCCAAAATGCTGACAACAAGGGCGAGACGGCGCGGGTGGAGATGGGTTGGTTGTGGCGAGGATGGTTTCCGCGCCGTCCCGCCCCTACCGAGGGGTATTAAGATCGGGATTGTTTTTAGCCAAACGCGCCACGCAGCACGTCAACCAAGGTCGGCCGGCCGATCTCTTGCAGTTCGTAGCGGATGCGCTGGTGGGGGTGCTTGATGTTGATCAGCTTGCCCAGGTCAATCGGCGTCCCAATCAGCACCAGGTCCACCGGGGCCTGATTGATGCTGGCTTCCAGGTCGGCGATTTGGGCCGCGCCGTAGCCCATGGCGGGCAGTACGGGGCCGGTGGTGGGGTATTTGGCGTAGGTATCAACCAGACTGCCTACCGCATAGGGGCGGGGGTCGATGATCTCGGCCGCGCCGTGAGCACGGGCGGCCACGTAGCCAGCACCGTAGGCCATTTCGCCGTGGGTCAGGGTGGGGCCATCTTCCACGACCAAAACGCGCTTGCCCTGAATGGCGGCGGGGTCGGCAACGGTCAGGGGGGATGCGCCCTGCACTACGATGGCCTGGGGGTTGACCTGCTGGATGTTGTTTTGCACGGTGAGGATGTTGTCGTAATCGGCCGTATCAATTTTGTTGATCAGCACCACGTCGGCCAGACGCAGATTGGCCTCGCCCGGATGGTAGGCTAGTTCATGCCCCGGTCGGTGGGGGTCTACCAGCACAATGTGGCAGTCCGACTGGTAGAAAGGCAGGTCGTTGTTGCCGCCGTCCCAGATGATGATGTCCGCCTCTGCTTCGGCCTGGCGTAAGATGGCTTCGTAATCGACACCGGCATAGATGACCGCGCCCCGCTCGATGTACGGCTCGTACTCCTCACGCTCCTCGATGGTGCATTGATGCTTGTCCAGGTCGGCGTAGTCGGCAAAACGCTGCACCGCCTGGGCCGCCAGATCACCGTAAGGCATGGGGTGGCGCACGGCCACAACCCGCTCATAGCCTAACTCATTCTGCAAAATGGATAGAACACGACGAGAGGTCTGGCTTTTGCCGCAGCCGGTCCGCACGGCACAGATGGAGACGAGCGGCTTGGTAGATTTGATTCGCGTCTGGCGGGGGTTGAGCAGGCGGAAGCCGGCACCGGCGGCCAGTACCCGCGAGGCCAGGTGCATTACGTAGCTATGACTGATGTCGGAATAGGAGAAGACGACGTCGTCGATGGCTTCTTTGGCGATCAGGTCGGCCAGGTCGTCTTCGTGGTAGATAGGGATACCTTCGGGATAGAGCGAACCGGAGAGGGCGGCCGGGTAGCGGCGGCCTTCAATGTTGGGGATTTGGGTGGCGGTAAAGGCAACGACTTCATAGGCTTCGTTGTTGCGGAAGTAAGTGTTGAAGTCGTGGAAGTCACGGCCGGCCGCACCGGCGATGATAATGCGTTGACGTTTGTCAGGGGATTGGGTCATGGGAAACTCCTTTTGAAGTATGAACTATGAACTACGAATTACGAACACGGTGTATTGTACCATCGGGCTGTTGCCGGTTGGGTTATGGATGTCAGGCAAATTGGCGTTGATCGTCAATTTCATAGCGACAATGATCCGTAACCCCGCTGGTTGATGATTGCGTTGCCCAATTCTATCCTATATAATGCAATTAAGTATAGGAAATGCTGTTGCCTTCTGTCCAAAGAGGAAAGAGAAATGCGTATACCTAAGTACAGATTGACCGACAAAGAAGCCGCAGCCATTCGTGTGATAGGTCGTGAAGGTGAAGCGGGCGCAACGCCCCACCAACTTGTTGCTGTAACCCGGTCTATGTGGCCAGAGGTTGAGACTAGTCTGTCACGCCTGGAAGAACGGGGTCTTGTTAAAGTGACGACCAATGACCATAGATTGGCAAATTTGACCGATGAAGGTTGGCATCTATTTCGCCTGCTTGAAAGACCGCGACAAACAATGAATAAGCAACAATGGACGCCTTTTTCTGAGGTATGGATTGTACCAGACATAGCCAATAGCGAAAGCAGCCAGGAGAATGGTGAGTTGGAAGACCTGGATGCTGCGCTTGAAGAAACCATACAGAAGCTGCGGGGCTAGGCAGGATAAGCCAGACAAAATTAGGTTGTTAAGGAGGGGTTTGTGGCAGAATTCATTGCCGGGTTGACGGCTGGCCTGTTGACGCTTTTTGATCTTGATCGTACTTTCTACGTGCCGGAGAATACAGAACGCAAGCTTCTCCTCTATACCTGGCAGTTCGTCTTCATAATCTTTAACGCATTGTTAGCAGCCGGTGTTTATAACGTCTTCAAGGATGTGGACGTACTGGCTCAATGGCCTCCTGCGCTGCGGGCTGTGCTAATTGGTGCCAGTTGGTTGGCGCTTTTCCGTAGCAAATTTGCTACCCTGGAAGTTCAGGGTAGGGATGTGCCATTTGGGCTAGAAGCAATTTATGAAGCGGCCAGGGGCTTCGTCTATAAACGGATCAACCGCATTGTCAGGGAAGCGCGTAAAGCGGAAATTGAAGAGAAGATTAAGTTGAGTCTTGCTGATCTGGGTACCGAGGCGCTGCTGAATATTACACTGGATGCGACAAGGAGTGATTTACAAAAGCGGGTTGATAAGGAATGGCTCAATGAGCTATTGCGAGATGAAGCCACCAGTGAGGAGGATAAGAAGCTTACTCTGGCTAATTTCATTCTTTCGGGCCAGTTTTACTAATGAGTTGGTGATCCGGAGCCAAATCTAGTACACATCAAAAATTAGCACAATTAGCCGTTTCGGGCCGTGGACACCAACGGCCATTGTTTGTTCAATATCGGCCGTTTTACTGGGACCGCTGATAAAGTTCAGATTGGCCGGGAAGCTGTCTGGCTTTTGCTGCTGCCAGGTGAACAGATCGGCCGTCAGGCGGTCGGTCGGCAGCAGGGCGATGTGGACGGGCGGCAGCAGGGTTGCCAACCGGCTGTGGCCGGGGCCGCTGCTGAGAATGAGCGTGCCTGTTTCGGCCAGGGCTGCCTCTGCGCTGCTGAGGCCCACATCGGCCTGGGCGCAGGCGGCGCGGGCATCGCCTGTGCTTTGCCCGATGATGAACCAGTCTACGTCGCTTAAACCTGACAGGATTCCAAATCCTGTCAGGTTTGTGAAGTCGCTCCCATTCACCACACCCGTTTTTACATCCAACTGAACCAATAACTCAGCCAATAAATCCAGCGCAGCCGGCAGGCTGGCGGCGCGTATTACTTCCCCTTTGGCGGCGGTCAGGGCTTCGCTAAAGCGTTGGGCCAGGTCGGTGAAATTGCGCTGGCTTTGCCAGGCGGGGGGCAGTTCGGCCGGCCGCACCTTAGCGCGTAGTTTGGTGAGAATTTGGTCTCGATTTGTCATGGTTGCATGGTTGCGGCGTGGCGAGGTGGCGCGGTCACTCCGCCACTCCGCCACTTCGCCACTTCGCCACCTCGCCACTTCGCCACTCCGCCACTTCGCCACTTCGCTACTCTGCTCCCTCCGCCCAAAGCTCGCGGAACGAGCGCGGGGCCAGGGCGGGCCAGTGGCGCTGGCTCAGGGGTAAACGGATATGGTTGCTGTCGGTAAACGGCCGTTGCCCCAGCCGTCCCACTTTTGTCACCAACCCCATCTTTTGCGGGTCGGCCATGACGCGGGCGGCGGTGCGCTCGGCCCAGCCCTCCAGCCAGGGGGTCTGGCCTGACGTCACCTGATCGGCGCGAAGTTCGACCAACATGCGCGGCAGGTCGATCCGCGCCGGGCAGACATCGCGGCAGGCCCCACAGAGGGAGCTGGCGTGGGGCAGCCCGCCAAACTGCTGGCGGCCAAAGAGCAGAGGGGAAATGACCGCCCCAATCGGGCCGCTGTAGGGGCTGCCGTAGGCGTGACCGCCCGCCTCGCGGTAAACGGGGCAGGCGTTGACGCAGGCCCCGCAGCGAATACATTGCAGAATTTCTTCGTACTTGGTGCCGATCAGGTCACTACGGCCGTTATCCAGCAGCACCACATGAACCTCGCCCGGACCGTCTTCGTCGTCGGCACGGCGCGGGCCGCTGATCACGCTGGTGTAGATCGACATCGGCTGGCCGGTCGCGCTGCGGGCTAGGAGAGAGAGCCAAACGGCCGTTTCTGCCCAGGTCGGCGCGATTTTCTCAAGGCCCACGACGGCTACATGGACGGGTGGTGCGCTGGTGGTTAAACGGCCGTTGCCCTCATTGGTCACCAAGACCACGCTGCCCGTTTCCGCTACCAGGATATTGCCGCCGCTAATGCCCATCCCCGCCGCCAGAAATTTCTCGCGTAGCCACTGACGGGCTACGGCCGTTAAGCTGGGAATATCATCGGCGTCCAGCGCGTGGCCGACGGTGCGGCTGAACAATTCGGCCACCTGCTGCCGCGTTTTGTGAATGGCCGGGGCGATGATGTGGGAAGGGGGTTCCTGGGCCAGTTGGATAATCCATTCCCCCAGGTCGGTTTCCACCGGCTCGATGCCGTTAGCCAATAATGCCTGATTCAGCCCGATCTCCTCAGTGGCCATAGATTTGCTCTTGGTAGCCAGCGTTACCTTATGGGATTGGGCGATTTGGGTCACAATCTGGCATGCTTCTGCACCATCGGCGGCCCAATGGACGTAGGTGCCGTTGGCCTGCGCCTGCTGCTCAAACAGCGTCAGATGGTCGGCCAGACGAGCTAACGTGGCCTGCCGGATTTGCTTGAAATGGTCGCGCAGGGCGTCGGCGGCAGGTAGTTCGGCCAGGGCGCGTTCGCGGGCGGTGGCAAATTTGGCCGTGGCCCCGTCGAGTGCCCCTTGTAGCCCCACATCGTTCAGGGCAATGGTGGCTCGTTGGCGGAATTGGCTGGTGGTGGTACTGCTGATCGACATGAGGCTATTGTAGCAGCAATGGCGGGCAGACTACAAAAGTTTCTGAGACTTTTGTAGTCTGCGGTATTGTTATACATCACAGGCAATAACCACCGTACCATCTGCCGAGACGTAGTAGACGTAGCTCACGTCCCCGCTGTAAAGAGTGACCCGATAGGGCGTGGCGGCTATGTCAACAGCCTCATCTGTTGCCGGACAGTAGGCCAGAGGTCCGTCGATAGCCGGGTCGAGCAGAACATATTCATACCGGTCAGGGAAGACTCGGTCGGGAAATGCCTGCATAAAGGCGTTAATGGCGGCTTCGGTAGGCGATGTGGGGGCAAAGGGCTGAGCATTGGGGTCAATCGGGCCGCCAATCGGCAGTTTTTCGTCACAGGGCAGCAAAATGGACAGGTCGCCGGCCACGTGATAGACAAAGTCACCATCCGGGTAAGACAGCACAACGCGATAAGGTACGACCGGTTGCTCTAGCATAAAGCCTTCAATCAGAGGACAGCCGAGCGAGCTATCGCTGGTGGCAGTTGCAAAGGTGTAGGTGTAGCTGGGGGGAAAACCGCGGGCCGGATTAGTACGCAGGAAGGCGGCGATGGCTGCTTCGGCCGGGGTAGCGGCGTCGGCGGTGAAGGGGGTGCTGTCTGGTGGCAGGGGGCCGCCAATGGGCAGCGCTTCATCACAGGGGAAAACAATGGTGCCGTCGGCCGAGGCGTGGTAGGTATACGATCTATCGCCGTAGGTAAGGGTGATGCGGTATGGTACGACTGGTCGATCCAGCGTAAAGCCTTCAATCAGAGGGCAGCCCAGCGAACTATCTCTGGTGGCTTCAGTGTAGGTGTAGGTAAACAGGTGAGGTGGGCCGATGTTGGGGAAAGAGCGGTTGACGGCTTCGATGGCGGCGTTAACGGCCGTGTTTGTCCCAGTCAGTGTCGCATCATCTTGGGCGACCACATGTTGGGATGCTGGTCGTCCCAGACCGAGCAACAGGCCCAGCGCCATGATCGCCAGCAAGAGGAACTTGTATTTGCTTTTCATGGTGGTACTCCCCTGAGGATTAACGCCAGGTTGGCAGCCTGGAAAGTGGGTGTAGTAGCCAGCCTGCATTAGATCCTCACGTATCTAGCAGGTTGTATATAGTTGTATTCTAGCAGGAGATTATCAGATTTGCGTAAGAATGGGCTTATTCTCTACTAGTGGCTAAATACCGTTATCTGTTACACTTGTGGGTATGGAGCAAATTACTTTGATAGCGACCGCCACCTTTGGTCTGGAAACGGCCGTTAAAAACGAACTCACTCAGTTAGGCTACGACATCACCCACGTCAGCAACGGCCGTATCGAATTCAGCGCCACCCCGGCCGACATCCCCCACACCAATTTGTGGCTGCGCTGTGCCGACCGGGTAATGCTGAAGATGGGGGAGTTTACGGCCGTTACCTTCGACGAGCTGTTTGAGCAAACCAAAGCCATCCCCTGGGAAACGCTGATAACGGCCGAGGGCCAGTTCACCGTCAACGCCCGCGCCGCCAAATCGACCCTGTTGAGCGACCGCAGCGTCCAATCCATTGTAAAAAAAGCGGTCGCCGACCGGCTGCAAACGGCCTATGAGCTGGATTGGCTGCCCGAAACCGGGGCCGCTTTTACCATCGACGTCACCATTTTTCAGGATGTGGTTTTGCTGGCGGTAGACACTTCTGGCGACGGCCTGCACAAACGGGGCTACCGGCAAGAAGCGGGCGAGGCCCCGCTCAAAGAGACGATGGCCGCCGGGCTGGTAGCCCTCAGCTTTTGGAACAGAGAGCGGCTGCTGCTTGACCCCTTTTGCGGCGCAGGTACGATTTTGATCGAGGCGGCTCTGATGGGGCGCAACATCGCCCCCGGCCTGCAGCGCAGCTTTGCCGCCGAAGAATGGCCCCTGGTCCCGGCCAATGCCTGGTATTTGGCCCGTCGCGCTGCCCAGGAAGCCCAATACCCGCCGGGCGAGCTGCAACTGTTGGGCACTGATATTGACCAGGCCAGCATCGACATAGCCCGGCGCAACGCCACGCGAGCGGGCGTGGCCGACGACATTGTTTTTGAGCAAAAAGATGTCCACGACCTGTGGATCGACCAGCAATATGGCATTCTGATCGGCAATCCCCCCTACGGCCAGCGCGTGGGGGATTTCCGCGAGCTAAACCAGGTATATATCACCCTCAACAAGATGTTTCGCAAGAAGATGGGCTGGTCTATCTATATCCTGACGGCCGATAAGAAGTTCCCCCACTACTTCAAACGGTCTAGGCCAAACCGCACGCGCAAAATGTATAACGGCCGTATCGAGGTTAACTACTACCAATACTACGGGGAAAAACCAGACAGCTAGAGTGTAGAGTGTAGAGATAGAGGAATGCCCTCTACACTCTACACTCTACACTCTACACTCTACACTCTACACTCTATTGAGCAAACTCCACCACCGGATAGCCATCAGCACTCCATTCCGCCAGGCCACCCTTCATGCTGCGGACGTTGGTATAGCCATAGCTCCACATGATGGTCATGGCAATGGTCGAGCGGTGGCCGGTGCCACAGTAGATAACAATTTCCATATCTTTGTCGGCCGGCCATTCATCCATGCGCTCAATGAATGCTTCGATGGGGATGAGCAGTTGGCCGTCAGATTCGATACGGCCGTTTTCCTCAACCTCACCTACTGTCCGCACGTCGATCAACTGCATCTCTGGCTTGTCAATCAACTCCAGGGCCAGGTCATCGGTGGTGATGACGCCAAAGCCCTGCGGCACATTCCGCAGCATATCGCCCAATGCTTCGGCCAGAGCCGGGTCGGGGCTGGCTGCGTTAAGAACCATCGCCTCAGCCGCCGGGCCGTCAACGACCGGGTAGCCTTCATTGACCCAACCACCAAAGCTGCCACCGACCAACGCCTTGACGTCAGTCCAGCCCATGGCGCTTAGAGCGGTCATGGCAATGGTGCAGCGCCAGCCTACGGCACAGTAGGTCACAATCGGCGTGTCAAAGCTGGGCAGCAGGTCGAGGTTATCCCCAATTTCGGGCAGGGGGATGTGAACGGCACCTTCAATGTGGCCCAGTTCTTCCAATTCGGCCGGACGGCGCACGTCGAGGATGAAGGGAGGCGGGTCTTCGATCAGCAGCTCATTCAAAGCGGCCGGCCGGATGGTGTTATAAGCCACCATATTGTCGATGAAATTGGCAAAAGCGGCATCCAGGTCAGCCTCTTCCGGCTCGGCGCCACCCAGAACGGGGTAGCCATCGGCACGCCATTCGGCAATACCACCCTTCATGCTGCGGACGTCGGTATAGCCATACATCCACATGATGGTCATGGCAATGGTGGAACGGTGGCCGGTGCCACAGTAGATGATGATCTCCGCATCCTTATCTTGCGGCCACATGTCCCGCATGGCAACAAAATCTTCAATGGCAATTTGCATCTGGTTGTCCGATTCAATGATGCCGTTATCTTCCAATTCTTCGGCGCGGCGCACGTCAATCAACAGCACGTCCGGGGTATCAACCAGTTTGGCAAACAGGTCGTCGGTGGTGATAACGCCAAAGCCTTGCGGGATATTGGCCATCATTTGTTGTACTTCAGCCAGCAGTTCTGGGTCAGGGCTGGCCGCATTGAGGACTTCGGCTTCAGGCGGGAAGCCGTCTACGATTTCATATCCGGCATTGGCCCAGCCGCCAAAGCTGCCGCCAACCAGCGCACGCACATTTTGCCAGCCCAAGGTTTCCATGGCGGTCATGGCAATGGTGCAGCGCCAGCCTACGGCACAGTAGGTGACGATGGGGGTATCAAAGCTGGGTAGTTTATCCAGATTTTCGTGCAGATCGTTCAGGGGTACGTGAACCGCACCGGGGATGTGGCCTAGCTCTTCCAGTTCGGCCGGCCGACGCACGTCCAGAATGAAGGGCGGGTCTTCGGCCAGGGCTTCATTGAGGGCGTCGGGGCGAATGGTGTTGTAGGCGGTCATCCGGCCTAGCATGGCGTTAACGGCCGCATCCAAATCCTCTTCAGTAAAGGCCGGTTCTGGTTCCGGTTCTGGTTCTACCACTTCCTCAACCGGCTCTTCAACTTCTGGTTCCGGCACGGCCGGTTCTTCGACTTCAACGGCCGGCGGCTCTTCCACGACGGGATCGGCCGCACCGTTACAAGCCATCAGGAGCAGGCTAAGGCTCAATAATAGTGTAATCAGTAGGTACAAACGGGTTTTCATCTTGTCCTCCGTAACGTAGTGCGTGGTACGTAGTGCGTAGACCTTTATCATTACGCATTACGCACTACGCACTAACTCGTTTAAGGTTGATCCGTCTCAACAGGCTGAGTCGGCGTTAAAACATCTGTTATTGTGATTGTTTCTGTGGCCGTGATGGGCGTGCCCAGCAGCGGCGGAATGGTTGTGACCAAAACGGGGCGGTTGGCCTCCAGATGGGTCTCTTTGAGCAGCTTATCTTCGGTCAGGAAGATGGCCGCATTGCCGTGACAGCTATTGCAAGACTCGGTCTGCGGCGTGTTGCGCTGAATGTTGTGGGGCGTGGCGTGCGCCCAGGTCGGCAAAGCGTCGAAGTTAGGCAACAGATCTTCCCCGTAGAAGACGTAGCTGTCGGGGTCTACCGGTATGCGGCGCACAGGCACGTATTTATACGGCCGTTGTGCGCTGCGGATCGGATTCAACCCAATCAAAAAGGTGTAAAAGGTATTCTGCGACACGTAGAACGGATTGCCCGTCACGTCGCTGATCTGCACATGGCAACTTTCACAATTGCTATAAGTAATCGAGTGGCAGACCTGGCAAGAGAGGTCGGCACTGTGCTGCTCGTGCATCTCGTTGCCGTCACGGCCGGTGGTCACTTCCACATGGCAGCTACCGCAGCTTGGCTTGGCTACCCCATGATAGCGATGCTCACGCGGCATGGGTTCGTCGGGCACTGGCCCGGCGTGGCAATCCTGACAGTTGTCGGGCTGGCCGTGCATCTCGTCGCCGGTATGGCAGCTAACGCAGGTCATGCGCCCCTGCCGGAAGTGGACATCGGCTCGTACCCCTTCCCGCTTGCCCAGGTATTCGTCCCCGACGCGGCTGCCGTGACAACCGGTGCAGGTGCGGGTCATGGGCGGGGTGCGCTGGAACTCGTGACCGCTTAGGAAGCCACCACCGACATAGTAGGGTTGGGTGACGTGGCAGTCACCGCAGGTGGCGTGGCAAGAGGCACAATGGTTGTTGTACATCTCATCCAGGGTGTCATGATGTTCCGGTGCGCTGCGAGCGTGTAAAACGGTTGTGTAACCGGCCAACGTAGCGTGCAGGCTGTTGGCCTGAACCGAAGCAATGTTGGTATGGCAGTCGCCACAAGCTGCTTCGGGGTCCATACTGGGCCGACGGATTAAGTCGGTGTGGGCAATTTCTTTTTCTGGCGATTGCTCACCTTGATGGCAGTCGGTACAGGCCATGTGACCATGCACCGTGTCCAGGAAGGCTGCGCTTATGAGTACTTTTTCCCATGGCTCCAACGGAGCCACATCACCACCTCAGCCCACCCCTTCTGATTCTTTTATTACCTCCTCTTCCGGGGCCAGGTTGGCGATGATGCGGTCTTTGTCGATATGACAGGCGACACATTCATCAACGGGCGGAGCCACGGCCGTTTCTGTTTGTTCTGGCTCTTCTACTTCTGGCGCAGGTATTTCTGTGGCGACCGCCACCGGTTCCGGAGCCATTGGCTCCACATCAACCGGGACGGCTGTCTGGCTGCAGGCGATCACAAAGAGCAAAACAAAAGCAGCCAGACTGCCCACAACTAATTTAAGCGGATGGGGCATAACAATCCCTCCATAGAGCAGCTATTTTGGAACAGCATCCCAAGTGGATAACTGCCGCACTCTATTTGTGAAATTTGTAACTATCTACTCCTATTATAAGTAAATACCCCCCATCATCAATAGCCTGTATAGGTTTTGCCTATCGTTTTTGCCTATTGGTTCAATAAGCAAAAACTATACAAATGTGACATTAATCACTTGTTAGAGTAATAGTGCTTGTGCAATACTTCACAAATGAAAGGCCCGTCATTGCTCGCTTCTGGCGGGTAAGCGAAGCGTAAAACGTAAAAAGTAAAACGTAAAAATTACGCATTACGTTCTACGCATTACGTTTCACTTGGAGAACGTCATGTTAGACGCACACCAACTCAATGTTTTTTTGACCGCCGCTAGTACGCTAAACTTCACCGCTGCCGCCCGCCAGTTGCACATGAGCCAGCCCAGCGTTAGCCAGCACATCCGCGAACTGGAGAATTATTTCGATACGCCCCTTTTTATTCGCAGCGGCCGTCGCGTTTCTCTGACCGATGCCGGCGAAGCCCTGATACCGATGGCTCAGGAGTTAATTGGGGCGTCTATCAATATTGAAGAGACGATGCGCTCCTTGAAAGATGAGGTGTATGGGCACTTGATCGTGGGCTGTAGCACCACCAGTGGTAAATACATTCTACCCTTTCTGCTGGCCGACTTCCTGAAGCGTCACCCGCAGGTACAGGCGACTTGCCGCGTTACATCTCGCCCCCAATCCATGCAAATGTTGTGTGATGGCGATGTCCATTTGGCGTTGGCCAGCGCCAGCGACTTTTGCGACGATGCCGAGTTTCGCCATCTGGTTTCGGATCCGGTGGTGCTGATTGTGCCTCCGACCCATCCCTGGTCCAAGCGGGCCATAATTGAGCCACACGAGCTGCTGGAGACTAACTTCATTATGCGTGAAGAAGGGTCTGGCACACGGGCTATCGTCGGCCATGGTTTGCAGCAGCATGGCCTGTCCCTGGGCCAACTGTCGGGTACCTTAACGTTGGGTAATTCAGAAGCAATTGCCCTGGCCGTGCAAGAAGGGATTGGGGTGGCTTTTGTGACCCAATCGGTTGTTGACTATCTGGTGGCCGACCGGGTGGTCACGGTGCGCGTCAGCGGGCTAGAGATGGGGCAGGATATTTTTATCGGCCGTTCGCGCCGCCATCCGGCCAGTGTGGTTCAAACCGCTTTTTGGAATTTTGTCAATAACGGCCGTAATCCCGTGTTGCTTGAGTTTGAAACCGCCTGTAGAAGAGCCATGGCAGTGGAAACGGCCGTTGCTTGAAGTTACGCATAACAAGTTAATTAGGAAAACGATATGGCCAGAAAAAAACACCCCAATATTTCCAGTCACCTACTGCCATTCCTGACCGGATTAGCTATATTCCTGCTCGTCCTGGCCTTTACGGCCGTGCAGGTGACTCAGGCCCAAGAGCGTGACGTGCCCGAGGACGTTGCCCCTAGTGACTGCGCTTCGTGCCATCTTAACGTCGCCCGCAATTGGGAAGACAGCGCCCACGCCCACGCCTACGACGACCCCGTTTTTCAGGAATGGTGGCAAGCACAAGGCAACCCCGGCGAATGTTTGACCTGCCACACCACCGGCTATGATGCCACCACCGGCACATTCAAGGCCGAAGGCATTACCTGCGAAGCCTGTCATGGTGAGGTTAATCCCGACCATCCCCCAGCTCCTATCCCGCTCCGCAGTGACACCGAATATTGCGGTGCCTGCCATACGCCCACCCACAGTGAATGGCGACTCAGTGGGCACGGTGCCGGCGACATTGGCTGCGTCTCCTGCCACGATCCCCACAGCCAACTGCCGCTTTTCCCCGTAGCCGACGAGATGTGCATCAACTGCCATCAAGACGACATGGGTGACTACCTGGAAGATCTGCACATTCAGGAAGGCATTGGCTGCGTAGACTGCCACATGCTCGTTATCCCGCCGGAAGAGATACCGATTGATGGCCTGGTGCCCACCGGCCACCAGTTCACCATTACCCCGGCAACCTGCGTGGCCTGCCACACCGATGCGCTCCATGCCGGTTTCTCCTTGCCCGGTTGGGAGCGTGGCGCCAGTGCCGTAGCCAATGAAGGCATAACACCTACTCTCAGCCTGGCCGACCGCCGGCCGCCGGCCCGCCTCGTGGCCGAAAACGGCGCACTTCTGGAACAACAGGTTCAGGCCCTTGAAGCGGCTCTGGCCAGCCGCACCATTACCATCCTCTTCCAAGGCGGCATCATTGGCCTGGTGCTAGGCGGCACAACCGCCTGGCTGGTGGCCCACAACGTACGTCGCCGCAGCGAAGAGGATGAAGAAGATCAGGAAGACAACACGGATTGATTGCCCTATGAGCGAACAAGAACAGACACCCAAACCAAAAAAGAAACAGGATGACAAGGGCCTGCTTAACCGGCGCGACTTTTTGAAGATTGTTGGCGCCACCGGTGCGGCCGTTGCTTTTACCCAGGTCGTGGTCTCTGGACCGCTCTCGGCGGACGCCATCGAGGGCATTGGCGAACGGCTCCATCCCGGTGAAGGCTCGCCTGAGCATGACTGGCACATGGTTATCGACCTGGAGAAGTGTATCGGTTGTAACTATTGCGTCTGGGGCTGCCAGGCTGTCAACGACGTGGCCGATGACTCTATGCGCTGGAACGTTGGCTTCCCTGAGCGAACCATTACTGGCCAGGAGTTTTATATGACCCGGCCTTGTCTGCACTGCCAGGACGCACCCTGCGTGCGCGTCTGTCCGGTGGGTGCGACCTGGGTGCGGCCTGATGGCCTGGTGGATATGGATTACGATCTCTGCATTGGCTGCCGTTACTGTCAGGTGGCCTGCCCCTATGATGCCCGCCGCTTTAACTGGCGCGAGCCAGACACACCCAATGATTATCAACCAACCTGGGGCTCGGCTGAAGTGCCGCGCCGTGCTCGTGGCGTGGTAGAAAAATGTACCTTCTGTGTGCATCGCATCGACCGGGGGTTAGAGCAAGGGTTAATGCCCGGTATTGATCGGTCTGCCACCCCTGCCTGCGTTAATATCTGCCCCGTGGGGGCGCGAGTATTTGGGGATGCCAATGACCCGGATAGTCCGGTTTCCCGCTACATGGCCGAGAATCCCACTTTCCGGCTGCGTGAAGATTTTGGCACTGAGCCAAACGTTCATTACGTGCGGGCTGATAGGAGACGAGAGTAATGGGTACGCTCAATGAGCTAACGAACGGCGCTAAACGAATGAATAAAGCATTGATGGGCTGGCTGGCACTGCTGAGCGTGATGGTGCTGGGCGGGCTGATTGCAGCATTACAGATTTTGCTGCGCGGCCTGTACCAGACCAATTTGAGTGATCAGGTGCCCTGGGGTTTGTGGATTACCCATGACCTGTCGGCGATTGCGCTGGGGGCGGGGGCGTTTACTTTTTCAGCGGCCGTTTACCTCTTTCGTATTGAGAGATTGGAGCCACTGGCCCGGCCGGCCGTATTTGTCGGTTTTTTGGGCTATACCTCGGCCATGTTCGCGCTGGCTATGGACATCGGCCGGCCGGACCGCTTCTGGCATCCCCTGGTTTATTGGAACGTCCACTCGGTCCTGTGGGAAATTACCTGGTGCGTCATCCTTTACTCGACTGTGTTGATGCTGGAATTTATTCCTATCATTGCCGAAACGCGCTGGTTTGACGGCTGGAACCGGCTGCGTCGTTTCAGCCATAATTTGCATAAAGCGACACCTTTCTTTGCTTTGGTCGGCATGATTTTGTCGCTGCTGCATCAATCATCTCTGGGGGCTACGTATGGCGTATTGACGGGGCGGGCTATCTGGTTCAAACCGTCAATGCCCATCATGTTCATCTTGTCGGCCATTGCCGGCGGGTTGGCGCTGACGCTGCTGGCAACGATGGTCACGGGCAAACTGCGCCATCGACGGCTAGTATCAGTCGATGTGCAGCGTGAGATTGCCCGCTTTGTGGGGTACGTCACGGTGGGCTATCTCTACATCAAGCTGTGGGACTGGGCGGCCACCACTTACTACAGCTCTAGCCCCGGCATTGCCGATGCGCTGGCCCGTTTGCAGGCCACCACACCTTATACGCTTACCTTCTGGTGGTGGGAAATTCTGCTGGCGGGCGTTATTCCCGCGGTCATACTGCTTTACCCGCGCTGGCGGCGTAACGAGCAGGCGTTGATGGCGGCATTGGGATTAGTGGTTATGGGCGTCATCATCAATCGTTGGAACGTGACGCTTTCTGGTCTGGTGGTGCCGCCGGAATGGTCGCCGGGTGTGATTGGCGCGGCCGGCGTGGCCGTCTCTTATTCACCCACCATGATCGAAGTAGCTATCTCTCTGGGCATCCTGGCTTATTCGTTGCTATTCTTTACCTTAGGCGTACGCTATTTGCCCATTTACCGGGAACATTTTTAGGTATGGTTCAAGTCAGCTTAACAATTCACTGACCGAGGACCGAGGACGGAGGACGAAAGACCGATGGCCAGAATAATTCCGTCCTTCGTCTTCGGTCTTTCGTCAAAAATCGTTGATCGTCAATGAGATCATTGAAAGCATTAAAGTTTCTATTGCGTTTAACCAGATTTTCTATACAATCAAGTAAATAGCGGCAATAGGCATATCAAAGCGACGTACCGCCGCTTATGCTATTACAGTGCTGCAAACGGCCGTCGCTGGCTCCGCCCATTTTGCCCCTATCAATCCATGTCCCACGTTTATTTAGTTTGCCAGTTATACAAACGGTAACTGGCCGAAAAGGAGCAAAAGATGAACCTCGGAGGATACGCCAATCAAATGGCCCACATTGACCTGACAGCAGGTAAAATAGAGGTGAAGCCTATTCCCGAAGAATGGGCACTGAAGTATATTGGCGCACGCGGTCTCGGCGTGCGCTATATGTTAGAAAACGGTCCCGAAGTAGACCCCCTTTCCCCCGACAATTTGCTTTGCTTCATGAACGGCCCCCTGACAGGAACGGCCGCTAACATGAGCGGCCGTATGGCGATTGTCACCAAATCTCCCCTGACCGGCACTGTTACCGACAGCCATCATGGGGGCTGGTCGGCCGCCCGTCTGCGCTGGGCTGGCTATGATGGCCTCATTTTCAAAGGCAAAGCCGACAAGCCTGTTTATCTCTACATCCACGACGACGGCATGGAGCTTTTAGATGCCTCCCATCTGTGGGGCAAGGGCATCCATGAAACGATTCAGCATTTCCGTGATCTGTATGGTGAAAAGGATTTGACCGTGATGGCGATTGGGCCGGCGGGTGAAAACATGGTGCGCTATGGTTGCTGGGTCAATGAGGATGATCGGGCCAGCGGTCGTGGCGGCACCGGTTGTGTCGGCGGCAGTAAGAATCTTAAGGCAGTGGTAGTCAAAGCCAAAAAGAATTTTCCCAAACCGAAAGACGCCGAAGCCTGGAAGCCCGCTCACAGCCAGGCGTTAGCCACCATTATGGACGAGAAGAACATCACCAGCCCGCGTAAGGGTGGCCTGTCCGTATATGGCACCAACGTGTTGATGAACATCACCAGCAATATGGGAGCGTTACCGGCTTATAACGGCCGTGTCACCTCCTTTGGTGAGAAAGCCGAAAACATCAGTGGCGAGTACGTCAAAGAAAATATCCTGGTTAAAGACCCGACCTGTCATGCCTGCCCCGTGGCCTGTAAGAAAGAGGTCATGATTACTGAGGGCGAGTTTGCCGGTACCCATATGGAGAGCTTTGAGTATGAGCCGGCCTGGGCTTTAGGGGCTAACTGTGGCAACGACAACGCTGCCTCGATTGCCAAGATGATCCAGATGGCCAATGACTTTGGCATGGATGCCATCGAAATTGGCAATGTGTTAGGTACTTACATCGAAGCGACCGAGCAAGGTTTTGTCAATGGCGACGGTGGTCTGAAATCAGGCGACTACATGGGTATGATTGAAGCCATGAAGAAGGTAGCCCAGCGTGAGGGTGTTGGTAACGTGCTGGCCAACGGCGTGAATGCGGTGGCCGAGCATTATGGCCATATGGAAATTGCCATGACGGTGAAAGGCCAGGGTGTACCGGCCTACGATCCGCGTGGTTTGAAGGGTATGGGCATTGCCTATGCCACCAGCAACCGGGGTGCCTGCCACCTGCGGGCTTACACCCCCGCTAGTGAGCTAGGCCTCATTCCGCTGCAAACAGACCCGCTGGAGTGGAAAGGCAAGGGTGAGTTGACCAAGCTGCTGCAAGACATCCACGCTTTCTCTGACAGCCTGGACCTGTGCAAGTTTAGCGCGTTTGCCGAAGGGGCTGAGGAGTATGCGGCCCAATATTCGGCGATGGTCGGCGTGCCATTCACCATGGATGACGTGCTGGTCGCTGGTGAGCGCATCTATAACCTGGAGCGCCATTACAACAATCTGGCCGGTTTCCGCGAGGGCAGCGACTATCTGCCGAAGCGTTTCACCGAAGAGCCGTCGACGATGCCCGGTTCGGAAGGGCATGTGTGTGAGTTAGACCTGATGTTGGATGAGTATTACACGGCTCGCGGCTGGGAGAATGGCGTGGTGCCTGAATCGAAGCTGCAAGAGTTGGGCGTTGTATAAGAAGTAAGAATTAAGAAGGCAGAAGGTAGAAAGTAAGTATGTAAGTTGAAAGGCCTGGTTTCTTTTGTGAAACCAGGCTTTTTTGTTGAACTAATAAACGTATGTAGGGGCGAACCCATGTGTTCGCCTAGAGGGGGCAGACACACGGGTCTGCCCCTACTTACCCCCCGGCACGCAGGAGTTTGACTTCGAGGATTTCGTTGAGTCGGGCCAGCGGTTCGGCCGTTCCTACAACCGTCATTCTTACCTGTCCCACGCGCAAGGAACCGATCTGAAAATCGTCGATTTGCTCTAACGTGGCCTGCCAGCCGTGGGCCTGTACTTGCCCGTCAGCAACGGCCGTTCCCCCCGCCTCCACCAGATATTTTTGTAATAGCCAGAGGGGAATACCGCGTATTTCACGCACCTGGGTAATTGGTTCGGCGGCCATCAGCCGCCACCTACGGCCGGGAACAGGTCTACCTTGTCATTGGGCTTGATGGTGGTTTCCAGGCCGTCGTCGAGGTAGGGGGCATCACGGCCGTTTATAAATAGATGCACGTGACCATAAAGACGGCCGTTTTCATCCAATAAATCATCCCGCATGTCCGGGTAGCGGGCCAGCACGGCGTCCAACAATTGTTGCACCGTGATACCTGCCTCTAAATCAAACTCAACTGTCTTTTGGCCGGTGATCTGGCGTAATGTGGCGTAAAAATTGACTTTCATCTGATCTTTCTCCTCTGTTGCCGCTCATTTTAACACTACGGCCAGACATAAGCCAGCCTCAAAATGTAAGATTTCTTAGCGATTCATTTACGCAAACGTAATTACGGCTTATAATTTTGGGTATGGGCATAGACATTGAGACCAACTGGAACGACAGCGGTTTTGATTGTGACCATTGCGGTGGTCGCGTGTTAGAGCGTACCGATTATGAGACCGGCCAACCGGCCCGCACCTGTTATCAGTGCGAGCTTTGTGGCTGCCAATGGACCCTGAGTGGCGATGTGCTGCGGGTGGGCAATCGGCAGGCGTGCATTAGTGCCGCCAAAACCCGCAACGAGGATTTGCCGGCCGAAGGAAGTTCTAGCCGTCGCCGCTGGTTTTACTGGGGGGCGTTTATTTTGGGCCTCCTTTTCCTGCTCCGTTTCGGTGGCTTTGCCTTCATTTATGGCCTCATTCCCTTACTGCTAATAGCCGGAGCCGGCTATCTGATCATGCAGTTCGGCAAAGAACAGCAGTGGTGGTAGCTATCTGGCGCTGGCTGCCTCTGCTGGTCTGGATGGGGGTCATCTTCTATTTTTCCCATCAACCTGCCGGTGAGATTCCCCAATTTGGCGCAATTGATTTGCTGGTAAAAAAGGGGGCGCATTTTGTCGCCTATTTTATCCTGGCCTGGCTGGCCCACTTCGCGCTGGGGCGATGGGATCGGGCGCTGCTGCTAACGGCCGTTTACGCCATCAGCGACGAGTACCACCAAACCTTCATCCCCGGCCGCGACGGTAACGTGGTCGATGTGGTCATCGACTGCCTGGGCGGTCTGGCAGCTTGGGTCACCTCAAAGATAGAGTATAGAGTGTAGAGATAGAGTGGTAGTGCGTGTCCTCTATCTCTATCTCTATCTCTACACTCTACACTTCTGGGGGGCGAATTTCGATGGGGCCGAACATGACGGGCTGGTGGGCGATGGCTTCTTGCCGCTTGATTAGCTCGAGTAAGGCCAGTAGGGTAACGGATAGCTCGGTGCGATCCCGTTGGGACGAAAGCAGGTCGTGGAAAAGAAACGGCCGTTGTTGTTTCAACCGGTAGCGCAGCCGACCAAGCTGCTGCTCGATGGTGATGCGGCGCGGTTTGACCAGACTCACACTCTCTTCCTGGTCAGAAAGGCGGATGAGGAGATCGAGAACGGCCGTGTACAATGTCTGCACCGTCACCCCCGACAAATCAAGCTGCTTCTCCACTTTGGGCGGCGGTGCCACGCGCAAATAGGTGCGCCAGCCCTGCTCCTCCCGTCCATGCAGCCAGGTGGCCGCCTCCTTAAACCGCTTATACTGCTTCAACTGCCTGATCAACGCCTCGGCCGGGTCTTCTTCTTCCTCTTCGTCCCCGGCAAAAGTGAGTGTTTCTGGCAGCAGTGCCCGGCTTTTGATCACCGTCAGCCGGGCGCCTACCACCAAAAAGTCAATCAGATTCTCCAGCCGATTTTGTTTCAACTGCTCAATCTGTGCCAGATATTGGGCTGTCACCTGCGTCAGCGATATAGCCGTAATGTCCAGCTCCTGCCGCTCAATCAAATGGAGCAGCAAGTCCAGCGGCCCGGAGAATAGTGGCAAATCAATCGTGTAATTACCCATAACTATCAACCGTCAACTATCAACTATCTCGGCCGCATCACGCAATAAACAAAGCCGTTCATCTGCACCAGGTCGGTCGTCTCATAGCGCTGGCCGATCATATCCAGCACCGGCGGCGGATAGAATTGGGCGCGCAAAACCACCGTGTCAAATTCCTGCCGATCTAGCATACCCAGCATCTCGGTCAGGTCTACCGCGCCGTAATGGTAGAGGTTGAGCAGTTGGGTGGGATTGGTGACCACATCCCGGCCCAGGTATAAATTAAAACCGGCGTCTTCGGCAAAAGCGGCCGTTTCTCCCTCAGCAATCAAGGCCACAATCTGCCGACCGGCGGCGGTGTCGGCAGCGTTGGGCGGCCGGCCCAGCAGCGACACGCCGGCCGAATCAACATACGGTATGCGTTCTGGCGGACGTGGGGCAGAGCAGGAGGTTTGAGGGGAGATGTAAACGGCCGTTTCCTTCCCCAACAATTCAGCAATTCGTTCCAGGGTAGGGGTGTGGGTGGGCATGTGGAACATCCGGTCCGCCTGCATCAGAAAGAGTATGGCCACCAGGCTGTAGGCACCGATGGGCAAGAGCGGGCCGGCTGGCTTGGGGAGCTGCCAGATACGGCCGTAAAATGTCACCGGCAAAAAGCGATCATCCTGATGCCGCTCCAGCCAGTTGAGCAGGCGGCCGAAAGCCAGGCCGGTCAGAATACAACTGGCGGCAATGGCCGTAGTAAAGTAGGACGCCCCCGCACCCCAGGTGCCAGACGTAGCCGCATTGACCACTGCCAGCCCAAACCAGACCGTAAAAAGGGACAGCCGCTCCTGGTACAGTTGGTAAAAGGCATACAGCGCGGCCACCACGGTAATGATCATGTGCAGCCGGAACCACTGCCGGTACAGCCCTTCCATCTGGCCGGGCACGATGGGATTAACGTTGGCCGTGATGGTATTGAGCGTCCACATGCCGTTGGTGGCCCAATCGATCCAGAGGTAAATCAGGCCGGTCACGGCCGCAAAGGGCACGGCCCACAGCACGGCCCGTTTGGGCTGACGCAAAAAGAGAAAGATGAAAACAGCGGCGACGGTGGCATAAGCCAATTGCTTCGTGTAGCCAGCAGAAAGTAGAAGGAGCATGACAATGAGGAAACGGCCGTTGAACCGCCTGCCTTCCTTTTCTTCCCGATCTACCGTCAGCGCCAGCAGCACCACCGCCAGCGTCTCAAACATCACCATGAACATGTGCTGCCGGAACAGCGGCCCCACCTGGTAGACGTAGTTGGAGGCCAGAAAGGCCAGCCCGCACAGCACCGACAGCCACCAGCGACGGCCGTAGCGCTGTACCGCATAGCCAATGGCCGCCGCCGTAATCAGCGTGCCCAGGTAAGAAACCAGCCGCCCCGTCCAATACTGCGGCCCAAACAGCCAAACCAGCGGCACAATCACCACGTGAAAGAGGGGTGGGTAGTTGGAAGAGTAGAAGGGATATTCGTCGATGTTGCGGTAGGGCCATTCCCCCTGACTGAACAGCAACGTATCCATCAGCTCAAAGCCTTCGCCCTGGTCATAGTCGAAGGGGAACTGGAACAGGGCAAAGGCGTAAATAGCATAAACGATAAAATAGCCTACAAAGGCCAGCAGTGCCAGCACCAGCAACAGTCGCGGCAGCCAGATGAGGGGGGATTGGTTTTCTTGTTTGATGAATGGCATGGTGATAATGCGTAAAAAGTAATGCGTAATGCGTAAGGGGTTAATTACGTTTTACGCCTTACGTTTTACGCTTTACGTTTCACGGTTACTCAACGGCAATAAAGTAACTCCCACCACGACCACCACAGCCGCCGCCAGCATAGCCCGCTGCTGGGCGGGACCGATGCCGCTGTGAGCGGTGAGGCCGAGCAGGTTGAGGGCCAACATGCCCACAATGGCTGCGCCTCCCAGCAGGATGAAGCCGAGGCCGAGCAGCCGTTTGGTGATGACAAATGATTCGTTCATAAACGGAGGAAATTATGCCAGAGAACGGTCATGTGAGCAATGACCGTAGACTATTATTGGTCATTTACCGAACGGTTTTGGCTAAACAAGATCCGGCCAACCCGTGTCTGGCGCTGCCTGCAACGGTGTCATTTTATTCTAGGCGGATGCTTGCCCAGTGTGACCCACATGCGACGCACTCGGACAAGCTGTTCCCGATTCATGTGCAGAGCGGCAATTGTGGCCCGACCAGTTGCCGTTAAACCGGTCAACCTGGTAGCTGTCTCATCCCACGCAAAGTGTTCTGTCCATTTTTGACGTTGCGGATGAAACATGGTTCGTAACAGTATCCGCGAATGCCTGGCGAGTTGCTTTGTACCGATTGCACGTGGGGCAGGCCAGGCAAAGTTTAGCCGCAACCGTTTTGCCTCCGGCCATACGCGGCACGATGTGCTCAAACTCAAAAATCGCAACGGTTAAATTTTCGGCCGTGTGACAATAGGCGCAGCAATTAGCAAATTGCTCTCGTATGTGCCTTTGTAATCCAACGGGTACGTAAGCACTCATCGCGTCATGGCCTGTTGCTGGGCCAACGTGTAGCGGGCACGTGTTTTCAGTATGGTAAGCTGGTCGATGTGACTCAGCAAACGGTCTAATTCTACTTCTTGGGCGGCGGACAGGGTGTCTGCCTGTTGCACAGCCAGCAGATCGCTAATTTTTTCCTGGACATCAGGTGCCAACTTACTTTCGGCTAATGCCTCAAGTTCGGCAGTGGTCATCCCTATGAGCAAGTCTGGGTCGGTTGTTTGCTCAGAGGTCAACCAACGATATAATGCCATATCCAGCAAAACACCAACTTGCCTACCCTGTTCGTTTGTGACATACTGTACTGTTGTGACATACTGTACTGTCATCAGTTTTCTCCATCATGACCGTTGTAAAACGGCCGCTTCCATTACAACCTACCATTCGTAACTCGTAATTCGTCCTATGTTTGTCTATTATACGAGAGAATCCAATAGGGTGAAAGGTTCCGGGTGGCGCAGTACACGGCACGGGCTGAACGGTTTAGGATAACCACGACCGTAATGGACCATGATTTGCACCACCCACCAGAATGGACAACCCTATTAGAGCAGTGACCCGTACCAAGAAAGAAGCTAAAGCCAACTATGATCGCCTGAGCGGCTGGTATGATTGGCTCGTGGGGGCCAGTGAGAAGAAATACCGCAATCTTGGTTTGCAAGCATTGGCGGCCCGCGAGGGTGAGCAAATATTGGAGATTGGCTGCGGCACCGGGCACGCCATTGTGAGTCTGGCTCAGGCCGTGGGGCCGGATGGACACGTCTATGGGCTGGATATATCGGCGGGAATGGCGGCCGTTACCCAGGAGCGTGTGCAAGAAGCGGGTCTGGCAGAGCGAGTATCGTTGCAGGTGGGAGACGGGGCACAACTGCCTTTTAGCCACGGCCGTTTTGATGCGCTGTTTATGAGCTTTACCCTTGAACTGTTCGATACCCCGGAAATCCCACTTGTTTTGGAGCAAATTCATGCTGCTCTCCGACCAAACGGCCGTATCGTCGTCGTCTCCATGGTCAAAGAGCCAAAAACGGCCGTTCGTGTTTATGAGTGGTTCCATGACAGGCTGCCCGTTTTAGTGGACTGTCGCCCTATTTATGCTCACACAGAGCTAGAAAAAGCGGGCTTCACGATTCAAAGTCAGTCCCGGCTGTCCATGTGGGGACTGCCGGTAGCCATTATTGTGGCTCGGAGAGATGAGGTTTAATATCGGTCCGTGTGTCCGGCACCACTCGCTACTCGCTACCCGCCACTCGCTACCCACCACTCGCTACTCGCACCATTTGGCACAAACGGCCGTTTCCACGATAATAGTCCCCAAGGTATCACCATGCTCGATCAAATTGTATCTATCACCGAAGTGTCCGCCCGACAGTGGCAGGCGTTTAACGTCGTTTCCCCTGGCGGCATCCCCTTTGCCGGCTACGTCTGTCGCCAGGAAAGCGCGAAGCTGGGAATGCTGGCCATCACTGAAATGGCGGGTGAGTCACGGCTGGAATTTGTCTACGCCATGCCCAAAATCCACTACCCCTACCACCAGGACCGCGATGGCACGGTGCGGGTGGTCGTGCCGGTGGCCCAAAACGTGGTAGATGCCCGCTTTACCCTCAAGCTGGACGGCACGGCCGTTATCTTTTATCCCCTGACCGACAAAGCGGGCAACGTACTGGAAGTGATTCCGCGCACCCGCCTGCAGCCGGTGCTGACCCCTAGCCGTTGGGGGGATTGGAACGCGCTGCTGGCCGACGTTCTGCCCGACCGGACGCCGGTCGAGGAGGCGGTGCGGGCACAGAAGACAACGCTGATCTTTGAGCTGTGGGGCTACCGCAATCCCCATCTGGTGCAGTATGACGTGCCATTGAAGCTGACGCTGCACACGGCCGTTCGCCACAAAAAACCGGTCAGCTACCGCCGCCTGCTGGATATTGCCACGCGCTACGGTTTGGAATTGATCCCAACGGTGGAAACGGCCGAACCCAACCCCGACGACCTGGCCCGCGCCTACCGCCGCCTGCAGGCCGAAATGGAAGCTCGCAACCAGGCGGCGGGCGCGGATGTCTATTTGGCAGAAGGGACGATATTGATGCTCTCTACGGTGGATACGGCCGTTTATTACAAATGCAAGCCCCCCTCCATCGAAGAAATTCACTGGACGGCCGACAACAACGTCAGTAAAGCCAACATTGAGCAAGCCCTCTACAAAATGCTGGAAAACGGCTACGACTTCGACAGTGGCGCCATCTCCGACGTTCACGAAGCATTAGAGGTCGATTTTGAGCCAGAGCGGATCGAGATGGCAGCCGACCTGATTGAGCGGGTTTTTCAGGAATTCTTGCTGGAACTGCAAAAGAAAGCGTGGCTAAGACAGCTAGTAGCTGATGCCGGTATTGAACCGGGGGATACGGGCACGCTCATGCGTTACCTCTCCCAGCATTACCCCAAAAACCAGATGAGCTGGGTTTACAATGCCGTCCAGGAAATGTTTGGTGGTCACTGATTTAGGCTTGTACTGACACCAGGAATTTTACGGATTGCCAGGCAAATCAGTTTTCATCAGAAATTGTAACGCGATTTGTAAGCCATTGGTTTTATGCTTCAAGTGTGGATCACTTAAAGCAAAAGCATCATAAATCGCAGCTAACATAAAACCCTGCTTTTGCTGAAATCGCGTTTTCTCCAGGCAAGGGGCCAATCTCGACAAAGATTGGCCCTTTACCTTTGGGGGTGTCTTCCCCAGATTACTTCGGGCACCCAGTTTGCTCCTCCTTTTTCCCAGTGCCATAATACCAACCATGAGCAGACGTCAAACGTGGACATTGTTCCTTCTATTGGTGGCCGCTGCCGCCGGATTGTGGGTTGGGTGGCAGGCGTATTGGTTTCTAACCGATGATGCGTTTATCGCCTTTCGCTATGTGAGCAATAGCTACCTCGGCTATGGCTATACCTGGAACTTGCCGCCGTTTCGACCGGTAGAAGGGTATACCAGCTTTCTGTGGGTGATTTTGCTCGACCTGGTATGGCGTTTGACTGGCGTGGCCCCGCCGGCGTCGGCTAACCTGATTTCACTCGGTTTTACCTACGGCTCGCTGCTGCTTAGCGTGGCCATGTTGTGGCAGATGGCGCTACGGCCGTTTCTGGACCGGGTTCGATTGGGTTTGGTTGGACTCCTGCTGCTGGGCCTGTTGACCAACCGCACCTTTCTCATGTGGAGCAGTTCCGGCCTGGAAACGGCCATGTTCAACTTTTGGGTGATGGCCTGGCTGTACGCGCTGTTCTTCTTGCCCCGCTATACGGCCCGCTGGCAGACCTGGCTTTCTATTACGGCCGTTCTGACGGCTCTGACCCGGCCCGACGGTCTGCTAATGGTAGCGGCGACTCTCCTTTTAGGTGGTCTGCGCCTGTTGCGGCTCTGGTACGACGGCCGTTTTCGTCAGCTAGACCGTGGCCACCTCCTGCGCCAATATATTGCGCCCCTGTCGCCCTTTCTCATTACGGCCGTTCACTTTCTGTGGCGCTGGCAGACCTACGACGCCTGGCTGCCCAATACCCACGCGGCCAAGTCGGTGGCCTACTGGCCGGCAAGCGGCGCTCGCTACCTGCTCTCCTTTATCCTGGAATACGCACTATGGTTTTGGCTGGCGTTGGTCTTGATCTTTCTGTTGCGCCAGGCCCGCAGCTTTACGCACAGCCTGCGCCACAGGCCCGACCGGCTGCTTTTTGACACCCATTGGCCCGTAACCTTAGCCGCGGTAGGTGTCTTGTTGGCCCACCTGAGTTACTACACGTTTCTGATTGGCGGCGACTTCTTTGAATACCGGGTATACAGCCATCTAATCCCGTTGCTCTTGTTAACGGCCGTCTGGCTGCTCAATGCGCTGGCGGCTACGGCCAGCCAGACACTCCTTATGCTGGCGCTCATCATTCTAAGTGCAATCCCCATACCGTGGACCCATTGGGCCGCGACGCGCGAGCTGACCAGCCGCGAGGACACCTACGTCATGGTGGTGCCGGTGACACCCTACTTTCCGGCCGTGATGCAGCCTTACACCCAACTGTTTGATAGCCTGCAAGCCTGGCTAATTCCCCACCACGTGGGCATGCGCCATCAAGAGCACAAGGCATTTTACGAGCATCAGGTTGCTATCTATCCGCCCCGCGAGATGGGTCTGCTGGTTGCGCCCGAAACGCATCCCGTGCTTGTCGTCGGGCCGGTTGGCGTGCCGGCCTGGGTGCTGCCTACCGTGAATTTTATCGACACCTACGGCTTAAATGATCGCGTGGTGGCCCAAAATCCGGTGGACCCGGACTTGTTTCGCCGTATGGCCCACGAGCGTTACCCGCCGGTGGGCTACGTGGAATGTTTCCAGCCTAACGTCAAGCTGGTGGCTGACAACAAGGTAGTGCTTGGTGCGCGCACTTTAACGGCTGCCATGATCGCTGACTGTGAAACCCGGCCCTGGCCAGCCAGCCGGGGCGACGATGAGCCGCGCAGCAACCTGGAGATTGACCTGGCGCGGGCGGCCGTCGTGGAAGAACTGTTGTGGCAGGTTTGGCCGGCAGAGCCACTCTATCTCCATTATGCGCCGCCGGACCACGCGCCGGTAGCGGCTGGCGATGTGGCTACCGGACTGGCCGCTTATCCGGGCACAGGCTGTGCCGTTTTGCCGCCAGAGGATGAATATCTGCTGGCCTTCTTGCCGCCAGAGGGCCGGCCGCCGCTGCCCGAACTTACCAGCCTGTTCCCCTGGACCGGCCTGGTAACAGAAAGGTGGCTGCCTGAACCGCCGCCTTATCATCTGGGGTATGCGGCACCCCGGCTGGCCGCTCAGGCATGGCAGCCAGCGCAACCGGCAACGGCCGTATGGCCCAATGGTCTGACCCTGCTCGGCTTTGACCCGCCAGCGATTTCCGTTCAGGCCGGGGAAATACTTTTTTTCTCGCTCTATTATCGGGTGGATGAGGCGCAAGACGGCCGTATCAGCGCTTTCAATCACCTGTTGGGTCCGGCCTTCAATTCCGCTACCGGCGGGCCGCTGTGGGGGCAGGACGATGGCGATCCCTGTCGGGGTGTCTATCCGATGGCGCATTGGTCGATTGGCGACTACGTCATGGCTCGCTACGCCATTCCCGTTCCGGCCGACGCGCCCCCTGGTAACTACCAGCTCCTGACCGGCTTTTACAACTGGCAGACTGGCGAACGTCTCGAATTGGTAGGGACGCCCGCTGCCGAGAGTTTGCCCATCGTTGAGCTGTCCGTAGAGCCGTAAGAACGGCGTAGCCGCTGCCAAAACGCCGTCATTCTCGCCGTTGATCTTGCTCTTTACAATAATTCTTTATTTGGTATAATCCTGGCTCTACATAAAAAACTCTGGAAGATACCACGCCTTTTCGTGGTATTTTTCGTTATATTGGGGGCAACATGGCTCTAAACAAACCACATTTATTAACGGAAGATGGCTTACGAAAATTGACAGAAGAGTTACACCGGCTGCGGACCGAAGGCCGGGAGGAAGTCGCCGAGCGGCTGCACCGGGCTTTTGAAGATGGCCAGGATGACGATTTTGTCGATAACGCTGAACTGGAAGCGGCCCGTAACGCGCAATCCTTCTTAGAAGGGCGTATTCAGGAGCTTGAGGAGATTCTTAACAACTACCAGTTAATCACCGACACCAACGGTAAAACAGACACCGTGCGCGTTGGCAGTAAGGTGACGGTTGTCGAAGAAGGTAGTGACGATGAGGAGCGTTATCATCTGGTTGGTGCGGCTGAAGCTGACCCGGTTGAAGGACGCATCTCTAATGAGAGTCCGTTGGGCAAAGCGTTGTTGGGGGCCAAAGTGGGCCAGACTGTACAGGTCAATGCACCCAACGGCATTATCACCTTTGAAGTGAAGAAAATTGAATAAGCCGGACCTGTTTATGAGTTGGCAGCCATCCAGATTAGAAGAGCAGCGGTTAGAAAAATTAGGCCAGTTAGAAGAAGCGGGAATCAATCCGTATCCCCTCCGTGCTGAACGCACTCACACAACCGACGCGGCCGCCGACCTTTTTGAGGCAGCCGCCGAAGATGAAGTTGTCGAAGTAACCCTGTGCGGCCGTTTAACGGCCATGCGGGATATGGGCAAGACGGTTTTTGCGGATCTGACAGATGAACACGGCCGTTTACAACTATTCATCCGCCGCGCCGACGTGGGTGAAGAATCTCACCGTATTTTGCGAAAATTAACCGATCTGGGTGACTTCATCCAGGCCAGTGGCACCATGATGCGGACGCGCACTGGCGAAATCAGCCTGCGCGTGTACGAATGGAAGCTGCTGGCGAAATCGCTCAGCCCGCTGCCCGTGGCCAAAGAGCAAGAGGTGGACGGCGAACTGATCCGCTACAGCGCGTTTGCTGATGTGGAAGAGCGCTATCGCCAGCGCTACGCCGACCTGGCCGTTAACCCCCACGTGCGCGACATTTTCCGCACGCGGGCCAGAGTGGTGGCTGCACTGCGCCGCTTTCTGGATGACCATGACTTTTTGGAAGTGGAAACACCTATTTTGCAGCCGTTGTATGGCGGGGCTGCGGCCCGGCCGTTTACCACTTTCCACAATCAGCTCAAGCAAGAGCTTTACCTACGCATCTCTTTTGAACTGTACCTGAAGCGACTGCTGGTGGGGGGGCTGGAGCGGGTCTATGAAATCGGCCGTGACTTCCGCAATGAAGGAGTGAGTTTCAAGCATAACCCGGAATTCACCCAGCTTGAATTTTACGCCGCTTATTGGGACTATCATGACGTGATGGATTTCACCGAGCAGATGGTGGCCTACACGGCCGAACAGGTGCTAGGTAAGACAGAAATTTCGTATAGCGACTATACTATTGAACTTAAACCACCCTGGCCACGCCTCACGCTGCGTGAAGCTATCAAACAGTTTGCCGAAATTGATTACATGGCCTATCCTGACGCTGCCAGCCTGAGGGCAGCCATTCGTGCGGCTGGTGGCCATGCCCCGGACAACGCCAGTTGGGGCAAGCTGATCGATGGCCTGTTGGGTGACTTTGTGGAACCCAAGCTTATTCAGCCCACTTTTATCACGCAATACCCCCGCGACATCTCGCCATTGGCCAAAGGATTGCCCGACGATCCCAACCACGTGGAGCGATTTGAGTTTTTCATTGCCGGTATGGAGATGGGCAACGCTTTTACTGAACTAAATGATCCCCTGGAGCAGCAGAAGCGGTTTGAAGAACTGCAACAGATGTACAAGCAGGGGGATGATGAGCTTAACCCCATCGACGAGGATTATCTGCGGGCCATGCGTTACGGTATGCCACCCAACGGCGGCTTTGGCGTCGGCGTAGACCGCCTGGTGATGCTCTTAACCAACCAAAGCACCATCCGCGAAGTCCTGCTCTTTCCCCACCTGCGTGAGCGGGAAGAGTAGAGAGTGTAGAGTGCAGAGTGTAGAGTACGGAGTGCAGAGTACGGAGTGCAGAGTACGGAGTGCAGAGTACGGAGTGTAGAGTACGGAGTGTAGAGTACGGAGTGTAGAGTACGGAGTGTAGAGTACGGAGTGTAGAGTACGGAGTGTAGAGTACGG